>JAIPCJ010000100.1 GCA_021738245.1 Methylotenera sp. | reverse complement strand
CTGCCGCGGGCGCTGCTGCCGGCGCCGGTGCCGAGCAGCCGCAGGCGGCGCCGCAAGGCGAAGCCAAGCGCCCGGCGGACGACAACGTCGTGGATGCCGAGTTCAAGGAAGTCAAGGACGGCAAGTAAGCATCCGATGACTGCGGGCCGGATGCGTCAACACGCCTCCGGGCCTTTGCTGCTTTAAGAGACGAGCATGGCTTCCAAGCGCGATTACTACGAAATCCTCGGCGTTCCCAAGAACGCAACGGAAGACGACATCAAGAAGGCCTACCGCAAGCTGGCCATGAAGTACCACCCTGACCGCAACCAGGGTGACGGTGCCAAGGCGGCCGAAGAGAAGTTCAAGGAGGCCAAGGAGGCCTACGAGATGCTCACGGACGCCCAGAAGCGGGCGGCCTACGACCAGTACGGCCACGCCGGCGTCGACCCCAACATGGGTGCCGGCCGGGGCGGCCCGGGCGCCGAAGGCTTCGGCGGCTTTGCCGAGGCCTTCGGAGACATCTTCGGCGACATCTTCGGCGGCCAGGGCGGCGGCCGTCGCGGGGGCGGCCAGCAGGTCTACCGCGGCAGCGACCTCAGCTACGCGATGGAGATCACGCTGGAGGAAGCCGCCCGCGGCAAGGAAACCCAGATCCGCATCCCAAGCTGGGAAGGCTGCGAAACCTGCGGCGGCACCGGGGCCAAGCCGGGCACGAGCGCCAAGACCTGCGGGTCATGTGGCGGCTCGGGCACGGTGCACATGCGCCAGGGCTTCTTCAGCATCCAGCAGACCTGCCCGCACTGCCACGGCAGCGGCAAGATCATCCCTGACCCCTGCACCACCTGCAACGGCCAGGGCAAGGTCAAGAAGACCAAGACGCTGGAGGTCAAGATCCCGGCCGGCATCAACGAAGGCATGCGCATCCGCTCGGCGGGCAATGGCGAGCCCGGCGTGAATGGCGGCCCGAGCGGCGACCTCTACATCGAGATCCGCATCAAGCAGCACGACATCTTCGAACGTGACGGCGACGATCTGCACTGCACGATGCCGGTGTCGATGATCACGGCGGCGCTGGGCGGCAGCATCGAGGTGCCCACGCTCGGCGGCAAGGCCGAGATCGAGCTGCCTGAAGGCACGCAGCACGGCAAGACCTTCCGCCTGCGTGGCAAGGGCATCAAGGGTGTGCGCTCCAGCTATCCCGGCGACCTGTACTGCCACATCGCGGTCGAGACGCCGGTCAAGCTGACCGAGCACCAGAAGAAGCTGCTGAAGGAACTCGACGAGTCTCTGAAGAAGGGCGGCGAGAAGCACTCGCCCAACGCCAAGACCTGGACGGATCGCGTCAAGGACCTCTTCAAGTAAGCCGCGCCCCGGCCCGCTGAACCGCCAGCCGCAGCGCCCGCAAGGGCCCTGCGGCTTTCTTCTGGCTTGCCGCGCAACAACTTCACGGCGTTGGCATGCGTCGGATGTCACGCCCCCCATGCTCAGGCGTGTCTTCACCCCCCGGAGGCAAGGAGAACGTCCTAAAGTCGGCGGACTGTCACTCCGATGACTCATAAGTGATTCCTCTCCAGCGGCTTTCGATCAAAGTCCACGGCGGTGCGCCGGGGAAGGAGAACGCATGTTCCTGATGGACGACACCATCCAGGATGCGTCGGCGCTGATCATCGACAGCAACGCCAACTCGCGCAGCCTGATGTCGGCCCAGTTGCGTGACCTGGGCGTGGGCACCGTGCGCCAGACCCCGCGGGTCAAGGACGCGCGGGTGATGCTGGAGCACCAGACGTTTGACATCGTCCTGTGCGACTACCACTTCGACATGAGCGACACCTCGGGCCAGGACCTGCTGGACGAGCTGCGCCGCGAGGGCCTGCTGCCCTACTCCACCGTGTTCGTGATGGTGACGAGCGAAGCCACCTACGCCAAGGTGGCCGAGGCGGCCGAGGCGGCGCTCGACGCCTACCTGATCAAGCCCTACACCAGCGCCAACCTGGCCGAGCGCCTGGCCTCTGCACGGCTGCGCAAGCGCATCCTGAAGGACATCTTCGAGGCCATCGAGAACCAGGACTTCGAAACTGCCGCCAACCTGTGCATGGCGCGCTTCGAGACCAAGGGCAAGTACTGGCTCTATGCCGCGCGCATCGGCGCGGAACTGCTGCTGCGGCTCAAGCGCTTCGACGATGCCAAGAAGCTCTATGAAGCCATCATCGCCGCCAAGACCGTGCCCTGGGCGCGCCTGGGCGTGGCGCGCACCGAGGTGGCCAGCGGCAACCTGCAGGCGGCGCGCCGCACGCTGGAGAACCTGATCGGCGAGCTGCCCGACTACGCCGACTCGCACGACCTGATGGGCCATGTGCAGATGGAGCAAGGCGACCTGCTGGAGGCCCTGAAGACCTACCAGACCGCCGCCACACTGACACCCGGCTGCCTGCTGCGGCTGCAGCGCTGCGGCGCGCTGGGCTTTTATGCCGGGGAGCGTGCCGAATCCTTGCGCATGCTGGAGCGGGCGATGTCGCAGGGCCTGCGCTCCAAGCTCTTCGACATGCTCAGCCTGGTGCTGATCGGGCTCATGCGCTTCGACAACAAGGACTACAAGGGCTTCAAGTACGCCCATGACGCCCTGGCCGCCGCGCTTGAGCGGGCCCCCGGCTCCATCCGCTTGCAGCGCTTCGACCTGGTGTTCCGCGGGCTGGGCTATCTGCTGGAGCGCCGGGTGGGCCAGGCCATGGTCGTTGCCCGGGAGTTCACGGGCCACGCCGATGCGGGCAACTTCGACCTTGAAGCGGCGTCGCTGCTGACCGCGCTGTGGATCCGCCTGTCGAGCCAGGAGGTGGAGCTCGAGGAGATGATGCCCATCCTGCAAGGGCTGGGCATGCGCCACTGCACCACCAAGGCCAGCACGGAAATCCTGGTCTCGATGACCGAGACCCACCAGGGCGCAGCCGAGCAGTTCCGGGAATGCCACCAGCAGGTCTTCCAGGTGGCGGAGACCGCCATGCGCCACTCGATGCGGGGCAGCGCGCAGATCGCCGTCGAGCTGCTCATCCAGCAGGGCGAGCGTTCGCGCAACGCCAAGCTGATCGACATGGCCGGCGCGGTGCTCAAACGCCATGCCGAGAAGATCGACAACGCCGGCCAGCTGGCCGAGCAGATCGAGGCACTGAGCGGCCGCTATGTGCGCCCCATGGCCGCCAACCAGGCACAGAAGGCCCATTCGCCGGGCGGTGTCGTGCTGCGGACCTCGCCCACGGCACCCGTGCCGGCCTGACAGGCCGCCCCTCGGGCTTCATCCTCGCCCAAGGCAGGCACGCGAGAATGCGGGCCGCCTCCGCTTTGCTCTGACCCGATGCCCCTGATCAAGCGCCTGCTGGCCTGGTTCCAGCCCGACACGACTCGCCCCCTGACCCAGGCCTGGCTGGCCGCTCTGTGGATGGGCCTGCTGGCCAACTGGCCGCTGTGGAAGCAGCTGCAGACCCTGCCGGGCATCAACCTGGGCTTCACGCTGGCCTTCGCCGGCATGGTGATCGCCGCCACCGGCGCGGTGCTCAGCCTGCTGGCGTGGCCGCGGTTGATCAAGGGCGTGATCGTCTTCCTGCTGCTGGCCGCCGGGGCACTCGCCTATTTCATCGGTGCCTACGGCATCGTGTTCGACCCGACCATGGTCGTGAACATGATCCAGACCGATGTGCGCGAGACGCGCGACCTGCTCAGCTGGCGCCTGGCTGTGAGCCTGCTGCTGCTGGGCGCCCTGCCCGCCTGGTGGCTGCTGCGCCGCCCGGCCGCACCCGCGCAGAGCCTGCCGCGCCGGCTGGGCGGCAACCTGGTGTCGTTCACGCTCGGCATCGTGGCGATGGTGGTGCTGGCACTGAGCGTGTTCGCCACGCTGTCGTCGACCATGCGCAACCACAAGACCATCCGCTACATGGTCACGCCACTGAATGCGGTCTATTCGGTCAGTGCCGTCGGCGTGCGCAGCCTGTCGGGCCCCAAGGGCCCACCGGTCGTGATCGGCGCAGATGCGCAACTGCTGCCGCGCGCCGACGGCGCCAAGCCGCCGTTGCTGCTGCTGGTGGTGGGCGAGACGGCGCGGGCCATGAACTTCAGCCTCAACGGCTATGCGCGTCCGACCAACCCGGAGCTCGCCAAGCTGCCGGCCACCAGCCTGTTCAGCCTGCGGGATGTAACCTCCTGCGGAACCGCCACCGCCGCCTCGCTGCCCTGCATGTTCGCCCCCCAGGGCCGCGAGGCCTTCGATGCCGACAAGCCGCAGGAAAACCTGCTGGACGTGCTGCAGCGCGCCGGTCTGGCTGTGCTGTGGCTGGACAACCAGAGCGGCTGCAAGGGCCTGTGCGACCGCGTGCCCAACAGCTTCACGGCCAAGCTGCCCGAGGGTGCCGCGCCGCTGCCTGCCGGCCTTTGTGACGGCGAAGAGTGCTTCGACGAAGCCCTGCTGCATGAACTCGACAAACGCATCGCCGCCCTCGACCCGGCCCGCCTGCAGCGCGGCCTGGTGCTGGTGATGCACCAGATGGGCAGCCACGGCCCGGCCTACTTCAAGCGCTCGCCGCCCGACCTGAAGCGCTTCCAGCCGGAGTGCCGCAGCAACGAACTGCAGAAGTGCCCACGCGAACAGGTGGTCAATGGCTACGACAACACCATCGCCACCACCGACCGCCTGCTGGCGCGCTCCGTGCAGTGGCTGCAGTCGCAGCAGGCCCGCTTCGACACGGGCATGCTCTATGTGTCCGACCACGGTGAATCCCTTGGCGAAAACGGCCTGTACCTGCACGGCATGCCTTATGCGATCGCCCCACGCGAGCAGACGCATGTGCCGATGATCTGGTGGCTGCCCGAGAACGGCGCGCTCGCGGCCTCGCTCAAGCCCGGCTGCCTGCAGGGCCTGGTCAACCAGCCGGCCTCGCACGACAACCTCTTCCACACCGTGATGGGGTGGGTGGGGGCACGGGCCGACGTGTACCAGCCGGCGCGCGACCTGCTGGCCGGCTGCCGGCGCTAGAACAACTGGCCCTGCGCCGACGCCTTGCGCGGCGGCGTGAACAGGGCCAGTTGCACCGGGCGTCGCTCCATTCGCAGGCCGAGCTTGGTCGCTGCACGGCGCAGGCGGGCGCGCAGCAGATCGGCCCACAGCCCCTCGCCGGTCATGCGCGTGCCGAAGCGCGCGTCGTTGTCCTTGCCGCCGCGCATGTCTCGGATGCGCGCCATCACCCGCTCCGCGCGGTCGGGGAAATGGCGCTGCAGCCAATCCTGGAACAACGGATTCACCTCCCAGGGCAGGCGCACGGGAATGCTGAAGGCGCTGCTGGCACCAGCTTCAGCCGCGGCCGCCAGGATGCGTTCGAGCTCGGGCTCGTTGATGAAGGGAATGATGGGCGAGACGCTGACGCCCACCGGCACGCCGGCCTCGGTCAGCGTCTTGATGGTGCGCAGCCTGCGCGCCGGTGCGGCCGCGCGCGGCTCGAGGATGCGGGAAAGGTCGTTGTCCAGCGTGGTGACCGAAAGGTAGATGGACACCAGACCCTGCGTGGCCATCGGCGCGATGAGGTCGAGGTCGCGCTCGATGCCGGACGACTTGGTGACCACCGAGAACGGATGCCTGGCCTCGGCCAGCACTTCGATCACGCGCCGCGTCAGGCCCAGCTTGCGCTCAACGGGTTGATAAGCATCCGTCGCGGTGCCGATCACCAGAGAACGCGGCTCGTAGCGCGCCCCGGCAAGGGTCTCCCTCAGGCGCTCTGCCGCGTTCATCTTGGCAATGATGCGGGTCTCGAAATCCAGCCCGGGCGACAGGTTCAGGTAGCTGTGGGTGGGCCGTGCGAAGCAGTAGATGCAGCCATGCTCGCAGCCGCGATAAGGGTTGACCGAATAGTCGAACGAGATGTCGGGCGACTGGTTGCGACTGACGATGCTCTTCGCCTGCTCCTCGATGATCTGCGTGGCGGGCGGCAGATGCTCTTGCGCGGCGCTCTGATCGAGCGCCCCCCAGCCATCGTCGTACTGCTCGCGCTCGTGCACCTCGAATCGATGGGCCATGGCCGTGGCACTGCCCCGGCCCTTGATGGACTCCAGCGGGACGAGCGCGGGCTGCGCGGCGGCAATGCGGGTGCGGACGGGCGACATACTGTTCATTTATACAGTATTTGCCCGATGCAAGGCAGCCACGAAGCCGCCTTGGGCGACAGCAACGTGCCGCCACGACCCTTGGTCGCGGCAGCCCTGCAGGGTTACACGCCGCGCTCTGCCGGCTGGCAGCTCACTTGGCCGGCGCGTAATTGCGCAGCACGAAGGGCGCGCTCAGCCACAGCGGCTGGCCCACCTGCCCGATCTGCACCGACAGGTTCACCGTGCCGGCGGCCTGGTCTGCCTGGGCTGTGCCATTCAGTACCACCGGCTCCAGCTTGCTGGTCAGCACTGCCGAGCCCGACAGCACCGCGGTGTAGGGCGGCGCACCCAGCTGCAGCGACAGCGGCACCTGGACCTGGGCCTTGGGGTCGTCCGTCTCCAGGCGGGCCCACAGCAGCACCTGGAGCTTGTCGCCCTTGCGGATGTCGCCGGTGATCGGGGCGATGGCGCCGATGTCCCAGGGGTTGGCACGCTTGCCCTGCAGTGCCACGCGCAGGCAAGTCTTGCCCGCCGCGTCGCAGGCCAGCTGCTGTGTGGACTGTCCTTCGCCATAGACCGACCAGGCGCTCACCTTGTTCACGTTGATGAGGTGATCGAGCGCGGGGTCGCCGCTGCGCGCGGCGGCGGTCGTCACGGGCGCCCCGGGCGATGGCACGAGCGCATTCAGGATGGGCTTGACCCAGCCGTCGGCCTTCATGTCCCACACGATGAAGTCGGAATCGAATTGCCAGTAGCTCCAGCCAAAGCCTCGCGCCTCGGCGGCGCGCGCCACGGCGGACGTCCAGGCCACGCGCTGTGCCAGCGGCCCGGTCTCGAGGGCGCCGAATTCGCCCAGCAGAATGGGCCGGCCGGTCTTCTGCGCCCAGGCGCGGACCTTGTCGAAGTCCTTCTTGATCTGCTCCTGCTCGGCCGCCGTGCCCCAGGTGACGCCGGAGGTGTTCTTGAGCTCTTCCACCCAGTGCGCCCCCTGGTGCGTGAATGGGAACGGCGAGTAGTAGTGGAAGGTCACGACCAGATGGCGATCAGCCTCAGGCAACTGCAGGCTGTCCAGGTGGTCCATGGAGTTCCAGAACTTCGGCCCCACGACGACGCGCCGCTTCGGATTGCTCGCGCGAATGATCTGCAGGTTCTCCGCCAGGATGTCGTTCCAGAGCGGGTCGGCAGCACCGTTGGGCTCGTTCAGGATCTCGAACAGCACGGCATCCGGGGCGTCCTTGTAGCGCGGCGCCACCTGGCGCCAGAAGGCCTTGAGCTTGCTGCGGCAGGTGTCGATGGCCTTGGCACAGTCCATGAAGTTGTGCTGGTCGATGATGACCTGCAACCCGGCGTTCAGGGATGCGGCCAGCACCTCGTCCAGTGTCTTGAACCAGCTCGCCGGCAGTTGGCCCTGTGCGTCCATGTGCTCGAAGGCATGCAGGTTCAAGCGCACATGATCGAAACCACCCTCCCGGATGAGCCGCAGATGCCGCATCTGGAAACGCGCCTGGGCGGGGTCCTTCCAGAGCGGGTCGTAGCCGAGGATATTGACGCCGCGCTTGAGCGCCAGCGGGGGCAGCTCGGCACTTTGGGCGCGTGCAGGTTGCAGCGTGCCGAGTACCAGGCCGAGGGCCAGACAGGCAGCGCCGAACAGGCGCGGGAAGGGGTGTCGCAACATGGCCAGCCTCTTGTCTCCTGAGGGGTGATGGGGCCGGCATCAGCGCATGCATGGCGCTGAGGTCCGGCCGGGGAAGAACTAAACAAATGAATTTGTTTATCCATTCTTCCCCATCAGCCACTCGCCAAATCCTCGGGTTCTCCCGTAGAAATGGCTCAGAAGCCGCCTATGTTTAGTAAAACATCAGCGCTCGAAGACCGCGATGCTCTCCACGTGGGCCGTGTGCGGGAACATGTTCACGGCGCTGGCAGCCGTGCAGCGGTAGCCCGCGAGGTTGACCAGCAAGCCGGCATCGCGGGCCAGCGTGGCTGGGTTGCAGCTCACATAGACGATGCGCCGGGGCGCCACCCAGCCCGGGGCCAGTGACGGGTCTTGCGCGATGTCGGCAACTGCCTTGGCCAGCGCGAAGGCGCCTTCGCGCGGCGGGTCGATCAGCCAGCGGTCGGCCGTGCCGTCCGCGGCCAGCAGCTCGGGCGTCATCTCGAACAAGTTGCGGGCCACGAAGCTCGTCTTGTGCGCCAGGCCGTTGACGACGGCGTTCTCGCGCGAGCGCTGCACCAGCGCCTCGCTGCCCTCGATGCCCAGCACCTCGCGGGCCTGGGTGGCCAGGGGCAATGTGAAGTTGCCCAGGCCGCAGAACCAGTCGATCACGCGGTCTCCCGGCTGCACCGCCAGCAGGCGCAGTGCGCGCCCCACCAGCGCCGCATTGATGTGCGGATTGACCTGCGTGAAGTCGGTCGGCTTGAAGGGCATCACCACGCCGAACTCAGGCAGGCGGTAGGCCAGTTGCGGGCCGCCTTCGTCCAGCAGCTGGACCGTGTCCGGCCCCTTGGGCTGCAGCCACCACTGCACGCCGTGCTGGGCCGCGAATGCCCGCAGCAACGCCAGGTCACCCTCGGGCAACGGGTTGAGGTGGCGCAACACCAAAGCGATGACCTCGTCGCCCATGGCCAGCTCGATCTGCGGCAGGCGGTCGCGCTCGGCCATGCTGGCAATCAGCCCGCGCAGCGGCATCAGCAGGTCGCTGACCACCCGGGGCACCACCTTGCAGACCTGCATGTCAGCCACGTAGCGGCTCTTGCGCTCGTGGAAACCGATCAGCACCTCACCCTTCTTGGCGACGTAGCGCACCGAAAAGCGGGCGCGGTAGCGGTAGCCCCAGGTGGGGCCTTCGATCGGGCGCAGCAGCACCTCGGGCTTGACCTTGCCCAGGTGCCAGAGGTTGTCCTCCACCACACGCTGCTTCACGGCCACCTGGGCGCCTGCTTGCAGATGCTGCATCTTGCAGCCGCCGCAGGCGCCAGCGTGCAGGCCAAAGTGCGGGCAGCCCGGCGTCACGCGCAGCGGACTTTCCTTCTTGATCTCGGTGAGCTGGCCCTGCTCCCAGTTGTTCTTGCGGCGAGCGATCTGCGCCTTGACGACCTCGCCCGGCAGGGCGCCGTCGATGAACACCACCTTGCCCTCGGCGTTGTGCGCCACGCCCTGCGCTTCCAGTTCGAGGCTCTCGACCTTGAGCCAATCCGTTGTCTGAGTCATGCGCCGGATTGTCGCCGAGCCCCCTGCCCGGGCTTGGGGCGCTGCCGTCAGAAGATGCTGTCGCGGTCCACGCCGTGCCGCATCATGTTGCGCTTGAGCTTGGCCAGCGCCTCGATCTGGATCTGGCGGATGCGTTCGCGGGTGAGCTTGAGGCGGATGGCCAGCACGTCCAGCGTCTCGGGCTCGCGGTCCGACAGGCCGTAGCGCCCCGCCAGCACCTCGCGCTCACGCTCGTTGAGGCTGGCAAGACCATGCTGCAGCAGAGCCTCCACCTCATGGGACAGCCGCAGCCCCATGGGGTCGATGGCCTGGTCATCGGCGACAAGGTCCACCATCGACTCGCCCCCCTCGCCATTGCGGTCCACCGGGGCGTCCAGCGAACTGGGCAGTTCGGCGTAGGCCAGCAGTTCGGCCACCTCGTCGACCGGCCGGCCCAGGGCCTGGGCGACATCCTCTGCCCGCACGCGGCCTTCGGCGCCCTGGGCGCTCTGCAAGGCTTCGAGCGCCCGGCGCGCCTTGAGCACCTGGTTGAGCTCACGCACGATGTGCACCGGCAGACGCACCAGGCGTGCCTGGTGCATCAGCGCGCGCTCGATGCCCTGGCGGATCCACCAGCTCGCATAGGTCGAGAAGCGAAACCCCCGCTCGGGCTCGAACTTGCCAATCGCGTGCATCAGGCCGAGGTTGCCTTCCTCGATGAGGTCGCTCATCGGCAGGCCGCGGCCCAGGTAGTTCTTGGCGATGCTGACCACCAGGCGAAGGTTGTGCTCGATCATGGCCTGGCGCGCCTGGAAGTCGCCAGCCCGCGCTGCCTGGGCGGTGTCGAACTCCTGCTGCGGCGTCAGCAGCGGCGTGCGGCGAATGTCGCGCAGATAGGCTTGCAGCGCATTGCCGACTTCCACGTCGTCCACGGTCGCTCGCAGGGCGCGAACGTCTTCATCAGGCGCTTCAGCGGCATCTGGCGCATCGCGCGCGGCATCGCCGGCGTCAGCGGGTTCTTCGTGGCCATGCGCCTTCAAGGCGCTCAACAGGGCGCCCGCCTCGGCAGCGTCGTGATGGCCGTTGAGCTTGGGCGCAGCGCGTTTCATGGCATGTTCGCTGGCCCAGGGTGAATGCGCTCGGGAGCGTCCGATCAGCGCGGCGGCAGCAACTTGGCCGGGTCGACGGGCTTGCCGAGCCGGCGCACTTCAAAGTGCAGCTTGACGTTGTCGCTCTCGGTGGAACCCATTTCGGCAATCCTCTGGCCCTTGCGCACGACCTGATCCTGCTCGACCAACATGGCCCGGTTGTGGGCATAGGCGGTCAGGTAGGTGTTGTTGTGCTTGATGATGACCAAGTTGCCGTAGCCGCGCAACCCCGAACCGGCGTAGACGACGCGACCGTCCGCCACGGCGTAGACCGGGTCGCCGGGCTTGCCGGCGAAGTCCAGGCCCTTGTTGCGCTGCTCGTCGAAGCCGGCGCTCACCGGCTGCGAGGTCGGCCAGGCCCAGGACAGCGTGTCGTCGTCAGCAGCACTTTCCTTCGGGGCCTCCTTCGGGACCTCCTTGGGGGCTTCCTTGACCGCGGCGGCTGGCATGCTGGCCGCCGAGGCAGCGCTCGCGGAGCCCACCGGCGCCTTGGCATCCAGCGGGCGTGACTCGATCTTGGGAGCGGTCGCGATGGGCTTGGCGGTCACGGCGCTCGGGTCCAGGCCCGGCGGCACCACACGCAGCACTTGGCCGACTTCGATGCGGTTCGGGTTCTCGAGGTTGTTCCACTTGGCCACGTCACGCCAGCTCTGGCCATTGTCCAGCGCGATGCGGATCAGCGCGTCGCCCGGCTTGACGGTGTAGTAGCCCGGCTTGCCGGCGTTTTCGGCTCCCGGCGGTGGCTTCACCTCCGGCGCCGCGGCCGATGCCGCTGACGCCGGTGCGGCGGGTGGTGTGACTCGGGCGGCCTGCGGATTGCGATCCTCGACGGGCGCACGGTGCAGGGAGGTACCGCAGGCAGTCAGCAGCAACGAGGTGAGGACAACGGAGAGAAAACGCAAGCTTGAGGGCATCGTGTGGCTAAAGCACGTTGGAAGGCCGACCCGATTGTGTGGCGCGGTGCGCCGGCGGCCCCGTCAGACGACGCCCGATTTTAGGGGGACGAACAAAACGGCCTCGTGTTCGCTGCGAACCCAATGGCTGCGCCCGCCTTCGAGCAGGTGGTCCAGCACCACCAGCACCTGGCCGCGGCCGCTGGCCGTCGGCGCGATGAGCCGGCCGCCCGGGGCCAGTTGTTCCAGCCAGGCTTGAGGAATGTCGTCACCGCCGGCGGCGGCAATGATGCTGTCGAAAGGCCCGCTGGGGGCGTGGCCCAGGCGACCGTCGCCCCAGATGAGGCGCGGCGCCCGCGGCAGGGCCAGGCGCTGCAGGTTCTGCCGCGCCTTGTCATGCAGCCCCTGCAGCCGCTCGATGGACGTGACCTGCCGCGCCAGCAGCGCAATGACCGCCGCCTGGTAGCCGCAGCCGGTACCGATCTCCAGCACGCGCCCGAGCGAGCCTCGCTGCTGCGCGCCGCTGCCCGCCAGCAGCAGGCCGAGCATGTGGGCCACCACCGAAGGCTTGGAGATGGTCTGCCCGTGACCGATGGGCAGTGCGGTGTCTTCGTAGGCCTGGGCGGCCAGCGCGCTGTCAACGAACTCGTGACGCGGCACGGCCGCCATGGCGGCGAGCACCTGCTCGTTGAACTTTCCCTCGGCGCGCAGCCGCGCCACCATGCGCTCGCGCACGGCACCGCCGTCCAGGCCGGTGCCACTGGGCCGGGCCAGCTTGGCTGCGTCGGCCGTGGCCTGGCGCAGATGGCGCTGCGGCATCAGCAGCTCGCGCTGGGGCGCGGCAGCCGACTTGAGGCTGGCGGGAAAGCGCTTGGGTGCGCTCATTCAGAGACCCAGGCGCTGCTTCCAGCTGCCCAGCGACGCATGCTCGGTGAGGTCCACCTGCAGCGGCGTGATGGAGACTCGTCCGTGGGCGGTGGCGTGGAAGTCGGTGCCCTCGCCCGCATCGCGGGCGTCACCGGCGGGGCCGATCCAGTAGATGGTCTCGCCGCGCGGGTTGACCTGCTCGATGATGGCCTCTGCCGAGTGGCGTCGCCCCAGTCGCGTGATCTGGCGCGGCAACTGGTCGGCGTCCGCGCGGTTCGGGATGTTCACGTTCAGCAGGAAGGCCTGGCCCAACCCGCCTGCGATGACCTGCTCGACGACGCTGCGCGCGGTGCGGGCGGCCGCCTCCAGTTCGCCCCAACCCTTCTCCGCTTGGGAAAAGGCGATGGACGGGATGCCGAAGAGATAACCCTCGGTGGCCGCCGCCACCGTGCCCGAGTAGAGCGTGTCGTCGCCCATGTTGGCGCCGTTGTTGATGCCGGACAGCACCAGGTCAGGCCGGTACCCGAGCAGGCCGCTCAAGGCGAGGTGCACCCCGTCGGACGGCGTGCCGCTGACATAGCGGAAGCCGTTGGCGGCGCGGTAGACGTTCAGCGGCCGGTTCAGCGTCAGGGAATTGGAGGTGCCACTGGCGTTCTGCTCAGGGGCGATGACGTCGATCTCGCCAAGCCCCTGGCAGGCCTGGACAAGGGCTGCGAGGCCGGGGGCGAGGTAGCCGTCGTCGTTGGAAATGAGAATGCGCATGCCCGAGATTGTAGGGAGAGCGTCACCTGCGAGACCGGGTGTAACACCCTGGATTCCTATCATCGCGGCCCCGACGATCAAGGAGACTTCGATGAAGGCATGGCTGTGCGAGAACCCGGTGGGCGTGGAAGCGCTGCAATGGCGCGAACTACCCGCCCCCGCCTTGGCGGCCGGCCAGATCCGAGTGCAGATCAAGGCGGCCAGCCTGAATTTTCCGGATCTGCTCATCGTGCAGAACAAGTACCAGATGAAGCCGCCCCTGCCCTTCGTGCCTGGTACGGAGTTCTCAGGCGTCGTCAGCGAAGTCGGCGAAGGCGTCAAGGGCTTCGCGGTTGGCCAGCGGGTGGCGGCCTTCGGCGGTCTGGGCGGCTTTGCGACCGACGTTTGCATCCCCGCTGCGCTGGCCATGCCGCTGCCGGAGGGCTTCGCCTTCGAAGACGCCGCCGCCTTCATCTGCACTTACGCCACCAGCCACCACGCGCTGATGGACCGCGCCGCCCTGCAACCGGGTGAAACCGTGCTCATCCTGGGCGCCGCCGGCGGCGTGGGCACGGCCGCGCTCCAGATCGCCAAGGCTGCGGGCGCGCGCGTCATCGCCGCCGCCGGCAGCGACGACAAATGCAAGGCCTGCCAAGCCCTGGGCGCAGACGCCACCATCAACTACGCCACGCAGAACCTGCGCGACGAACTCAAGGCGTTGACCGATGGCAAGGGGCCCGATGTCATCTATGACCCTGTGGGTGGCGATCTGGCCGAGGCCGCGTTCCGTTCCATCGCCTGGCGCGGGCGCTATCTGGTCATCGGATTCGCGCAGGGCGCGATTCCGGCGCTGCCGCTGAACCTGGCCCTGCTCAAGGGCGCGTCGCTGGTGGGCGTGTTCTGGGGCGAGTTCGCCAAACGCGAGCCGGGCCGCAACGCACGCATGCTGGGCGAGTTGGCCGCGTGGTATGCCGCCGGCAAGGTCAAGCCCGTGCTGGATCGCGTGCTGCCCATGGAGCAGTTGCCCGCGGCCTTCGCGCGCATGGCGGCTCGCGAGGTGGTCGGCAAGTTGGTTCTTACCAATCCTTGAAGCCTGAAACGGGGGCGCGTTGTGGCCGCTTCACTGCGGGTTCACCAGGGGTCGTGCGCTACATTCCCTTTTGATTCGACAGCCGCCTTCCGCGCCCCAGGGCCATGACCGTCAAAGTTCTCATCATTGAAGACAACCCCGTCGCCCGAAGCTTCCTGTGCCGGGTGGTGCGGGAGAGCTTCAGCGATGCGATGGAGATCACCGAGGTCGGCGATCTTGAAAACGCGCGGCGGCAGGTGGCCAAGTTGGGCGGCGCGAATGGTGACGTGGGCTTCAAGCTCATCCTGGTCGACCTCGAACTGCCCGACGGCAACGGCATGGAGTTCCTGACCGAGATCAATGGCTCCACGGCCATCAAGATCGTCACGACGCTGTATTCCGATGACGACCATCTCTTTCCGGCGCTGCAGTGCGGCGCCGATGGCTATCTGCTGAAGGAAGACCGCTTCGAAGTGCTGGTGGAAGAACTCCAGCGCATCGTGCGCGGCCAGCCGCCGCTGTCGCCGGCCATCGCGCGCCGGCTGCTGTCGCACTTCCGCCCCAGCTCCAGCGACAGCGGCACGATGCCGCTGAACTCGGGCTTCGGCGCGCTCTCGACCTCGCAGGCCGCGTTTGCCAACAGCCGCAGCGTGGCCCTGGACCCGCCGCCCGAATGGGAGCGCCTGACGCCGCGTGAGAGCGAAGTGCTGACCTACCTCAGCAAGGGATTCACGATCAAGGAGATCGCGAACCTGATGGGCATCAAGTGGTTCACCGTCAACGACCACATCAAGAGCATCTACAAGAAGCTCAACGTCAGCAGCCGCGCCGAGGCGGCCGTGCTGGCGAGCAAGCAGGGTCTGGTCTGAATCGCCCCTGCCCCTGACAAAGCCCTGGTCCGCCAGGGCTTTGTCGCTTCAGGGGCTCAGCGCGGGCGCAGCTTCACGCCGGGGAAGTCGACGGGCACGTCCAGGGCCGCATTCACGTAATTGGTGAACAGGTTGAGTGCGACATGGGCCACGATCTCGACCACCTGGCCGTCATCGAACCCCGCTGCACGCAGCGCGGCCACATCGTTTGCGCCGACCTGCCCACGCTGCTCAACCAACTGCAGCGCAAACCGCAGGGCCGCCGCTGTGGCGGGGTCGGCTGAATGCCCGCCCTGGGCGGCACTCATGGCCTCGGCGGTGGCACCGGCCTTGCGACCGAGGGCGGTATGGGCGGCCAGGCAGTAATCGCATCGGTTGCGGTCCGCCACGGCCACCGCGATCTGCTCGCCCAGCAGCGCCGGAATGCGGCCCCCACCCAGGGCCCCGAAGAAGCCCCACATCGCCTGCAGGGCTGCCGGCGAGTTGGCCACAGCGCGGAACATGTGAGGCGTCGCCCCGAAGGCGCCGTGCACGGCGGCCAGCAGCGCGCGGCTGGCCTCGGGCGCCTCGGCACCCAGCACGAGGGGAACGCGGGCGGCAGCAGAAGGGGTAGTCATGGAGAAGCCTTTCAGTGGCAGTGGAGAAGGCCTCCACTGTGGCGCCCCGATCGAGACGAAAGGTATCTTTCAGTCTCGCAAATCAACCCAATCATCCATGACCACCGCCCTCCCCCTGGACCGCCTGAGCCCGCTGTTCGAACGCTTTCGCGTGCGGGCGAGCCTCTTCCATGCCGGGCCGCTGTGCGGCGTGACCCATTTCGACGCCCAGCCCGGCCGGGGGTTCCTGCATGTGATGCGCCGCGGTGAGATGACCGTGCGACACGCGGCGGAGACGGGCCTGGTGCAGCGGCTCCAGGTCAGCGAGCCGAGCCTGGTGTTCTATCCGCGTCCGTTGGCGCACGACTTCCACAATGCACCGGTGGACGGCGCCGATTTCGTCTGCGCCTCGCTGGACTTCGAGCCCGGCCACCCGCTGGTGCAGGCCCTGCCGCCCCTGGTGGTGTTGCCGCTGGACCGGGTGGCCGGGCTGTCGGCCACGCTGTCACTGTTGTTCGGCGAGGCCGAGCAGGTGCGCTGCGGCCAGCGGCTGCTGGCTGACCGGCTGTTCGAGGTGCTGTTGCTTCAGCTGCTGCGCTGGATGCTGGAGCAAGCCGACGCGCCGCTGCCCCTGGGCCTGATGCGCGGGCTGAGCGACCCCGCCTTGGCCCGTGCCTTGACGGCGTTGCATGCCGACCCGGGCCGTGCGTGGTCGCTGCCGGCCATGGCCAGCGAGGCCGGGCTGTCGCGCAGCCGCTTCGCGGCGCTCTTTCGCGACGCCCTGGGCCAGACACCCGCCGACTACCTCGCCGACTGGCGCCTGAGCATCGCCCGCCGCGAGCTGCGCGCCGGCAAACCGCTGAAGGTGCTGGCCAACGAGCTGGGCTATGCCAATGCGTCCGCCTTGAGCCGCCTCTTCGGGCACAAGCATGGCGGGCTGTCCCCACGCGCCTGGCTGCAGCAGCAGACGGGGTAAAGTGCCCGGCATGTCGCGCCCTGGCCGGTTCCTCGTGCTCTGCCTGCTGCTTGTGCTGCTGCCGCTGCGCAGCGTGCTGGCGGCCAGCGCCATGGGCTGCGAGCCGCTGCCGCAGCCCACCCATCAGCCCCCCCATCAGCCCCCCCATCAGCCAACCTCACCGCCTGCTGATCAGCACGAGCACGCGCCGGGCCATGAAGTTCATGATGCAGATCCGCTGCATGAAGGCCACGACCTGCTGCCCGACGCGGGCAGCGATCACCATGCCACCGGCAAGCCCTGCAAGCTCTGCGCTCCCTGCTGCCTGGCGGCTGCGCCGCCGCCGGTGATGCTGCTGGACACCCGCCCCGCCACACCGGCTGCCCGCGTGGCTGGCGCCGCGGCCGAGGCGTGGGTGGGCATCGTGCCGCCTCTGCCCGACCCGCCGCCAAGAGGCTGAGTCTCTCGCTGCCATCGCGCCGCTGCGCCCTGCACGCCAGGGCAGCGGCTCTGTGCTCATCCAGCCCGAGAGGCTTGCATGTTCTCCCTGATCTTTTCGCGAACGCCGCTGGGCGTTGCCGTGCTTCTGGCCGGCTGCGCCAGCCTTCCCCCTGACGCCCCGCTGGCCGGCGTCAACCGCCTGACCCAGGCCCACACGGGCCAGCTTCTTGCAGCCCGCACCATGGACGCAGGCGAGGTGGAGGCTGCGCTGCAGGCCCCACTGCCCGCGGACGACGCCGTGCGCCTGGCGCTGCGCAACAGCCGCACATTGCAGGCACGCCTGGCCCGACTCGGCGTCACCGCGGCCGAAGTCGCCCAGGCCGGGCGCCTGCCCAACCCAGGCTTCACCTTCAGCCGGCTGACGCGCGGCAGCGAGGTGGAACTGGAGCGCGCCTGCCATGTCGACCTCGCCCGCCTGCTGACCCTGCCGCTGGTGCGGCAGGCGGAGGCCCGCCGCCTCGACGGTGAGCAACGCCAGGCCGCCGCCGAGGCGCTGGCCCTGGCGCCTGACACGCGCCGCGCCTGGGTGCGCGCCGTGTCGGCCGAAGAGACGCTGGCCTACCGCCGGCAAGTGATGGAAGCCGCTGCAGCCGGGGACGAGCTCGCCCGCCGCATGCAGGCC
>JAIPCJ010000099.1 GCA_021738245.1 Methylotenera sp. | reverse complement strand
CCGACTCATCCAGCAGAACCCGCAGATCCGGCTTGGCCGGGCTGCGCGGCTCGCCCCCTTGAGGGGGCCGGCGAAGCCGGTAGGGGGTGGGTTAGATCACTTCGAACACACCGGCAGCGCCCATGCCGCCGCCGATGCACATCGTCACGCAGACGCGCTTGGCGCCACGGCGCTTGCCTTCGATGAGGGCATGGCCTGTCAGGCGCTGGCCCGACACGCCGTAGGGGTGGCCCACCGCGATCGCGCCGCCGTTGACGTTGAGCTTGTCCATCGGGATGCCCAGCGTGTCGGCGCAGTACAGCACCTGCACGGCGAAGGCTTCGTTGAGTTCCCAGAGGTCGATGTCGGCCACCGTCAGGCCCAGTTTCTTGAGCACCTTGGGCACGGCGAACACCGGGCCGATGCCCATCTCGTCAGGCTCGCAGCCAGCCACCGCAAAGCCCAGGAAGCGGCCCAGGGGCTTGAGGTTGTGGGTGGACGCGTACTGCTCGCTGACCACCGCGCAAGCACCCGCGCCGTCGCTGAACTGGCTGGCATTGCCCGCGCTGATGACGCCGCCCGGGAGTGCGGTGCGCAGGTCCTTGATGCCCTCGTAGGTGGTGCCCTCGCGCAGGCCCTCGTCGGCCGACACGGTGACTTCCTTGCTCATCAGGCCCATGACCTTGTCGGCCACGCCCATGGTCGTGGTCACCGTGATCATCTCGTCAGCGAACTTGCCGGCGGCCTGCGCCGCGCAAGCCTTTTGCTGGCTGGCCGCGCCGTACTGGTCCATGCGCTCGCGCGAGATGTTGTAGCGCTTGGCCACGTTCTCGGCGGTCTGCAGCATCGTCCAGTAGATCTCGGGCTTGATCTTGACGAGGGACGGGTCGGCCAGCATGTGCTTGTTCATTTCCTGCTGCACGCAGGAGATGCTTTCAACGCCGCCGGCCACATACACGTCGCCCTCGCCGGCGATGATGCGCTGCGCAGCCATCGCGATGGTCTGCAGGCCGCTGGAGCAGAAGCGGTTGATGGTGACGCCGCTCACCGTGACCGGCAGGCCGGCCTTCAGCGCGATCTGGCGCGCGATGTTGGCGCCGGTGGCGCCCTCGGGGTTGGCGCAGCCCATCAGGACGTCTTCGATGGCGCCGGCTTCGATGCCGGCGCGCTCGACGGCGGCCGCGACGGCCCAGCCGCCCAGCGTGGCGCCGTGGGTCATGTTGAAGGCGCCCTTCCAGCTCTTGGTCAGCGGGGTGCGGGCGGTGGAGACGATCAGTGCGTTGCTCATGTCTTGTCCTAGTCAGTTGGTGCCAGAGCTACTCGCTGTGCTCGATCGGTCTGGCACGCAAGGTCAGAAGCTTCAGGTGAAGGACTTGCCTTCAGCCACCAGGCGCGCCAGCAGCGGCGCCGGCGTCCAGAACGCGCCGTCGTCCATGGGGTTCTTGGCAAAGCGCTTCATGGCCTGCACGACGTTGAAGAGGCCGAGCGTGTCGGCGTAGCACATCGGGCCGCCGCGCCAGATCGGGAAGCCATATCCCGTGAGGTAGACCATGTCGACGTCCGACGCACGCTGGGCGATGCCCTCCTCCAGCAGATGGGCCGCCTCGTTGACCAGGGCGAACACCAGCCGGTGCACGATCTCCTCGTCGCTGATGTCGCGCTTCTTCGCGCCGATGGCTTCACGGTGCTTGGCCAGCATTTCCTCGACGACCGGCGACGGGATCGCGTCACGCTTGCCGGGCTGGTAGTCGTACCAGCCCGCACCGGTCTTCTGGCCGAAGCGGCCGAGCTCGCACAGGCGGTCGGCGCTGGCCGAGTACTTCATGCCGGGCTTGTCGACATAGCGGCGCTTGCGGATGGCCCAGCCGATGTCGTTGCCCGCCAGGTCACCCATGCGGAAGGGACCCATCGCGAAGCCGAACTTCTCGACGGCCTTGTCCACCTGATGCGGGGAGCAGCCCTCGTCCAGCAGGAAGCCGGCCTGGCGGCTGTACTGCTCGATCATGCGATTGCCGATGAAGCCGTCGCAGACACCCGAGACGACGGCTGTCTTCTTGATCTTCTTGCCAATGGCCATCACGGTGGCCAGCACATCCTTGGCCGTGGCCTTGCCGCGCACCACTTCCAGCAGCTTCATCACATTGGCCGGGCTGAAGAAGTGCATGCCCACCACGTCCTGCGGGCGGCTGGTGAACGAGGCGATTTTGTCGACGTCCAGCGTCGAGGTGTTGGACGCCAGGATGGCGCCGGGCTTGGCAACCGCGTCGAGCTGCTTGAACACCGCCTCCTTGACGCCGATCTCCTCGAACACGGCCTCGATGATGAGGTCGCAATCCTTCAGGTCGTCGTAGCTCAGCGTGGTGGACAGCAGCGCCATGCGGGCGGCGTACTTGTCTTCCTTGAGCTTGCCCTTCTTGACCTGGGCTTCGTAGTTCTTCTTGATGGTCGCGACGCCGCGGTCCAGCGCTTCCTGCTTGGTCTCCAGGATGGTGACGGGCAGGCCGGCGTTCAGGAAGTTCATCGAGATGCCGCCGCCCATCGTGCCGGCGCCGATGACGCCCACCTTCTTGATCTCGCGCAGCGGCGTGTCCTCGGGCACGTCGGCAATCTTGCTGGCCACGCGCTCGGCAAAGAACAGGTGGCGCAGGGCCTTGGACTCGGGCGTGAGCATCAGCGCCGCGAAGCCTTCACGCTCGGCGCGCATGCCGTCGTCGAACTTCAGGTTCACCGCACCGGCCACCGCCTCCAGGCAGCGCAGCGGCGCGGGGTAGTTCTTGCTCATGCCGCCCACCATGTTGCGGGCGAACTGGAAGTAGGCCTCGGCATTGGGATGGCGGGCCTTGAGGTCGCGCACCTTGGGCAGCGGGCGCTTGTCGGCCACCTCGGCGGCAAAGGCCACGGCCGCGTCCACCACGGCGGCGTCGACGATCTTGTCGAACAGCTTCTGCCCCGGGACCATGGCCAGCATCTGCGCCTCGACGGGCTCGCCGCTGACGATCATGTTGAGCGCCGGCTCCACGCCCAGCGCGCGGGGCAGCCGCTGCGTGCCGCCGGCCCCCGGCAGCAGGCCGAGCTTGACCTCCGGCAAGGCCACCTTGGTGCCCGCCTGCGCCACGCGGTAGTGGCAGCCCAGGGCCAGCTCCAGCCCACCGCCCATGCACACGCTGTGGATGGCCGCGACCACCGGCTTGCTGCAGTTTTCAACGACGCCAATCAGGCTCAGCAGATTGGGCTCGGCCAGCGCCTTGGGCGAGCCGAACTCCTTGATGTCGGCACCGCCCGAGAAGGCCTTGCCGGCCCCGGTGATGACAACGGCCGCGACCGCGGCATCGGCTTCAGCGCGCTCGATGCCGGCAGCGGCCGCGGCACGGGTGGCAAACCCCAGGCCGTTGACCGGCGGGTTGTCGAGCGTGATCACGGCAACGTTGCCGCGAACTTCGTAATGGGCTGTCATGGGCACGACCTCGGTTGACGGGCCGTGCCGCGTCTCCTGCAGCCGGCCCAGAAATAGAACGACCGTTCGATTCTAGGCAGCGGCCTTGTCGGGGTCTTGTCCCGGCAGTGACAAGACCTCGCGAGGCTACTCGTCGCGCTTGAGGACTTCGGTGTCCTTGAAGGCACGCGCCGCGGGCTTGGGCGCGGGCGGCTGCATCTTGGACTCGGCGTACAGGCGCGCCGCCTCGGCCGCATCGACCGCCGGCTCGGCGACCGGGGCCGGCGCGGGCCGCGGCGCCGGGCGCACGGCCAGGCGCAGCTCATGGTTCTCGCGCTGCAGCTGCTCCACCTGCTTGCGCGCCTGCGTCACCTGCTGCGCGGTTTGCTGGCGCGCCTGATCGACATGGTGGAGCCGCTGGCGCTCCTGCTTGAGCCGCGACGACAGCCAGAAGTACACCGCCCCGGCGCCCAGCACGACTCCCGCCAGAGCGCCGCCAAGCAGCGGCATCAGTTGTGCGTTGTCCATGATCCTCCTGCGGCGTGTTGTGAGCTGTAACTGTACGGGCGCCACTCGGTGTGAACAGCCCGCCGAGGGTTTCCCAGGAGGGTCTGCGCGCCTGGGCCGCGTCCCGGGCCACGGCTAGAGTGCAGGCCATGCTGATTCCGGTCGTCTACCCGCCTCACGATCCCGCGCCGCCGCCCCGGTTCTCGCCGCCGCCCGTGCCGCCCGAGCCCGGCCGCCCGCCCGGGGGCCCGCCTCGCCTCGAGGGTGATGTGCCTTGGGTGCTCTACCTGCTGCGGGTGCTGGGGCTGTGCGCCTTCCCGGTTGGCGTGGTGCTGGCCGGCGTGATCGTGCTGTTGAAGGTCGACCAGGCCCGCGAGACGCTGCTCGCACTGGAGGTGGGCAGCGGGCAGACCGCCGTGCTGGTGGGCGCCTTCGCCCTGTGGCTGCTGTTGTCCTGGTACACCGCGCGGCTGCTGCTGGACCGCCGCTTCAGGCCCGACACGCTGGGCGAGTGCGACCGCCCGCGCTTCGCCGCGGCACTGCGCCGGTGGCTGCCGCGCGCGCTGGTGGCGGGCGGCGGGCTGCCGATCGCGGCCTTTTTCCTGATGCAGTCGCGCGAACGGCTGATCGGCGTCGTGCTGCTGGGGGTCACCGCGGCACTGATGCTTTTTGTGTGCAAGCGCCGGGCCTGGCTGCTGAAGCTGGGTGATCAGAGCTGGCTGGCGCGCCTGCTGTGCCTGGACGTGCGTCGCGAGGCCCTGGCCGCGATGGCCCGCGAGGACCGCATGAGCACGCCCTCGCGCGCGCTGGTGGTCGCGGTGCTGCTGCTGCAATGGAGCATCTTCGCCGCGCTGCTGGCCTGGCCCGAAGCCACGGCCCGGGCACTGGGCGCTCCCGCACTGGTGCTGCTCGCCATGGGCAGCTGGACGGTCTTCGGTGGCATCTTGCTGACCTACGTCCCGAAGGCGCTCATCCGCATCCCGCTCACGCCGCTGCCGTTGCTGCTCTTCATCGCCTTCTCGCCGCTCAATGACAACCACCGGGTGGCCAACCCGGAGCACAGCGCGCCCACGCCGGTCGGGCCCCGCCAGCCGACCGACGCCTGGCTGCAGCAGTGGCTGCGCACCGTCGGCGCCGACGGCAAACGGCCCCTGGTGCTGGTGGCCGTGAGCGGCGGCGCCTCGCGCGCCGCCTACTGGGGCAGCGCCTCGCTGGCGCGGCTGCAAGCCTTGGGCGAGGCCGAGGGCGTCAACTTCGCCGACTCGGTGTTCGCCATCAGCGGCACCTCCGGCGGAGCGCTTGGCGCGGCCACCTTCGTGGCAGCCATGGACGCCCGCCGCCAGGCGGCGAACGCCGAACGCTGCACGCCATGGAACCTGGTGCGCGATTTCACCGGCCGCGACCATCTCGCCACGCCGGTGGGCTATCTGCTCTACCCAGACTTCGCCCAGCGCTTCCTGCCGGTGGCCTTCGCGGGGGCTGACCGGTCCCTGGCCCTGGAAGAGGTCTGGGCCCGCGACTGGCCACGCGCCCTGGCCAGCCAATGCCCGCCTGGCGAGCAGGCTGGCCCCAACCCTTGGACCGAAGCCTTCACCGCCCTGCACGCACGCGCCGGCAAGGGCGGCTGGCTGCCGTTGCTGGCCCTGAACACCAGCGCGCTCTCGCGCGGCCAGCGCGTCTACCAGGCGGATTTCCTGATGCCCACGGCCGACGGCATCGACCTGCTCGACCCCACCCTCGGCCTGGAGGTCGACCGCCTCACGCTGGCCCAGGCGGTGCACAACAGCGCCCGCTTCCCCTACATCAGCCCAGCCGCGGCCGTGGTGTTCCAGGAGCCGCATCGGGATGCGGAGCATGACGATGTCGGCGCCGTCTGGGACCGCCTGGGCGATGGCGGCTATGTGGAGTCCAGCGCCACACTCGCGCTGAGCGATCTGCTGCGCGACCTGGAAGCCAGCGGCCGGCTCAAAGCCTGCAAGCCCGAGGACGACTGCGCGGCCCAGGGCATCCTCGACCGCGCCCGCGTGCGGCTGCTGCTGCTGGTCAATTCGCCGTCCAAGGTCGAGGACTGGCTCTGCCGCGATGCCCCCACATCGGCAGACGCCCTGCCGCTGGACGGGCGCCGCTACCGCGCCACGCACATGGGGCTCAACGAAGTGGTGGCACCTGCCCAGGGCATCCTGAACAGCAACGACGCCCGCGGCCGGGACGCCATGGTCGACCTCATCAAGCGCGTGGGCGGCTGCGGCCAAGTGGCCGAGCTGCGGCTGCCCTTGCTGCCCGGCCAGCGCCCGCCGTCGATGAACTGGATGCTCAACCGCGCCTCGCGCGAGCAGATCGACGCCGCACTGCTTGAACCCGGTCTCGCGACCGAGGGCGCCCCGGCCCCCACCGTCATCCAGCTGTCTCAGCACCTGCGTCAGGCCAGGAGCTGGCTGCTGCAGATGAAGTGACCCGCTCACCCCTCCCCCGCACCATGCTTCGATGGATCCATTTCGCCCTGGCGCCCGCACAGCGGTGGCTCTGGCGGCTGCTCCTGGTCGTGCTCTACCTCGCCATCACCTGGCTCGCGCTGGTGCCGGCACCCCCGGAGGCCCTGAGCACCGGCTGGGACAAGTCCAACCACCTGCTGGCCTTCGGCAGCCTCGCTTTCACCAGCGTACGCGCGCTGTGGCCGCAGCCCCGCCGCTGGCCGCTGCTGGTGGCCGTGTTGCTGGCCTATGGCTGCGGCATCGAAGTGGCGCAAAGCTTCCTGCCGCCGCGCAGTGCCGATGCCGAGGATGTGTTCGCCGACAGCCTGGGCATCGCCCTGGGCCTGTTGCTGGCCTGGCCACTGACCCGGCTGCGCGATGCCTCGAAGTGACCCGCGAGGCACCTCTTAGGGGTGCCCCTGGCGCTTGTCGTCCTTCGCTGACACACCGTTGGCAGCAGTTTGCGGTACGGTGGGCCCATGCTCACCGAACTGCTGCGCACCACCCGCGCCCATTCGCTTGCCCTGGCAGCTGCGCTGTCCGATGAAGACGCGCAGCTGCAGTCCATGCCGGACGCGAGCCCCGCCAAATGGCATCTCGCCCACACCACCTGGTTCTTCGAGACCCTGGTGCTGACGCCTTTCCTGAGCGGCTACCGGGTGTTCGACGAGCGTTGGGCGCGGCTCTTCAACTCGTACTACGAAAGCCTCGGCCCGCGCCACGCCCGGCCGCAGCGCGGCCTGCTGAGCCGTCCGTCGCTGGCGGAGGTCAAGGCCTACCGGGCGCATGTGGATGCCGCGCTCGCCGATCTGCTGCCCGTCGCACCGCCCGAGGCCGAGGCGCTGATCGAGCTGGGCTGCCACCACGAGCAGCAGCACCAGGAACTGCTGCTGACCGACATCCTGCATGCCTTTTCGTGCAACCCGCTGCTGCCCGCCTATCACGCCGCGGCGCCGGCTCCGGCCGCTGCGCCCGCGCTGACGTGGCTTGGTCATGGCGGCGGCATCGTGGAGATCGGCCACACGGGTGGCGGCTTCGCCTTCGACAACGAAGGGCCTCGCCATGCCGTGCTGCTGGCACCCTTCGAGATCAGCAACCGGCTCGTGACCTGCGGCGAATACGCTGACTTCATCGAGGCTGGCGGCTATCGGGAACCGTTGCTGTGGCTGTCCGACGGCTGGGCGATGGTGCAGGCCCAGGGCTGGCAGCGACCGCTGTACTGGCTGGACGACGGCCGGGTGTTCGGCCTGCACGGCGCCCAGCCGCTGGACCCGCAAGCGCCCGTCACCCAGCTGAGCTTCTACGAAGCCTGCGCCTTCGCCGAATGGGCCGGCGCACGGCTGCCGACCGAGTTCGAGTGGGAAGCCGCTAGCGCACTGCAAGGTTTCGCCCAGGCGGCCGACCAAGCCTGGCAATGGACCCGCTCCAGCTACGGGCCCTACCCCGGCTTCAAGCCGGCTGCCGGTGCCGTCGGCGAATACAACGGCAAGTTCATGGTCGGCCAGCAGGTGCTGCGCGGCGGCAGCCTCGCCACACCGAGCGGCCATGCGCGGCCGAGCTATCGCAATTTTTTCCCGCCAGCAGCCCGCTGGCAGTTCAGTGGATTGAGGCTCGCACGATGAAACCCGGAATCGAATGGCGCGCACCGCGCGCCGATGCTGAAGCAGCACAGTTCGCCGCCGACCTGCATGCCGCCCTGGCGCGCACGCCCAAGGCCATCTCGCCCAAGTATTTCTACGACGAGGCCGGCTCCCAGCTCTTCGAGCAGATCTGCGACCTGCCCGAGTACTACCCCACCCGCACCGAACTGGCCCTGCTGCAACGCCACGCGCGCGACATGGCCGCGCAGATGGGCCACCACGTCCAGTTGGTGGAGTACGGCGCCGGTGCCCTGCGCAAGGTGCGCCTGCTGCTAGATGCCATGCCCCGCGACAGCGTGCAGTTCGTGCCGGTGGACATCTCCGGCCCCCACCTGCTGGGCGCCTGCGACGGCCTCGCAGCCGACATGCCCGGGCTGGACATCCAGCCGCTGGTGGCCGACTTCACCCGGCCTCACAGCCTGCCGCCCTGCCCGACGGGCGCGCGGCGGGTGGGCTTCTTCCCGGGCTCGAGCATCGGCAACTTCACGCCAGCCGAGGCCGATGCCTTCCTGCGACTGGCTGCGGGCGAGCTCGCCGGCGGCGGCCTGCTCATCGGCATCGACCTCGTCAAGGAGGCCAGCGTGCTGCATGCGGCCTACAACGACGCGGCCGGCGTGACGGCGGCATTCAACCTGAACGTGCTGGCTCGCGCGCGGCGCGAACTGGGCGCCGAGTTCCCGGACGACGGCTTCGAGCACCTCGCTTTCTACAACCCCGCCTACCGCCGCATCGAGATGCACCTGCGCGCCAAGCGCCCCCTGACGCTGCGCCTGGACGGCATCACGTACGACTTCCACGAAGGCGAGACGCTGCACACCGAGCATTCGCACAAATACACCGTGGCGGGTTTTCAGGCGATGGCGGTGCGCGCAGGGTTCGAGCCGGGCGCGGTGTGGACGGATGCAAACGGATGGTTTGCGCTGCTGTGGCTCAGATCGCCAAGCGCTCCCTGACCCCATCGGCCTTCATGTTCGCGCCCCGGCCACGCATCACGATCTCGCCGCGCTGCATCAGCAGGTACTGGTCGGCCAGTTCCTCGGCGAAGTCGTAGAACTGCTCCACCAACACCACCGACAGGCCCTTGTCGTGGGCCAGGTGCTTGATGACACGGCCGATGTCCTGGATGACGTTGGGCTGAATGCCTTCGGTGGGTTCGTCGAGAAGCAGCACCTTGGGGCCGGGGGCGAGCGCTCGCGCGATGGCGAGCTGTTGCTGCTGGCCGCCGGACAGGTCGCCGCCTCGGCGGGAGCGCATCTTGGCGAGCACGGGGAACAGCTCGAACAGTTCCACCGGCAGCGGCGTGCTGGCCGGCTGGCTGGCCAGACCCATCTGCAGGTTCTCGATGACCGACAGGCGACCGAAGATCTCGCGCCCCTGCGGCACATAGCCCAGGCCCGCGCGCACGCGCTGGTGGGTGCGCAGCTTGCCGAGCGACTCACCGGCCAGCGTGATCTCCCCCGACGTGGTGGGCACCACGCCCATCAGGCTCTTGAGCAGCGTGGTCTTGCCGACGCCATTGCGGCCAAGCACGACGGTGATCTCGCCGGGCCGAAGCGCAAAGCTCAGGCCCCGCAGGATGTGGGAGCCGCCGTAGTGCTGGTGCAGGTCCTGGACCTCAAGAATGTTCACGCAGCTTCTCCCATGCATGTCATGGCCGGCGCAGACCGGCCAGTTTGCAGCGACCCGCGCTGACCCGGCTTGGCCGGGCTGCCGCGGGTGCCCCCTCGAGGGGGCCGGCGAAGCCGGTAGGGGGTGAGCCCGCTACCGGCCAAGGTAGACCTCGATGACTTTTTCGTCGGACTGGACTGCGGCCATCGTGCCTTCCGCCAGCGTCCTGCCCTCATGCAGCACGGTCACCGTGCGGTGGGTGGACGCGAGCGTCGCCACGAAGCTCATGTCGTGTTCCACCACCACGAGGCTGTGCTTGCCCTCCAGGCTCAGGAAGAGCTCGGCGGTGCGTTCGGTCTCTTCGTCGGTCATGCCAGCCACGGGCTCATCCAGCAGCAGCAGCTTCGGGTCCTGTGCCAGCAGCATGCCGATCTCCAGCCACTGCTTCTGGCCGTGGCTCAGCAAGCCGGCCAGGCGGTGGCGCTCGTCCACCAGGTGCACGGTGTGCAGCAGTTCGTTCATGCGGTCCTGCTGCTCGCCGGTGAGGCGGGCGCGCATCGCGAAACGTGCGCGGCGGTCGCCAGCCAGTGCGAGCTCCAGGTTCTCCGCCACCGTCAGGGCCTCGAAGACCGTGGGCTTCTGGAACTTGCGGCCGATGCCGGCACGGGCGATCGCGGCCTCGTTCATCGTGCGCAGGTCCAGGTTGCTGCCGAAGAAGATGCGACCGCTGTCGGGCCGGGTCTTGCCGGTGATGCAGTCCATGGTGGTGGTCTTGCCTGCGCCGTTGGGGCCGATGATGCAGCGCAGCTCGCCCACGCCGATCGTGAAGCTCAGGCCGCCCAGCGCCTGGAAGCCTTCGAAGGCCACCTGGAGGTCTTCAACGTACAGCGCCACGCCCTGATTGAAGATGGGTTCGCCGGCAGTGGCCACGCGGGTGATGGCGCGCGAGCGCACCTGGGCGCCGGCTTCGAGCAGCTCGGGTGTCATGCCTTGAACCTCCTGACCAGGCCCATCAAGCCTTGCGGCAGGAACAGGGTCACGGCGATGAAGAGGCCGCCGAGGATGTACAGCCAGCCTTCGGGCCACACGGCGGTGAAGACCGACTTGGTGCCATTGACGAAGAAGGCGCCCAGCACCGGCCCGATCAGCGTGCCCCGCCCGCCCACGGCGGCCCAGATGGCCATCTCGATGCTGGCCGCCGGACTCATTTCGCCGGGGTTGATGATGCCCACCTGCGGCACATACAGCATGCCGGCCAGCGCGCACATCACGGCGGAAATGACATAGGCGCTGAGCTTGAAGGCCACCGGGTCGTAGCCCAGAAAGCGCACCCGCCCCTCGGCATCGCGAATGGCCTGCAGGATGCGCCCCCAGCGGCTTTGCGTGAGGGCGCGCGCCAGCAGGTAGCAGCCGATCAGCGCCACGCCGCTGGCCATGCACAGCGCGACCTTCATGCCCGGCGTGTTGATGGCGATGCCGGCGATGCGCTTGAAGTCGGTGAAGCCGTTGTTGCCGCCGAAGCCGGTCTCGTTGCGGAAGAACAGCAGCATCGCCGCCACCGTGAGCGCCTGCGTGATGATCGAAAAGTACACACCCTGGATGCGCGAGCGGAATGCGAAATAGCCGAACACCGCCGCCAGCAGCGCCGGCACCGCCAGCGCCAGAAAGACCTGGCCGACCAGCGAGTCGCTCAGCGCCCAGTGCCAGGGCAGCTCCTTCCAGTTCAGGAAGACCATGAAGTCCGGCAGGTCCGACTGGTACTGGCCCTCACGCCCGATCTGCCGCATGAGGTACATGCCCATGCCATAGCCGCCCAGCGCAAAGAAGAGCCCATGGCCCAGCGACAGGATGCCGCCGAAACCCCAGATCAGGTCCAAGGCCAGGGCACAAATGGCAAAGCAAAGGAACTTGCCCAGCAGGCCGACGTAGAACTCGCTCAAGTGCAGCGGGTGTCCGGCCGGGAAGGCGAGGTGCAGCAAGGGCACCAGCAGCATCCCAAGCGCGGTCGTGATGAGGAGCAGTCGCTTCATGCCAGCCGCTCCTTGAACACAGCCACAGAGACACGGAGGCACAGAGAGGCAGCGCCAGCGCAACGAGCGAAAGACATGCTCTCTGTGTCTCTGTGCCTCTGTGGCCTGGTTTTGATGGGCTTCATTCCACGGCCCTGCCTTTCAGCGCAAACAGGCCTTGCGGCTTTTTCTGGATGACAAGCACGAGCAGCATCAGCAAAGCAATCTTGGCGAGCACCGCCCCCTGCCAGCCTTCGAGCAACTTGGACAGCACGCCCAGGCCCAGGCCTGCATAGACGGTGCCGGCCAGCTGGCCCACGCCGCCCAGCACGACCACCATGAAGGCATCGACGATGTAGCTCTGGCCCAGGTCGGGGCCGACGTTGCCGATCTGGCTCAGGGCGCATCCCGACAGGCCCGCGATGCCTGAGCCCAGCGCGAAGGCCAGGGTGTCGACCCGCGCGGTGTTGACGCCCACGCAAGCGGCCATGCGGCGGTTCTGGGTGACGCCGCGCACCATCAGCCCGAGGCGCGTGCGCGACAACAGCAAGCCCATGCCCAGCAGCACGAGCGCCGCAAAGACGAGGATGGCCAGGCGGTTGTAGGGCAGCGTCAGGTTGGGCAGCAGCGCCCAGCCCCCCGACAGCCAGGCCGGGTTCTCCACCGCCACGTTCTGAGCACCAAAGAGGCTGCGCACCGCCTGCATCAGCACGAGGGAGATGCCCCAGGTGGCCAGCAGTGTTTCCAGCGGCCGGCCGTACAGCCAGCGGATGACGCTGCGCTCCATGGCCGCGCCCACCAGCGCCGCGGCCAGAAAGCTCGCCGGCAGCGCCACCCACAGGTAGTAATCGAAGGCGCCCGGTGCCCAGGCACGAAACGCCTGCTGCACGCTGTAGGTGGCATAGGCGCCCACCATCAGCAGCTCGCCGTGCGCCATGTTGATGACGCCCATCAGGCCATAGGTGACCGCCAGCCCGAGCGCCACCAGCAGCAGCACCGAGCCCAGGCTCAGGCCCGAGAACAGCAGCTGCGCACGCTCGCCCCAGGCGAGCCGGTCACCGATGTCGGCCACGGCCTTCTGCATGGCACTCTTGGCCGCCGGGTCGCTTTCAGCGGCGAGCTTTTCAAGCAGCAGCGCCCGGGTGGCGGGGTCAGCGCTGCCGGCGAGTTCGGTGGCGGCAATGCGGCGTTGCGTGGCGTCGGTGGACGACAGCTTGGCGCCGGCCACCAGCGCATTGAGTTGCGTGCGCAGACCCGCGTCGCTCTCGGCGGCCAGCGCCTTCTCGAACAAGGGCAGCTTGGCCACATCCGCGTCGTCGCGCAGCGTGGCCAGCGCCTTGGCGCGGACGTCCCGGTCGCTGGACAGCAGATCCAGGCCCGCCAGCGCCGACTCGATCTCGCGGCGCATGCGGTTGTTCAGCATGGGCTCTTCGGAGTCCGCCGGTGCAAAGGCGCCCTCGGCGATGACGATCGCCCGACCGCCCTGCAGGCGCACGCGGCCGTCCTGCATGGCACGCAGGAAGGGCCCCAGCGAGGCATCGCCGGCAGCCAGTGCCTGCTGCAAGGCAGCGACGCGGTCATCGCCTTCGCCGGAGGCGATGCGAGTGGCGAGTTCAGGTGGCAAGGCCCGGGCCGGCAAGACAGCCAGCAGGCCAAGGCACAAAAGCCATCGAATCAGAGTCATGAGCACCACGGGAGATGAAGACGACCACGGAGGCACCAGACACACAGGAAGCACAGAGAGGCCGATCAACGAGCCCAGCTGCTCTGAGCCTCTGTGCCTCTGTGGCAGTGTTCGTGCAAGTTCGCAGGAGACCCGTGCCGTGACTTGCGACGGCACGAGCCAGGGACCGGCTTACTTCTTTTCGGGTTCGTCTTTCTTGCCCTTGTTCTCGGGGATGTAGGGGCTCCACGGCTGGGCCTTGACCGGGCCGGGGGTCTTCCACACCACGTTGAACTGGCCGTCCGCCTTCACTTCGCCGATGAAGACCGACTTGTGCAGGTGATGGTTCTTCTCGTCCATCTTGGAGGTGATGCCCGACGGTGCGGTGAAGGTCTGGCCGGCCATGGCGGCAATGACCTTGTCGGTGTCGGTGCTGCCGGCCTTCTTGACCGCCTGGGCCCACATGTTGATGCCGATGTAGGTGGCCTCCATCGGGTCGTTGGTCAGCGGCTTGTCCTTGTGGCCGGGGATGTTCTTGGCCTTGGCGTAGGCGCTCCACTTCTTAATGAAGTCGTCGTTGGCCGGCGACTTGATCGACATGAAGTAGTTCCAGGCCGCGAGGTGGCCCTGCAGCGGCTTGGTGTCCACGCCGCGCAGCTCTTCCTCACCCACGGAGAAGGCCACCACCGGCACGTCGGTCGCCTTCAGGCCCTGGTTGCCGAGCTCCTTGTAGAAGGGCACGTTGGAGTCGCCGTTGATGGTGGAGATGACGGCCGTCTTCTTGCCTTCGGACGAGAACTTCTTGATCTTGGCGATGATGCTTTGATAGTCGGCGTGGCCGAAGGGCGTGTAGTCCTCCATGATGTCGGACTCGGGGATGCCCTTGCTCTTCAGGAAGGCGCGCAGGATCTTGTTGGTGGTGCGCGGGTACACATAGTCGGTGCCCAGCAGCACGAAGCGCTTGGCACTGCCCCCGTCCTTGCTCATCAGGTACTCGACCGCCGGAATCGCCTGCTGGTTGGGCGCGGCACCGGTGTAGAACACGTTCTTGCTGAGCTCTTCACCCTCGTACTGCACGGGGTAGAACAGCAGGGAGTTGGTCTGCTCGAACACCGGCAGCACCGACTTGCGGCTCACGGAGGTCCAGCAGCCGAACACCACGGCCACCTTGTCCTGCGAGATGAGCTGCTTGGCCTTTTCGGCGAACAGCGGCCAGTTGGAGGCCGGGTCCACAACCACCGGCTCAAGCTTCTTGCCGAGCAGGCCGCCCTTGGCATTGATCTCGTCGATGGCCATCAGCACCGTGTCCTTGAGCACGGTTTCCGAAATGGCCATGGTGCCCGACAGCGAATGCAGCACGCCGACCTTGATGGTGTCGGCAGCGAAGGCGACGGGAGCGAAGAGGCTGGCACCCACGGCCAGGGCGAGAGCGGAACGGCGAAGCATCGTGAATCCTCCGGGTTGGATGTGAGGTTGAAGTAGCCCGCAGTCATCAGCGCAAGCGCCGTGCCAGCCTGTGCACTTCGTCACACCCGGTCAAAACCCGGTCTCGCCCCCACGCACCGCACGGTTGTGGCGAGTTACAGCCCCGATGCGGTGCGCGCCGCACCGCCAGCGGCCGACCCCGCCCAGGCCCCGCACGCAAACGGGCCTGCATGCCCCGGATTGATTCACGGGGCGGCGCCATGCGCGCCGCGCAGCCTCTTCAGCGGGCGGGCAGCAGGACGCCGTCGCAGGCGCCGAAGCCGATGCGCCGAAAGCCCGGCTTCTCGGCATGGGCGCGCAGACCGAGCTGGTCGCCGTCCTGCAGGAAGGTGCGCTGCTCGCCCGTGGCCAGCGTCAGCGGCTGCTTGCCGCCAGCGGTGAGCTCCAGCAGCGAACCCGCCTCCTCGGGCGCCGGGCCGCTGATGGTGCCGGTACCGAGCAGGTCGCCGGGCTGCAGGTTGCAGCCATTGGACGCGTGGTGGGTCAGCATCTGTGCCAGGGTCCAGTAGGCGTGGCGCAGGTTGGAACGCGAGATGCAGGTCGGCTCCGCCATGGCGGGCGTTTTCAGCCATACCTCCAACGCGATGTCGAATGCGGCGTTGGCCCGGTGGCTGGCGGAATCCAGATAGGGCAGCGGCTGCGGGTCTTCCGCGGGCCGGGTGAAAGGGATGCGGAAGGGTGCGAGCGCGTCCATGGTGACGATCCAGGGCGAGATCGTCGTGCCGAAGTTCTTGGCCAGGAAGGGGCCGAGTGGCTGGTACTCCCAGGGCTGGATGTCACGGGCCGACCAGTCGTTGAGCAAGGTCAGGCCGAAGGCGTGCTCGTCGGCCTCGTCGATGGAGAACGGTTCGCCCAGGGCATTGCCCGGGCCGACGAACAGGCCCAGTTCCAGTTCGCAGTCGATGCGGGCGCTCGGCTTGAAGACCGGCGCCTCGGCATCGGGCGGCTTGACCTGGCCCCTGGGCCGGCGCAGTGGCGTGCCGCTGACCACGATGGAGCTGCTGCGGCCGTGGTAGCCGATGGGCACCCACGGGTAGTTGGGCAGCAATGGGTTGTCGGGCCGGAAGAGGCGCCCCACCGCGCGGGCGTGATGGATGCCGGTGTAGAAGTCGGTGTAGTCGCCGATGCGGCAGGGCAGCGTGAATTCGGCCTGGGCCTGCGGCACCAGTGGCACCTCAGGGGCGCCGGCCTTCAGGGTGTCGAACAGCCGGTGCCGCAACGCGCGGCGCTCGATGCTCGAGCGGGCCATGAGCGCGTTGAGGTCGTCGATGCCCCAGGCGGAGAGGTCGAGGATCTGGTCGCCGATGCCCACGCCGACGCGCCAGGGCTCCAGTGTGCCGGCGCGGCGGAAGCGGCAGAACGGCAGGTTCTGCAGCGGGAAGTCGGTGGCCGGGTCGTTGGCCGAGGCCACCCAGGACTTGGCGGCGGGGTCGTGTGTGTGGTCAATCATGGTGCGGTTGTTGGCGTGCGATTGGATAGGGCCACAGAGGCACAGAGACACAGAGGGCAGGCGCCTCATCCACGGCTGACTCGATCACGACCGGCCGCGCGTCGATGCCCGACGACGAGCCTCTCTGTGCCTCTGTCACTCTGTGGCGTATTTCAAGGACTGTGCAATCAGCCAGGCCGGAACTGGTCAGCCAGGCCTTGCCAACAGGCCGAGTAGGTTTTCTCAAGTGGCGCCTCACGCAGCGCCCAGGCCGTGGGCTTGAGCGGCCAGCGCGTCTCGAACATGAAGGCGAGCGTGGCGTCAAGCTTGTGCGGCTTGAGCTCCGCGTGGCTGGCCTTGTCGAAGGCCTCCTCGTCGGGCCCGTGGGGGACATAGCTGTTGTGCAGGCTGGCGCCGCCGGGCTTGAAGCCCTCCGGCTTGGCGTCGTACTGGCCGAGCACCAAGCCCATGAATTCGCTCATCACATTGCGGTGGTACCACGGTGGGCGGAAGGTGTCCTCGGCCACCATCCAGCGCGGCGGGAAGATGACGAAGTCGACGTTGGCCCAGCCGGGCGTGTCGCTCGGGCTGGTGAGCACGGTGAAGATGCTCGGGTCCGGGTGGTCGAAGCTGACGGTGTTGATCGTCATGAAGCGCGCCGTGTCGTAGCGGTAGGGCACGAGGTTGCCGTGCCAGGCCACGACGTTGAAGGGGCTGTGCGGCTGCGTGGCGCGCCAGAGTTGGCCACCGTGGCGCTTGACCATCTCGTAGGCGCCGGCCTCCTCGTCGAACCAGGCCACGGGGGCTTCGAAGTCGCGCGCGTTGGCCAGGCCGTTGGAGCCGATGGGGCCGAGCTCCGGCAGGCGGAACGACGCGCCCAGGTTCTCGCACACATAGCCGCGCGCGGGCGTGTCCAGCGGGTCGACCTTGAAGGCCATGCCGCGCGGCAGCACCGCGATCGAGCCCGGCGCCACGTGCAGGCGGCCGAGCTCGGTGGTGATGAGCAGGCGCCCCTGCTGCGGCACGATGAGCATCTCGCCATCGGCATTGACCAGCGCCCGCCGGCCCATGGGCCGCGTGGCCACGAAGGCCAGCGCCGTCATGCCGCCCACGCCCGGCTCGCCGTTGACGGCGTAGCTGCGCAGGCCGTCGATGAAGTCGCCGTCACCGGCCAGCGGCGTGGGGCCCCAGCGCAGCGGATCGGGCGGCGCGGCCTCGCCCTGGGCGGCACCACTCTTCCAGCCGGCGTGCGGCAAGCCTTCATAGCCGCCACAGACGACGGAGGGCTGACGGCGGTAGAGCCAGGTGCGGTGGTTGTCGGCGCGGGGGGCGGTGAAGGCG
>JAIPCJ010000098.1 GCA_021738245.1 Methylotenera sp. | reverse complement strand
GGTGGCCCTGCTCGCCGCCGGCGCCGCCCAGGCCCACCCGGGCCACGAGACCACCAGCCTCGTCGACGGCCTGGCCCACCCCTTCGCGGGCTTCGATCACCTGCTGGCCATGGTGGCCGTGGGCCTGTGGTCGGCGGCCGCGCTGCCAGCCGGGCGCCGTGTGGCCGGCCCGGCGGTCTTCCTGGCCTTGCTGCTGCTGGGGGCGGCGCTGCCGCGCCTGGGCCTGCAACTGCCCGGCCTGGAAGCCGGCGTCGCGCTCAGCGTGACGGCCCTCGGCGCCCTGATGGTGGCGGCCCGCTCCGCGGCGCTGCGGCTGCCGGTGCCGGCCGGCCTGGCGCTCGTCGGCGTGGCCGGGGTGCTGCACGGCATGGCCCACGGGGCCGAGCTGGGTGCGGGCCAGTCCTTCGCGGGCTATGCCGCGGGCTTCATGGTGGCCTCGGCGCTGCTGCATGGCGCGGGCCTCGCGCTGGGTGGCTGGCTGCAGGCCGGCCGGGCGTGGGCCTGGCGCGCCACGGCGGCCGGGGTGGGCTTCAGCGGCCTGGCCCTGCTGGCCGGCCGCCTCTGACGCGGCCACCACAGGAGGACACGCCATGTCCAACACGACCACCCACCACGGCCTGAGCCGGGACGACATCACCAATGCGAGCGAAGTGGCCACCGCGCGCTCGATCAAGTCGGTCTACGTGTACGAGGCGCCGGTGCGCATCTGGCACTGGATCAACGCCGGCGCCATCACGGTGCTGGCGCTGACCGGCTACTTCATCGGCTCGCCGCTGCCCACCCAGCCCGGCGAGGCCAGCGCCAATTACCTGATGGGCTACATCCGCTTCGCCCACTTCGCGGCGGGCTACCTGCTGGCGGTGGGCCTGCTCGGGCGCCTGTACTGGGCGCTCGTGGGCAACCACCATGCCCGCGAGCTCTTCTGGGTGCCGCTGTTCCAACGCGCCTACTGGGCCGAGATGTGGGGCATGACCAAGTGGTACGCCTTTGTGGCGGCGCGGCCCGGCCGCTACGTGGGACACAACCCACTGGCCCGTTTCGCGATGTTCTTCGGGTTCTTCCTGCTGACGCTGTTCATGATCGTCACCGGCTTCGCGCTGTACGCCGAGGGCGCGCAGCGGGGCTCCTGGCAGGACACGCTGTTCGGCTGGGTGATCCCGCTGTTCGGCCAGTCGCAGGACGTGCACACCTGGCACCACCTGGGCATGTGGGCGCTGATCTGCTTCATCGTCCTGCACGTCTACGCCGCCATCCGCGAAGACATCATGGGTCGCTCGAGCGTGGTCAGCACCATGATCTCCGGCCACCGCACGTTCAAGGACTGAGCGCGCGATGAGCCCGTTGCTGCGCACCGGCCAACACCTGCGGCATGCGCCCGCCGGCGTGCCGGTACGCCTGCCGCTGCACCCCGGGCGCTTCCTGCAGCGGCACTACCTGGGGCCGCTGGCCATCAACCAGAGCGACGCGGCGCGGCGCCTGGGTATGTCGCGGCGCCGCCTGCACGAGCTGGTGCACGGGCAGCGTGCCGTGTCGCCGGACACCGCCCTGCGCTGCGCGCTGGTGTTCGGCAGCGACACCGCCTTCCTGCTGGGCCTGCAGTCGGCGTGGGACAGCTTTCACGCCTGGAAGCAGATGCGCGCCGATGCGCGCCGCGCCCTCCAACCCTGAAACGTTTCATCCATGGACCTCATGAGCCCCATTGCGCCTGCGCCCGGCTGTCACGCAGGCCGTGACAGCACCGAAACCCTGTGCGTGCTCGGCATCGGCAACGTCCTCTGGGCCGACGAAGGCTTCGGCGTGCGCTGCATCGAGACGCTGCAGCAGCGCTACGAGTTCGCGCCGCATGTGCAACTCATCGACGGCGGCACGCAGGGCCTCTACCTCGTGCAGCACGTGCAGCAGGCAGACCGCCTGCTGATCTTCGACGCCATCGACTACGGCCTGGCGCCCGGCGAGCTCAAGCTCGTGCGCAACGAAGACGTGCCGCGCTTCATGGGCGCCAAGAAGATGAGCCTGCACCAGACCGGCTTCCAGGAGGTGCTGATGCTGGCGCTCTTGACCGAGAAGTACCCGAAGGAAGTGCTGCTGATCGGTTGCCAGCCGGAGGAGATCGAGGACTACGGCGGCAGCCTGCGCCCGGTCGTCAAGCAGGCGCTGGAAGACGCGCTGGCCCTCGGGCTGGACACCCTGCGCGAATGGGGCGGCCAGCCCACCCCGCGCCAGCGGCCGCTCAGCGACGTCGAGACCGTGACCTTCGTCGAACTCGCCCTGGGTCGCTACGAATCGCAGCGCCCCTCCGAAGACCTCGCCTGCCGCACCGGCGACGAGCGCTTCATGCCCACCCCGCCGAGGCGCTGAGTCATGTGCATCGGCATTCCCATGCAGACCCTGTCGGTGGAGCCTGGTTTCGCCCTGTGCGTCGGCCGCGGTGAACACCGGCGTGTGCGCACGGCGCTGGTCGGCGAGCCCCGGCCGGGCGACTGGCTGCTGGTGTTCCTGGACAGCGCCCAGGAGCGCATCAGCGCGCAACGCGCCGCCGAGGTCGACGCCACGCTGGACCTGCTGGCCGCCGTGCAGGCCGGGAAGGGCGGCGGGGCGGCCGCGGGCTTCTCGCTGCCCTCGCAGCTCAGCGCCGACGAACTGCTCGCCCTCACAGGCGCAGCCCACCCCCTGGAGACAACGACATGAGCACCGAACACCAGCTGAGCCTGCCCGTGCAGGCCCCCAAGACCCTGCCCGACACCTCGCCCCTGGTGGCGCGCCTGGCCGATGCCTTCGGGGCGGCCTGGGTCGACGCCGGCACCATCGACGCCTGGGCGGCCCAGGGCGGCGACCGCGTGGTGCTGTTCGCCGGCGACGCGGTTCGATTCCCCGAAGGGCAGGACGTGGCGGTCGTGCTGCCGGAGCTGCAACGCTCGCTGCCCGGGCGCTTCCAGATCGGCGTCGTGCGCCGTCACGATGAAGACGCGCTGGCCCGCCGATTCGGCTCGCAGCGCTGGCCCACGCTGCTGTTCCTGCGCGACGGGCAGTACGTCACCACGCTGTCGGGCATGCACGACTGGGACGACTTCCTGCGCAAGACCGAAGAGGCGCTGGCGGCCCCCGTGTCGCGCGCGCCCAGCATCGGCATCCCCCTCGTCAGCGCGGCCGGCAACGACGGCAGCTGCCACTGAGCTCTCACCGGGCACCCCATGAAAGACTTTCCCATCCCCGTGCGCAGCATCGGCCCCGGCTCCCAGGTCGAGGACGAGGTGCTCGACTACATGCCCATGCCTCAGGGCATGGAGACCTTCCGCGCTCCCGTGCTCCCGGAGCCCGAAGACCTGGCCGGCCGCCAGCGCGCCCACCGCGCGCTGCGCGAGGCCCTGGCACAGCTCGAAGCCGTCTGCCAGGGCGCAGGCAACCGCCAGGTCGACCTGGCCGGGCTGGACGCGCAGGACCTCGCGCTCGTGAACCAGGTGCTGGGCGAGGGCGAGGTCAGCGCCGTCGTGCACGCGGGCGGCGATGCGCAGACGGCCGTGCAGGTCCAGGAAGCCGTGTTCGCCGGCGTGTGGCGCGTGGTGACGACCGCCGAGGGCCGGGTCGTGTCGGACGCGATCGAGCTCGGTCACATCCCCGAAGTGCTCAAGGCCACGGCCCGCCAGGACGTCGACCCCGTGGTGCCGCGCTGGCAGGGCGGCCTGCCGCCCAATGTGCAGAACGCCCCGGCGCTGCTGGCCGAGATCGAGGACCAGTGGCGCCTGTGGCGCCCGGGCCAGCCGGCCCATGTCGTCAACCTCACGCTGCTGCCCATGTCGGTGGAGGACATCGGTTTCCTCGACCACCACCTGGGCACCGGTCGCGTGCTCATCCTCTCGCGCGGCTATGGCAATTGCCGCATCACCAACACGCACCGGCCGCACACCTGGCGCGTCGTCTACTACAACTCGCAGGACGTGGTCATCCTGAACACCGTCGAGATCAGCGAACTGCCCGAGGTCGCCCAGGCGGCCACCGAGGACCTGGAGGACTCGCTGGAGCGGCTGAAGGAAGTGCTGGCCTGGGTGGAGCAGGCATGAGCTTCGAAGGCTCCTACCTCGGCGACGCGGCACGCCTGCCCGCGCAGGCACGGCTGGAGTGCAAGATCTGCTGGTGGGTCTACGACCCCGCGCTGGGCGATGAGGTCTGGCAGGTGTCGCCCGGCACCGCCTTCGTCGACCTGCCGGCGTCGTGGCGCTGCCCGCAATGCGACGGCGACGCGGAGCAGTTCATGGTGCTGGCCTCATGAGCGAGCTGGCGGCACGCGTGGCGGCGCTGGAGGCGCTGTTCCGGCACGTCGAGCGCACCCGCATGGCGGGCGTGCCGGTGCTGAACAAGGCGCTGCAGGTGGACGCCATCGGCTTCCAGCCGGCGGGTGCCGACCCGGCCCGCCCGGACGGGCCGCCGGCCGCCGTGGGCGTGCTGCTGACCCCCTGGTTCATGAACCTCGTGTGGCTGCCGCTGCAGCCCGTGCCAGCGGCCGACCGCGTGGGGCAGGCGAGGGCGCGCGAGGTGGGCAACACCACTTTCGAGTTCATCGGCGCCCACGAGCCGGGGCTGGGCGCCTACGAGGCCTGCTCGCTGGCGTCGCCCATGTTCGAGTTCGAGCACCACGCGCAGGCCCGGGCCACGGCCTGGGCGGTGTTGGCGGCGCTGCGCGAGTCGCAGGCCCCCGCTTCGCCGGCGCGCCGGGGCTTCCTGTTCGGCCGCTCCGCCGTGGAAGGGCGCCCATGAGCGCGCTGGACGCCTTGGCTGGCGTGCTGCGCCTGCGGCCGGGGCAGGCCCGCCCGGGCAGTGTGCGCAACAACCGCCCGGACTGGGCGGGCACGCTGGCGCGGGGCAAGCCAGCGGCGGACGTCCCGGCACTGCTGGGCGGCCTGTACAACCTGTGTGGCCACGCCCACCGGCTGTGCGCGCAGATGGCGCTGGCGGCCGCCGAGGGCGCGCCGGCACCGGCGGCAGGGCCTGCTGCGCTGGCGCTGCGGGTGGAGACACTGCGCGAGCATGCGCGCCGCATCACCTTGGACTGGCCTGCGGCCCTGTCACCCGCGGCCGCCGCCGATGCCGAGCTCTCGCTGCGCTGCTGCCCGGTGTTGAGGTCGCCCGAGGCCGACCTGCACGACACCCGGCTGTGGCTGCAGCGGCACCTGCTGGGCATGCCCGCCGCGGATTGGCTGCAGGGCTGGCTGCAGGGGCCGCAGGGCGAGGCCTGGTGGGCCGACTGGAGCGCGGCGGGCCACGGCTGGCTGCCGGCCCTGGTGCGCAACGCCCGCGCCGCGGCCGACTGGCCCGTGGCGGCGGCGGAGCCGCTGCACGTGCATGCCGGCACCGTGTCGCTGCGCCAGTTGGCGCGCAGCTTGCGTGAGGAGCCGGGCTACACCCGCCAGCCGCGCTGGCAGGACGATTGCGCGGAGACCGGCGTCTGGACGCGCCTTCATGACGTGGCTCGCCCGATGCCGGCTTCACCCTGGGCCCGGCTGGGCTACCGCGTGGCTGAGCTGACCCGACTGTGCCTGCCCGACGAACCCGGCCAGGCGGGCCAGGGCTGGCTGGCCTTCGGCGCGCTGCCCATCGCCCCCGGGGAAGGCCTGGCCTGGGTGGAGATGGCCCGCGGGCTGCTGGTGCACCACGCGACGCTGGAAGGCGTGGACACGCCGCGGGTGGCGTCCTACCGGGTGCTGGCGCCGACCGAGTGGAACTTCCACGCCGAGGGCGCCGTGGCCACTGCGCTGGAGGGCCTGCGGCCGGCGCACGGGGCCTTCGCCCAGCGGCGCGTTGCCGCCCTGATGGCGGCTTACGATCCCTGCGTGCGCTTCGAGGTGGACGCACCGATGCAGCACGAGGAGCGCAGCCATGCATGAAGCCAGCCTGGCCGGCGGCATCCTGAAACTGGTGGAGGACGCGGCACGGCGCGAGGGCTTCCGGCGCGTGTCGGGCCTGCGGCTGGAGGCGGGCCGCCTGGCCGGGGTCGAGGTGCGGGCGCTGCGCTTCGCGCTGGAGGCCATTGCCCCAGGGACCGTGCTGCAAGGCGCCGAGATCGCCATCGATGAACCCGAGGGTCAGGCCTGGTGCCTGCCCTGTGCCGCCACGGTGCCGCTGGCCCGGCGCGGCGACCCCTGCCCCCAATGTGCCAGCCACCAATTGCAGCCCACCGGCGGGACCGAACTGCGCGTGGTGGAGTTGCTGGTTGAAGACGAATAAGGAGACGACGATGTGTGTGGTGTGCGGATGCGCCGAGAGCGGCGATGCAGCGACGAAGAGCCACGGTCATGACCATGACCACGGGCACGACCATGGGCATGCCCACGGCCATCATCATGTCCAGGTGGACGCCCGGCACGGCGACCTGCACTTCGGTGCTGGGGCCGCCCGGGTGTCGGTGCCGGGCATGAGCCAGGCCCGCACGGTCAAGCTGGAGGCCGACATCCTGGGCGAGAACCGCCGCATCGCCCAGCAGAACCGGCGCCATTTCGAGGCCCATGGCGTGACCGCGCTGAACCTGCTGTCCAGCCCCGGCTCGGGCAAGACGACGCTGCTGTGCGCCACGATAGAGGCGCTGAAGCAACGCGCGCCCGGTGTCGCCGTCGCGGTCATCGAGGGCGACCAGCAGACGAGCTTCGACGCCGACCGCATCCGCGCCACGGGCGCGCCGGCCATCCAGGTCAACACCGGCAAGGGCTGCCACCTGGACGCCCCTATGGTGGCCGAGGCCTTCGGGCAGCTGCACCATCACGACCATCACCACCACGGGCATTCGTCGCACGGCGCACCCGGCAGCCTGTTGTTCATCGAGAACGTCGGCAACCTCGTCTGCCCGGCGCTCTGGGACCTGGGCGAGGCGGCCAAGGTCGTCGTGCTGTCGGTCACCGAGGGTGAGGACAAGCCGCTGAAGTACCCCGATATGTTTGCCGCCGCGGAGCTGATGGTGCTCAACAAGGTGGACCTGCTGCCGCACCTGCGCTTTGACGTGCAACGCTGCATCGACATGGCCCGCCGCGTGAACCCGACACTGGCGGTCATCCAGCTCTCGGCCACCACCGGCGAGGGCATGCAGGCCTGGCTGGACTGGCTGCTGCAGGAGGCCGCACCCGAGCAGGACGGCCCGGCCGCGCTGCGGGCCCGGGTGGCCATGCTGGAAGCCGAACTGGCCCAGGCACGCGCCGCGCTGGAGGGCTGATGCCTGCCGTGCTGGCCTTCGGGGCCTGGCTCAAGAACGCGGCCTGCCTGTGGGAGCAGGGCGGCGCACAGTGGTCGCCTGTGCATGGCGACCTGGGCGACCCCGAGGCCTGCCGTGCCCTGGAGGCTTCGGTGCGGCGGCTGGCCGCGCTGGCGCCGCAGCCCCTGGCGGCGGTGGCGCACGACCTGCATCCCGACTTCTTCAGCACCCGCCTCGCGCAGGACCTGGCTGCCGAATGGGGCGTGCCGGCCGTGGCCGTGCAGCACCACCATGCCCACATCGGCGTCGTGATGGCCGACCACGGCCTCGAGGAGCCGGTCGTGGGCCTGGCGCTGGATGGCGTGGGGCTGGGCACCGACGGCACGGCCTGGGGCGGCGAGCTGCTATGGGTAGCCCCCGGCGAGTGGCGCCATCTGGGCGGGCTGTGGCCGCTGCCGCTGGCCGGCGGCGACACCGCCGCGCGCGAACCCTGGCGCATGGCCGCCGCGGCCCTGCAGGTGCTCGGCCGCGGGGCGGAGATCGAGGCGCGGTTCAGCCCGGTGGTCGGCCCAGCAGCCGCCAAGGGCGTGCAGCGGATGCTCGCGGCCCAACTGAACTGCCCTGTCACGAGCAGCACCGGCCGCTGGTTCGACGCCGCTGCCGGCGCGCTGGGGCTGAGCGTGCGCCAGGCCCACGAGGCCGAGGCGGCGATCGCGCTGGAGCGGCTGGCCGCTGAGCATCTGGCCTCGGCCCCGGTGGCGCTACGCGACGGGCTGGTCGACGCCCAGGCGCTTCGGCGCCTGGACCTGCGCCCGCTGCTGGCCCACCTGCTCGATGCGCCCGAACCCGGCCCGGCCGCCGCCTGGTTTCACGTGTCGCTGGCGCAGGCGCTGGCGGACTGGGCTGCCGCTGCGGCCCGCGAGACCGGTGCGCGCACCGTCTGCCTGGGTGGCGGGTGCTTCTTCAATGCCGTGCTGACCGGGCACGTCGTGCGCCGCCTGGTGTCGCACGGCCTGCGCGTGCTGGCCCCGCGCTCCACCAACTGCGGCGATGCCGGGCTGGCCCTGGGCCAGGCCTGGGTCGCCGCGCATTCCTTGTCCCCGCTCAGCGAGACCGCCCCATGTGCCTAGCCATTCCGACCCGATTGATCGAGATCCGCCCCGGTGCGCAGGCGCTGGTGGAGCTCGGCGGCATCCGCAAGGAGATCTCCATCGCCCTCATGCCCGAAGCGGTCGTGGGCGACTACGTCATCGTCCACGTCGGGCATGCCATCGGCCTGATCGACCCGGATGAAGCAGAACGCACGCTGCGCCTGTTCGGCGAGCTGGCGAGCCAGGAGGCCCACTGACATGAAATACATCGACGAGTTCCGCGACGGCGACATCGCCCGCAAGATTGCCGAGCGGCTGCGCGCCGAGGCCCGGCCCGAGCGCCAGTACAGCTTCATGGAGTTCTGCGGCGGCCATACGCATGCCATCTCGCGCTACGGCGTGGCGGAGTTGTTGCCGCCCAATGTGCGCATGGTGCACGGCCCGGGCTGCCCGGTCTGCGTGCTGCCCATCGGCCGCATCGACCTGGCGATCCAGCTGGCGCTGGCGCGGGGTGCCATCGTCTGCACCTACGGCGACACCATGCGTGTGCCGGCGTCGGACGGCCTGTCGCTGGTGCGCGCCAAGGCGCGGGGCGGCGACATCCGCATGGTCTATTCGGGCGCCGACGCGCTGGAGATCGCGCGGCGCGAACCGGGCCGCGAGGTGGTGTTCTTCGCCATCGGCTTCGAGACCACCACGCCGCCCACGGCGCTGACCCTGCGCCGCGCCAAGGAGGAGGGCCTGAAGAACTTCAGCGTGCTGTGCTGCCATGTGCTCACGCCCGCGGCCATCACCCACATCCTGGAGTCGCCCGAGGTGCGCCAGTACGGCACGGTGCCGCTGGACGGCTTCGTGGGCCCGGCGCACGTCAGCATCGTCATCGGATCGGCCCCCTACGAGCCTTTCGCCGCGGCCTACCGCAAGCCGGTGGTCATCGCGGGCTTCGAGCCGCTGGACGTCATGCAGGCCGTGCTGATGCTGGTGCGCCAGGTCAACGAGGGCAGGGCGGAAGTGGAGAACGAGTTCACCCGCGCCGTGAACCGCGAGGGCAACCGCCATGCGCAGGCGCTGGTGGACGAGGTGCTGGAAGTGCGGCCCAGCTTCGAATGGCGGGGCCTGGGCGAGGTGCCGGCCAGTGCGCTCAAGATCCGGCCGGCCTATGCCGAGTTCGATGCGGAGGTGCGCTTCGGCCTGGGCTACCGGCCCGTGCCGGACAACAAGGCCTGCGAGTGCGGCGCCATCCTGCGCGGCGTGAAGCGGCCGACCGACTGCAAGATCTTCGGCACAGTGTGCACGCCGGAGAACCCGGTGGGCTCGTGCATGGTGTCGTCCGAAGGCGCCTGTGCGGCGCACTACTCGTATGGGCGCTTCCGGGACATCCCGGTGCGCGTGGAGGCCGTGGCATGAGCAGCGGAGCGAAGAAGGACTACATCCGGCCGCTGGACATCCGGCACGGCCGCGTGGACATGAGCCATGGCGCCGGTGGTCGGGCCTCGGCCCAGCTCATCGAGGAGGTGTTCCAGGCGGCGCTCGCCAACCCCTGGCTGGCGCAGGGCAACGACGGGGCGGCATTCGACATCCCGCAGGGCGCCCGCATGGTGATGGCGACGGACGCGCATGTGGTGTCGCCGCTGTTCTTCCCCGGTGGTGACCTCGGTGCGCTGGCGGTGCACGGCACCATCAACGACGTGGCCATGTGCGGCGCCAGGCCGCTGTACCTGTCGGCGAGCTTCATCCTGGAAGAGGGCTTCCCGCTGGCCGATCTCAAGCGCATCGTCGACTCGATGGCCGCCGCCTCCAGGGAGGCGGGCGTGCCCGTGATCACCGGCGACACCAAGGTGGTGGAGCAGGGCAAGGGTGACGGCGTGTTCATCAGCACCACGGGCGTCGGCGTCGTGCCCGCGGGGGTGGACGTGTCGGGCAGCCACGCGCGGCCGGGCGACGTGATCCTGCTGTCCGGCACCGTGGGCGACCATGGCGTGGCGGTGCTGTCCAAGCGGGAGTCGCTGGAGTTCGAGACGACGATCGAATCCGATTCGGCGGCGCTCCACGGCCTCGTGGCGGACATGCTGGCTGCCGCCCCGGGCGGGCTGCGCGTGTTGCGCGACCCCACACGCGGCGGCCTGGCCACCACGCTCAACGAGATCGCCCGCCAGTCCGGCGCGGGCATGGTGCTGGAAGAGGCGGCCATCCCGGTGAAGCCGCAGGTGGACGCCGCCTGCGAGTTGCTCGGGCTGGACCCGCTCTACGTCGCCAACGAAGGCAAGCTGGTGGCCATCTGTGCGCCGGAGTTCGCCCAGGGGCTGCTGGCCGCCATGCGCGACCACCCGCTGGGCCGCGACGCGGCGCGCATCGGCGTGGTGGTGGAAGACGCTCACCGCTTCGTGCAGATGAACACACGCTTCGGCGGGCGCCGCGTGGTCGACTGGCTCAGCGGCGAGCAATTGCCGCGCATCTGCTGACGATGGCGCCACCCCGGGGCCTGCCGCATGGCTGATCCGCTGGACTGCATCTACCGCAAGACCGATCTGGCTCATCGCGAGCTGCAATCCCGCACGCGCAGCCTGCAGGGCCCCACGCGCACGGTGCTCATCCTCGTCGACGGGCGCACCAGCGTCCACGGCCTGACTGCCCGGCTCGGCCACCCGGCAGGCCCGGCGCTGGCCGAACTGGCGCGGTCGGGCTACGTCGAGGAGGCCATGGCGGCGCCGCAGCCGCTGCCGGGTCCGCCAGCGACCACGCCCGCCCCGACGCCGGCCCCGGCGCCCGCGGCCAGCGGCGACGAACTTCCCCGGGCCTGCCGTGCGGCCCTGGCCCGGTTGACTCCGCACTTCGGGCCTGACGTGGAGATCGTCGCCCAACCGCTGCTGCAGGCGGCGGACCGCGCCGCCTTCAATGCGGGGCTGGTGCAGATCGAGCGCAAGCTCGCCCTCTACCTCGGCAAGGCCCAGGCCGCGCGCGAAGTGGCCGACCTGCGCCTGCCCTCGACCGACTTAAGATGAACCCACTGCGCCCGCCGACGGGCCCCCGCCCGAACCTCCGCCCTCGCATGCGTCGCTCCGTCCACGGCCCCGGTCGCCCCGACACCCCCTGCCGGGGCCCCCTGCCATGAGCCCGGCGCTCTCGCTTCCCACCGTGCTGGTGGTCGACGACGAAGTGCGTTCGCAGGACGCCATGCGCCGCACGCTGGACGAGGATTTCGCCGTGCTGACGGCCAGCGGCGCCGACGAGGCGCGCGCCCACCTGGAGCGCCAGGACGTCAGCGTCATCCTGTGCGACCAGCGCATGCCGGGCCTCACCGGCGTGGCCTTCCTGAAAGAAGTGCGTGAGCGCTGGCCCGACACGGTGCGCATCGTCATCTCGGGCTACACCGACTCCGAGGACATCATTGCCGGCATCAACGATGCCGGCATCTACCAGTACATCCTCAAGCCCTGGATCCCGGAGCACCTGCTGCGCACGGTGCGCAATGCGGCCGAGGCGCGCACGCTGCAGCGGGACATGCACCGGCTGGACCTGGAGCTGCGCACCAGCACGCCGGTGCTGCGCCAGCGCGCCGAGCGCAAGCTCGAGCGCGCCCGGGCGACCTTCGATTTCGAGCGCATCGAGCGGCTGCCGGGGAGCCCCATGGATGCTGTCTGCGCCTTGGCCGAGCGCATGGCCCGCGTGGACCTGAGCGTGCTCGTGCAGGGCGAGTCGGGCACCGGCAAAGAGCTGCTCGCCCGCGCCATGCACTATGCGAGCGCCCGCGCGGCCGGCGCCTTCGTGGTGGAGAACTGCGCGGCGCTGACCGACACGCTGCTGGAGTCCGAGCTGTTCGGCCACAAGCGCGGCGCGTTCACCGGCGCGTTCGAAGACCATGTCGGTCTGTTCCAGCGGGCCGATGGCGGCACCATCTTCCTGGACGAGATCGGCGAGACCTCGCCCGCCTTCCAGTTGCGCCTGCTGCGCGTGCTGCAGGAAGGCGAAGTGAGGCCCGTCGGCGCCACGCGGGTCGTGCCCGTGGACGTGCGTGTACTGGCCGCCACGCACCGCGACCTGGAGCAGCGCGTTCGCGACGGCCTGTTTCGCGAGGACCTGTACTACCGCATCGCCTGCGTGACGCTCACCGTGCCGCCCCTGCGGGAGCGCAGCGGCGACATCGGCCCCATCGCGCGCCGCCTGCTGGCCGACGTGGCGCCCGCGCTGGGGCGACCCCAGGCCCGGCTCGCCGACGACGCCGTCGCGGCCTTGCTGGCCTACCCCTGGCCCGGCAATATCCGCGAACTGCGCAACGAGATCTCGCGGGCCGTGGCCCTGACCGACGGCGACCTGATCGGCCCGGCCGCTTTCTCGACGCGCGTCCTGCAGGGCCAGGCCGGCCGCAGCGTGCAGGCGCAGCCATCGTCGCTGCCGCTCAGCGGCACGCTGGTGGAGCGCCTGGACGCGGTCGAGGCGATGCTGCTGCGGGAAACCCTGCTGCGCCACCGCTGGAACAAGACGCGCGCGGCCCTGGAGCTCGGCCTGTCGCGCGTGGGCCTGCGGGGCAAGATGAAGCGCTTCGGCCTGGAGGATTGACGGTGGCAAGAACCGCCCTGAACGTGCTGTGGCTGCAATCGGGCGGCTGCGGTGGCTGCAGCATGTCGTTGCTGTGCGCCGACACGACCGATTTCCACGGCCAGCTGCGCGACGCCGGCATCGAGCTGTTGTGGCACCCGTCGTTGTCGCTGGAGACCGGGCGCAGCGTCGTGGGGCTCTTGAACGACGTGCTCGACGGCCAGGTGCGGCTGGACGTGCTGTGCGTGGAGGGTGCCCTGCTGCGCGGCCCCAACGGCACCGGGCGCTTTCATGTGCTGGCGGGCACCGGGCTGCCGATGATCGATTGGGTGCAGCGCCTGGCGGAGCGGGCCGGCGTGGTGCTGGCTGTCGGCAGCTGCGCGGCCTGGGGCGGCGTGACGGCCGGCGGCGCCAACCCGACCGATGCCTGCGGCCTGCAGCATGAAGACGACCGCCCGGGCGGCCTGCTCGGCGTCGGCTACCGCTCTGGGCTGGGGCTGCCGGTGGTCAATGTGGCCGGTTGCCCCACGCACCCGGGTTGGGTCATGGACACGCTGATGGCGCTGGCGGCGCGCGAACTCCAGGCCGACGACCTCGACGCGCTCGGCCGCCCGCGCCTGTATGCCGACCAGCTCGTGCACCACGGCTGCACGCGCAACGAGTTCTACGAGTTCAAGGCCAGCGCCGAAAAACCGTCGGACCTCGGCTGCATGATGGAGCACATGGGCTGCAAGGGCACGCAGGTGCACGCCGACTGCAACACGCGCCTGTGGAACGGGGAGGGCTCGTGCACGCGGGGCGGCTATGCCTGCATCGCCTGCACCGAACCCGGTTTCCAGGAGCCCGGGCATCCCTTCCACGAGACGCCCAAGATCGCTGGCATTCCCATCGGCCTGCCCACCGACATGCCCAAGGCCTGGTTCGTGGCGCTGGCGTCACTGTCCAAGTCGGCCACGCCCAAGCGCGTGAAACTCAACGCGACGGCCGACCACCGGGTCGTCACACCGGCCATCCGAAAGACGCGACTGAAATGAAACGCCTGCTCGTGGGCCCCTTCAACCGCGTGGAGGGCGACCTGGAAGTCACCCTCGACATCGCCGAAGGCCAGGTGCGGGACGCGCACGTGAATGCGCCCATGTACCGCGGTTTCGAGCAGATCCTGCAGGGCAAGGCGCCGCACGATGCGCTGGTCTTCGTGCCGCGCATCTGCGGCATCTGCTCGGTGTCGCAGTCGGTCGCCGCGGCGCACGCCCTGGCCGACCTGGCGGGCGCGGTGATGCCGGCCAACGGCCGGCTCGTCACCAACACCATCCTGGCCATCGAGAACCTGGCCGATCACCTGACGCATTTCTATCTCTTCTTCATGCCGGACTTTGCACGCGCCGTGTATGCGGGGCGCCCTTGGCATGCGGACGCGGTCGAGCGCTTCCTGCCCGACCGCGGCGAACAGACGCGCAAGGCCATTGCGGCGCGGCAGCGCTGGTTCGAACTGCTGGGCACGCTGGCGGGCAAATGGCCCCACACGCAAGGGCTGGAGCCGGGCGGGTCGTCCCGCGCGGTAGAGCCCGCCGAGCGCACGCGGCTGCTGGCCCGGGTGCGCGAGTTCCGCGGGTTCCTGGAGCGGGAGCTGTTCGGCGGCACGGCGCTGGAAGCCTTCGACGCCTTGCCCGACGAGGCCGCCCTGTGGGCCTGGCATGCGCAGCAGCCCACGCGCGGCGATTTCCGGCTCTTCCTGAGCGCCATGCTCGACCCCTCGCTCGCGGCGCTGGGCCCGGGCCCGGGCCGCTACCTGAGCTATGGCGCGTATCCGCAGGCGCAAGGCGGGCACACTTTCGCCGCAGGCGTCTGGGATGCGGCGCAGGCCGCGCTGCAGCCGCTCGACACCGCGGCCATCACCGAAGACGCCACACACGCCTGGCTCCAGGATGAGGGCGGCCCGCGGCACCCGCGGGACGGGTGGACCGAACCCGCCCCCGACAAGGCGCTGGGCTACACCTGGAACAAGGCGCCACGCCTGGCCGGCGCGGTGGTGGAAACCGGTGCCATCGCACGCCAATTGGCGGCCGGCCATGGCCTCGTGCACGACGCGGTGCGGCGCCACGGTGGCGTGGTCTTCACGCGCGTGCTGGCGCGCGTGCTGGAGCTGGCACGGATCGTGCCCTGCATTGAAGCCTGGCTGGGCGCCTTGCAGCCTCAGCAGCCCTACTGCGAGCCCGTGCGGCTGCCGCTTGACGGGGAGGGCGTCGGCTTGAACGAGGCCGCACGCGGCGCACTGGGGCACTGGGTGTCGGTGCGGGGCGGGCGCATTGCCAACTACCAGATCGTGGCCCCCACCAGCTGGAACTTCTCGCCCCGCGACGCCACCGGGACGCCTGGCGCGCTGGAGCAGGCCCTCGTCGGCACACCCGTTGGGGAGGGGGAAGACACGCCCGTGGCGGTGCAGCACATCGTGCGCTCCTTCGACCCCTGCATGGTTTGCACCGTGCACTGAACCGCCATGCCGCTGCGCCGCCTTATCGAAACACAGCCCCCCGTGCCTCCGCAAGGGATGGACGACGCCGCCTGGGTCGACGTGATCCAGAAGATGGACGAGGTCTACTCCCAACTCGTCACCGATGAAATCGAGCTGGAGAAGAAGAACGCCGAGCTGGAGCAGTCCCAGCAATTCATCTTCAGCGTGTTGTCCGCCATGTCGGATGTGCTGGTGGTGTGCGACGCGCACGGCCTGATCGAGGAGACCAATGCCGCGTTCTGCGAACTGGTCGGGCGCACTGACCAGCAGTTGCGCGGCACATCGCTCGACGACCTGCTGGCCGATGACGCGAGCGTGGCCGCCGCCCGGGCCGTCATGGGCAACCGCAGCCCGACGAGGCGCGGCGAGTCGATCGAGCTCAACCTGCGCGGCGCGCAGGGCGACAGCGTGCCGGTCGATGCGAACTGCACTCCGCGCTACGCCGCCTCACAGCGCCGCGTGGGCACCGTGCTGGTGGCGCGGCCCACGGCGGAGATCCGGCGCGCCTACCAGGAACTCCGCACCGCCCACGAGGCGCTCAAGCGCACCCAGCAGCAGCTGCTTCACTCCGAGAAGATGGCGTCGCTCGGCCGGCTCGTGGCCGGCGTGGCCCACGAGCTGAACAACCCCATCAGCTTCGTGTTGGGCAACGTGCACGCCTTGAGCCGCTACAGCGAACGCCTGCAGACCTACCTGCAGGCGGTGCACGAAGGCGTGGGCCCGGCGGAGCTGGAGACCCTGCGCAACAAGCTGCGCGTGCCACACATCCTGAGCGATCTGCCGTCGCTGCTGGAAGGCACCATCGAAGGCGCGCAGCGCACGGCGGATATCGTCAACGGCCTCAAGCGTTTCTCGGCGGTCGACACCGAGACCCGCCAGGAGGTGGACCTGAACAAGGTCGTGGACCGTTCGGTGCTGTGGGTCAGCAAAGGCGCGCCGCGCGACCTGCAACTGCACTGGCAGCCCGGTGCCACCTGCCTCGTGAAGGGCAACCCGGGCCAGTTGCAGCAGGTCGTCATGAACCTGCTGCAGAACGCACTGGACGCGATGGCCGAGCAGCCTCGCGCGGCGGACCGCGCCCCCACGCTGAGCATCGCGATCGACGAGACGCCGACGCATTTCCTGCTGCGGGTCGATGACAACGGGCCCGGCATCGCCGACACCAATCTGTCGAGGATCTTCGACCCGTTCTTCACGACCAAGCCGGTCGGCAAAGGCACCGGGCTGGGCCTGTCCATCAGCTACGGCATCGTGGAGCAGCACGGTGGCGTGTTGAGTGCGCACAACCTGCCCACGGGCGGCGCACGGTTCGAGGTGAGCTTGCCGCGGGTTGGGTGATGGTCGGATGGGTATGTTTATTGTCGACAATGTGCATTATGTCAACTGGCCGACGGCGCCAGGCCGCGAACGATGCCTACATCAAACTCCGGCGACAAGAATGTCTGTGACGATCGCCAGGGAAAGTGCGACGCAAATGCCCTACCGGCCTTAACTTGGGCAAGTCGCCCTTTTCTGTCGTACGACGCAAATGACTGGTCTCGGCAATCTGTGGCTGCCGGAAGTGAAGGTCTTCGGACGACATGAAACAACGGTGCTAGCCCACTCCACAAAGGCAGCAAGTGGCTCGCCGTGTGTGGCTAGCAGCGGCTCAAGTTTGCTGTCACAGGGCTGTGCCCCGCTCTTGCTGCAAGCGTACGGCAGCAAAAACCCTTTGTAAATCAATGCGTTGAATCACACGACGACACGCGTCGCCTGTATTGATTCATGAATTGGCGTCGTTGACCGGCGCCAGGCACGGCAATCGAAGAACCCTCTCATCAATGCTGCTCCTGCGATGCATAGCGTCGGCCCTGTTGACGAACACCATCGCCCACTTCAAATTCGCTTCATGAGCGGGATCAACTCGCCGGGGAGGAAGCGTGGCTACGAAGCCCAAGGTGTTGAGCCTGTCCATCTACCTGATCAAGAACAAGGATCTGCCGGATCCTGAACTGGTCAATCTGGACAAGGCCGATCCGCCGATCGACCTTGACATTGGTGAAGGCGCGGCGCAGCTCTACGTGAAGACCGAAGTTGTCCGTCAGCAGCCACCATGGACCCGGTTGTTTACCGCCCTCCCCGAGGTTCCAGATGGCACCTTCGGTCGGCCGAACAGCGTCGGCGCCGTGCTTATCTATCGCGCCGCCGACGCCACCTTTCTGCTGTCTGTTGAGGCTCGCAGCGAACTGACCCAGGGGGGATGCGGACAAAAACTTGGACTGGTTATGCGGCGATGCCCAGGCGCCGACGATGCTGGGCGGGACTGCGAAAGCCCAGTGAGCTCTTGATCCGAACCTCGTTGTACCAGCGGATGTAGGCATCCAGCGCCGCCAC
>JAIPCJ010000097.1 GCA_021738245.1 Methylotenera sp. | reverse complement strand
GACGGCCGGGGCGGCCTGCAGGCTCAGGTAGTTGGCGAAGGTTGCGACGCCGGGCAGGGCTGCTTGCGGGGCCGGGGCCGGCGCGGCGGGCGGCAGGGCGGGCTTGGCGTTGACGGTGGAGGCGCTGCTCAACATGGTCGTGGCCTCAGGCGTGGGCCGAGCGGCGCAGGTGGGCGCGCGCGGCGAATTCGTCGGTGGCGCGCTGCTCGCGTCGCTGGGCGATCTTGGCGGCCTCGGCCTGGCGGCGGGCAATCAGCTGGCGCAGCGCGGCCACGCGCAGCTCGGCCTGACGCAGGGCTTCGCGGGCGCGCACTTGGCGCTGGTCGGCATGGTTGGCGATATGGCCCTGGGTGTCCACCGCCTGGTCCAGCCGCTGGCCGAAACTTTGGTAGCAGGCCACGATGTCCATCGTGGTGGCCTGGGCGAAGGTCTGCGTCCAGCGCTGCTGGTAGTCAAGCCGGTAGCCGCTCAGTTCGCCATGCTGGTGACGCGCGGCCTGGGCCTGGGCGCTGGCGGCGTGCAGGGCCTGGGCGGCGGCGTCGCGCTCGCCCTCGGCGCGTTCCAGCAGCAGGCTCAAGGTGTCGGTGGCAGTGGCACTCATTCAAACTCCAGCGCAGCGTCGGACGGGCGGTCCGGCGCTCAGTCGTTATCGGCGGGCGCCGGACCGAGGTTTAGGCGCCCTGGACCACGGCCTGCAATTGGCTGACGCTGGCGTGAAGAAGTGCCGGGCTGTGCATGTCCTGCTGCAGCAGCCGCGTCATGTCGGCATGCAGGCGAACGGCCAGGTCCAGCTCGGGGTCGGCGCCCGGGGCGTAGGCGCCGAGCTGGATCAGGTCGCGGGCCTTGTTGTATTTCGCCAGAAGTTGGCGGAACCGACGCGCGGAATCGACCTGGTTTTGGGGTGCAACACTGGTCATCACCCGCGAGATGGAGCGCTCGATGTCGATGGCCGGGTAGTGGCCCGCCTCGGCCAGCTCGCGGCTGAGCACGATGTGGCCGTCCAGGATGCCGCGCGCCGCATCCGCGATCGGGTCCTGCGGGTCGTCGCCCTCGGTGAGCACGGTGTAGAAGGCCGTGATCGAGCCTTCACCCGGCAGGCCGTTGCCGCTGCGCTCCACCAGCTGCGGCAGCTTGGCGAAGCAGCTGGGCGGGTAGCCCTTGGTGGCGGGCGGCTCGCCGATGGCCAGGGCGATCTCGCGCTGGGCCATCGCGTAGCGGGTGAGGCTGTCCATCAGCAGCAGCACGTGGGCCCCAGAGTCGCGGAAATACTCGGCAATCGCGGTGGCGTAGTGGGCGCCTTGCATGCGCATCAGCGGCGGGGCATCGGCGGGCGCCGCGACGACCACGCTGCGTCGCAGGCCTTCCTCGCCGAGGATGTCCTCGATGAATTCCTTCACTTCGCGGCCACGCTCGCCGATCAAGCCGACCACGATCACATCGGCCTGGGTGTAGCGGGCCATCATGCCCAGCAGCACCGACTTGCCCACGCCGGTGCCGGCAAACAGGCCCAGGCGCTGGCCACGGCCCACGGTCAGCAGCGCGTTGATGGCGCGCACGCCGGTGTCCAGCGGCTTGCGCACCGGGTCGCGGTCCATCGCGTTGATGGGGCGGCGCACCATGGGCTCGTTGTGGATGTCGCTCAGCTCGCCGCCGCGGTCCAGCGGGTGGCCGTGCGGGTCGACCACGCGGCCCAGCAGCCCCGGGCCCATGGGCAGATGCAGGCCGCGGTCCTCGCCCCGGCGCCAGGGGTGCAGCGGCTGGCCGAGCTTGGGGGCCAGCGGCGGCAGGTGGCGGGGCACGACGGTGGCGCCGCTGGACAGGCCTTGCACCTCGTCGGTCGGCATCAGGTAGGCGCGGTCGCCCGAGAAGCCCACCACCTCGGCGTTGACCGGCGCGGCACCGCGCCGCGGGTTGCTGCCGCTGCTGGGCATCTGGATGCGGCAGACCGAGCCCAGCGGCACCTTGATGCCGGTCGCTTCCAGCACCAGGCCGGCCACCCGCACCAGCTTGCCCTGGGACTCCAGCGGCGCGGCGTTGCCGGCCAGGGTCTCGAGGTCGGCCAGGTAACGCTGCCAGCGCTCGGTGCGGTCAGTGCTCGTCATCCAAGCCGCCCCGGCGGTCTTCCCAGATGGAGGTCTGGCCGATGGCCGACACGGCCTGCTGCCAGCGGGTGGCGATCGTGGCGTCGACGCTGGCGATGTCGGCATCGACCTTCACGCCGCCGCGGGCCACGTCGGCATCCGGAATGAGCTGGGCCTCGCGGGCTTCCAGCTCGCGGCCGGCGCCGTCCTGCACCAGGGCGAAATCGTCCGGGTGCACGCGCACCCGCACATGCCGGGCCGTGAGCTGCAGCGCCTCGACGGCGTCATGCGCCACGCGAGCGATCAGTTCAGGCCGCTGGTCGAGTTCGCTGCGCACCACCTGGCGGGCGAGCTCGACCGCAATGCGGGCCACGGCGGCCGCCATGTCGTCTTCCAGCGCCCGCATCTCGCCATCGAAGCTCTCGACCAGCGCGCCGATCTGCGCGCTCATCTGCTTGGCAAAGCTCTGCTTGAAGGCGTCCAGCGCCGCCATGCCGTCGCGGTAGCCATCCTGGTAGCCGCTCTGGCGGGCAGCATGCAGCTGCTCGTGCACGCTGGGCTCGGGCGGCGGCGGTGGCTCGACCGGCGCCGCTGCGGGGGCGGGCGGCTGTGCCGGGCCGGGCCGCATGGGCGCGAACGGGGAAGGGGCCGCGCTGCCCAGGTTGTCCAGGCTCCAGGCCTTGGCGCCCTGGATCTCTTCACCCGGGATGAAGCGCGCGTAGTTGGCCCGGCGCTCACCTTCGCGGCGGTCGGGCGGTGGCACCTGGCGGGGGGGCTGTCGGGTGGCCATGTCAGCAGGTCAAGCAATGGGTCAGGCCACAGAGGCACAGAGAGACAGCGCAATTGCCCTGCTCTCTGTGCCTCTGTGTCTCTGTGGCTGTGTTCATGGGCGCTTCAAGCCTGCAATCGACCGTCATACGAATTGGTCGTCGCCGCCACCGGCAAGCACGATCTGGCCTTCGTCCACCAGGCGGCGCACGATCTTGAGCATTTCCTTCTGCTCGGCCTCGACCTCCGACAGCCGCACCGGGCCGCGGCTCTCCAGGTCTTCGCGCAGGGTCTCGGCCGCGCGGGTGGACATGTTGCGGAAGATCTTCTCGCGCAGGTCGACGCTCGCGCCCTTGAGGGCCACCACCAGGCTCTCGCTCTGCACTTCCTTGAGCATGGCCTGGATGCCCTTGTCGTCGATCTTGTTCACGTCGTCGAACGTGAACATGTTGTCCATGATCTTCTGGGCCAGGTCGGAGTCGGCCTCGCGGATGTAGTCGAGCACCGAGGCCTCGACGCTGGAGCCCATCATGTTGATGATCTCGGCTGCCGTCTTGGCGCCGCCCAGCGAACTCTTCTTCATGCGCTCGCCGCCGGCCAGGATCTGGCTCATGACCTCGTTGAGGTCCTTCAGCGCGGTGGGCTGTATGCCGTCCAGCGTCGCGATGCGGATCAGCACTTCGTTGCGACCGCGCTCGGTGAAGAGCTTGAGCACCGAGCTGGTCTGGTCGAAATCAAGGTGGGCCAGGATGGCCGCGATGATCTGCGGGTGCTCATTGCGCAGCAGTTCGGCCACGCTGGCGGCGTCCATCCACTTCAGGCTCTCGATGGACGACACGTCGCTGCCTTGCAGGATGCGGTCCAGCAGCAGGTTGGCCTTGTCCTCGCCCAGCGCCTTGCGCAGCACGGCGCGCACGTATTCGTCGGTGTCGGTGACGAGGGTGCTCTGGGTCTCGGCGACGGCGTCGAACTTGTCGAGCACCTCCTCGACCTGGGCCCGCTTGATGACCTTGAGCTTGGCAATGGTCTCGCCCAGCGCCTGCACCTCCTTGGGCGACAGATGCTTGAACACCTCGCTGGCCTCTTCCTCGCCCAGCGACATCAGCAGGATGGCTGCGTTCTCGATGCCCTTGTCATCCATGTTGGAACCTCACGCCCCGAAGCGTAGTGCATTGCCCTCGGGCCGAGCGCCGGGCCGCCCCAAGCCGGCCCGTGCGGCGATGTGCGCGCGGCTCAGGGTCGAACGCATCGCCGTCCCCTCGGGGGCCGAAGCCGGACACAAGGCGCCCAGTGGGCGCCTTGTGCCTGCAGAGGGGCGACGGCCTGAGCCGGAGCGCGGTCCGCAGGACCGGCCAAGGTACGCCTTGGACGAGGGGTGCGTGATCATGCCGTCTGGCCCGCCATCCAGTCGCGCACGATATTGGCGACGGCCACCGGATTGTCGCGCGCCAAGGAGCGGGCGCGGTCGAGCTTTTCGCTGTGGACCGGGGCTTCGAGCTTGGGCATGCCGTCGGCGGTGGGCAGCAGCTCGGTGTCGTCCACCACTTCGTCCACGGTCTCGGGCTTGTCTTCCGGCGGCAGCGGTGCGGCCGCCTTGATGGCCGGGCGGATCATGCCGAACACGGCAATCAGCGCGATGGCCACGAAAGCCAGCGGCACGATGGCGCTGCGGGCGATGTCGATCAGCCAGGGCTGCTTGTAGAAGGGCAGGTCGGCCGGCTCGGTCTTGTCAACGACGAAGGGGGCGCTGATGACCTTGACCGAGTCGCCGCGCTCGGCGTTGAAGCCCATGGCCTCCTTGACCAGGTCGGTCAGGCGGGTGATTTCTTCGGCCGGCACCGGCTGCGTGGTCGTCTTGCCCTTCGCGTCGGTCACCGAGCGGTGATTGACGACGATGGCGGCGTTCAGGCGCTTGACGTTGCCCACCGAGCCGCGCGTCACGCGCACGGTCTTGTCGACCTCGTAGTTGGTGACCTGCTCCTTGCGGTTGCTCGTCTGACCGGCACCCCCCTGGGCGGCCTGCAGGGGCGCACTGGCGCCGTTGACCGGCGCCGTGGCCGGCACCGGCGGCTGGTTGGTGGCCGCACCCGGCACGCCCGTGGGCGGCGCCGCGTTGCCATTGGTGCTTTCGCTGTTCTGGCTGGAGCGCACCGCGGCCTGGGCATTCGGGCCCTGGTTGGGGCGGTATTCCTCGGCGGTGGCTTCGGTCTGCGAGAAGTCCACGTCGGCCGTCACGGTGGCGCGCAGGTTGTCGCGGCCCACCACCGGCTCCAGCAGTTCGAAGATGCGCTTGTTGTAGCCCGCTTCGATCTGCTGCTTGTACTGCAGCTGCTGGCCGTCCAGGCCGGTGGCAGGGTCGGCGCCGGTCTGGGAGAGCAGGGCGCCGGTCTGGTCAAGCACGCTCACCGCCTTGGGGTTGAGCTCGGGCACGCTGCTGGAGACGAGGTGCACGATGCCCGCGATCTGGCTGCGGTCCAGCGTGCGGCCGCCGCGCAGCGTCAGCATCACGCTGGCGCTGGGCTTTTGCTGTTCGCGGAAAAAGCCGTTCTGCTGCGGCATGGCGAGGTGCACGCGGGCATCGGCCACGTCAGACATGGCGGTGATGGTGCGCGTGAGCTCGCCTTCGAGGGCGCGCTGGAAGTTCAGGCGTTCATTGAACTGGGTCTGGCCGATGCTGGATTTGTCCATCAGCTCGAAGCCCACCGCATTGCCCGTGCCGCCCTTGGGCAGGCCCTGCGCGGCCAGCTTCATGCGCAGCTCATACACCTGGCCTGCCGGCACGAGGATGGTGCCGCCGGCCTCATGCTTGTAGGGCACCTGCATCGCGGCGAGCTGGCCGATGACGGCGCCGCCGTCCTTGTCGGACAGGCCGCTGAACAGCGGCCGGTAGTCGCCCTGGGAGGACCACAGCGTGATCGCCAGCACCGCGCCGGCCAGGGCCAGCAGGCCGGCGCCCATGGTCAGCTTGCTGCGCAGCGGCAGGCCATTGAGGCGCTGCACGAAGTTGGGCTGGGCGTCGACCGGCGAGATCATCACCGGGGCAGCAGCAGCGGGGGCGCTCAGGGCGTTGTCCATCGAGGGTCGAAAGGCAGGGGAGGGTCGGGAGTCGACCGATGGCGCAAATTATTCGAGCCCACCCCCCTCAAGAAAGCGCCGAAGTGGCCGACTGCGGCCGCGCATCTCCGCGTTTCGCGCGTGTGACTTGCTGCCAAAGTGCCGCACCATGGACATGAAGCTGCGCCCCTTCGACTTTGCCCAGGCTGCCGCCCGTGCAGGGCTGGCGGTCAATGGCCAGCCTTTGGCCACCAAGCCGGCGGCCACGGGCGGCGCGAGCTTTGGCGATGCCATGGCCCAGGCGCTCAAGGGCGTCAGTGCCCAGCAGCAGGAGGCGTCCCGCCTGCAACGCGAGGTGCAGCTGGACAACCCCACCGTCAGCCTCGAAGAGACGATGGTGGCCATGCAGAAGGCGCAAATCGGCTTCCAGGCCACGTTGCAGGTGCGCAACCGCCTGGTCTCGGCCTACTCCGAGATCATGAACATGCAGATCTGAGCCCCGCAGGCTCAGCAGTTGCCGGACTTGCGCGCGTCGCTGCCGCAGATCTGCGGGCGGCCGACCGGGTTGAGGTCGATGCGCAGCTGCTGGTTGCGGTCGTTCGAGATGCCGATGCGGGTCCAGTCGAGCGCCCGGCCGAGCCCCCCTTGGAAGGTGACGTTCTGGCCCGACTGCAGCAGCGTGCCCTTGTGCTCTTGCGCCGTCATACCGCCCAGCTCGCAGCGCGGGGCGCCGGTGTCGCAGCTGCAGGGGCCGTTGCGGCTCAAGCCCCAGCACCAGTTGCGGCCACTGACGAAGTTGACGTGCACATCGCGGCCCTGTTCCACGCTGAGCGTGCGCGCCCGGCGCAGGTCCAGCTCCAGCAGCTCCGCCACATGCCGCAGGCGTTGGCGATCCAGGTAGCTGGCGTAGCTCGGCACGGCCACCGACAGGATGATCGCCAGCACGGCCAGCACGAAGGCGACCTCCAGCAGCGTGAAGCCGCGGCGAGACCGGCGCGTCATGGGTCGAGCTTCAGCAGGCGGCGGCGCTTTTGCGTCTGGTCCACATAGACCTGCAGCGCCCGGGTGGCGGCGGTGTCGAGATCGACGAAGGCGCAGCCCAGCTGCTGCAGGCCGTGGGCGTCGCCATGGACGGGGCTCAGATGATGCGGCAGCAGCGACACCTTGAGCGCGCTGATACGGTCCAGTTCGAGCACCAGTCCCGCAGCCACATGGCCTGTCGGCAGGGCGGGTCCGCCGGCCGGCACCGCCAGGGCCAGGCCGCCAATGCTGATGTCCAGCACGCGCAGGGCCCGGCCAGGGGCGGCGTCGCCGGCAAGCATCACGCGCGGGTAGGTGCTGCTGGCGGGATGCACCCGGAAGGACTGCCGGCGCTGGAAGCGGTAGAGCCTCGTCGGCAGGGGGCTGCGCAGCACCACGCCCTGGTCGCCGCTGACGAGCACCGGCGCCTCGAGGTCGAACTGCAGCTTGATGGTGCCGAGGTAGGCCACCGCGGTGATCTCGCCCTCGGCCACCAGGGCCTGGCTGATGCCGTCGGGGTCGGCGCCGAGCGCCAGACCCAGGACATCAGCGGCAGCGTCCAGGGCCACGATGGTGGCCGACAGGCCGGCGCCGTGGGGGCCTTGAAGCCGCACGCTGGCGCCGTCCTGTTGCAGCTGCTGCAGGTAGGCCGCGATCTCGGCAGCCGAGGCGACACGCAGTTCCTCGGGCAGGGCTTCAGGGGCGCTCATGCGCAGATGTTAGTCGCCCCGATGAGGCGCCGGGCCCCTGTCCAGCCCGGCCCGGCCAGCCGCTGTGCGGGGTCAGTGCACCAGTCGGCTCTTGCCCTTGAGCACGGTGTCGAGGTCTTCCAGCCAGGGCTCGGCCAGGTGGCGGATCTCGGCGTCGTTGAGCAGGATGCGCTGCATGATGCGCGTCTTGAGCTGCGATTCGCCCGCGGCGAGCTGGTTGTGGTTGGCCGCGGCCTTGAGCTGCGAGATCAGCAGCACGCAGGCGCCTTCGAGCTTGACGACTTCATCCCAGTTGCCCGTGCGGGCGGCGGTCAGCATGTCGGCGCTGGCTTGCTCGATGGCTTCGTAGTAGTTCAGCAGTTCGGAGTTCATGTCTGAAGTCACCGGCTAGGTTCTGTGGGAGCCGCTCAGGCGGCGCGGGCAGCGTCGGAGCCGAGCGCGGCCGGCGTCTGGGCGATGGCGTTCCACGCCTCGCGCACTGGGGTCAGCAGGCGCTGGCATTCCTCGATGGCGGCCACGTCGCTGCGCAGGTTGGCTTGCGTCAGGCGCATGCACACATAGCCATAGAGCTCGCGGAGGTCGACGGCGAGCTGGCCGGCGGAGAGGTCCAGCCCGGCGCGCAGGCCTTCGTCGAGGATGCGCACCGCACGCGACAGCGCCCGACCCTTGACTTCGACATTGCCCGCCTGGATGGCCTGCACGGCCTGGGCCATGGCGTCGAAGGCACCGTCGAAGAGCATCGCCACCAGACGGTGGGGGCTGGCGGCCTGGACATCCGTCTCCAGGCCGACCTTGGCGTACAAGGTGGCGCGCTGGTTGCGGGGAGCGAAGGGGGAAGACATGTTGCCGTACATGGGGTCTCGCAGGTTGGCGTCGTCGTGTTGACTGTTTTTCGGCCTTCTGCGGGCTGACTTGAGCGGTGTCGAAGCCGGACACGACGGCAAGGGCGAGGCTTATTCACTCGATTGACCCGCCCATCGGGTCGCGTGTCTGTGGCAGGCACAAAAAAGGCGACCCGCGGGTCGCCTTCGTGCAGCCGCGCCGCGCCCTCACTTGTTCAGCTGGTTGATCTGCTGCGTCAGGTAGTTCGACAGGCTCGACAGCTGGCTCATCTTGGTGTCGAGGGCCGCGTACTGGGCGCGCAGGCGCGCCTCGGTGGACGTGGCGCGGTCGCTCAGCGACTCGACGCTCTTGTTGTTGCTGTCGATCTGGCTCTGGATGCCCTTCTGGCGGCTCGTCACGGTGCCGTCGACGCTCAGCGCCTGGTCCACCATGGACCGGATGCGCACCGCGAAGCCGCTGTTGCTGTCGTTCGCCGAGTCGACACCCATGAAGAACTGCTTGAGGTCGTCCAGCTTGGTCAGGGCCTTGTCGAGCTTGGCGCCCGCGGTGGGCAGGTTGCCGTCGGAGCCTGGCGCCAGGCCCACGTCGGCCAGGCGGGTGAGGCTGCCCCCGAGCGAGGTCACGCCGCCGGCGATGCCGCGCAGCCGGTTCTGGATGCCGAGGGCGGCCGAGTCTCCCTGCAGGCTCGCGGCACGGGCCGCCTGCAGGCTGGCCACGTCGTCCGCGCTCATGTTCGCCGTCAGCTTGGAGGTGTCGACCTTGGTCTGGTTGCGCAGCAGCTGGTTGACGGCGTTGTAGGCGGTCGTGAAGTCGGTGATGGCCTTCTTGATGGCGTCCGCATCCTGGGTCACGTTCAGCATCACGGGCTGGGTGGGCGGGATGGTCTTGAGCAGGATGATGTTCAGGCCGTCGATGGCGGAAGACAGCGAGTTGCTCTCCGAGCTGATCGGCAGGCCGTTCAAGATGGCGCGGGCATTGGCTGCGGGCAGGGTCAGCGACATCTGGCTGACACTGGTGCTCGGGTCGTAGGCCAGCTGCGACAGGCCGGTGGCGTCGCCGGCATTGCCGTCGGCATCGGCCACGGTCACGCGAAAGGCATTGCTCTCTCCGCTGTTGCGGGAGGTGAGGGTCAGGCGCGAGCCGGTGGCGTCGGTGACGATGGACGCCGTGACGCCGGCACCGGCCGCGTTGATCTTGTCGCGGATCTGCGTGAGCTGATCCTGGCCCGGGCCGATGGTGATCGTGACCGGTGTGGCGCCGGACTTGCTGGTGAAGGTCGACGCGCCACCGCTGTCGGTGCCCCAGGTGCCCAACTCGATGGTCAGGCTGCCCTGGCCGACGGTGGCGGTGCTGCTGCTGAACGTGGTGGAGGCCAGGGTCTGGGAGGCCGCGAGTTGGCTGACGCTCAAGGTGGCGCTGCCGATGGCCGCGCCGCTGGAGGCGGTGACGCTGATGGCGGTGCTGTCGCTGGACGTGGCCTTGGTGCCGGCCCAGGTGTCGGGGTTGGTCAGCTTGCTGGCGGCGTCGCGCAGCGTCGACAGGCTGCTCTGGATCTGCCCGTAGGTGGACAGCTTCGTCTTGAGGCCGGTCGTGCGCGTGTTGATCTGGTTGATCGGCTGCTGTTCGACCGCCATCAGCTTGTTGATGATGGATTCGACGTCGAGACCGCTTCCGAGACCGAGGGATGAGATGGTGGCCATGGCTCAGCAATGCAAAAAAGGCCGATATGCCAGGGGGATATCGGCCAGGTCTTCCGGAACTTGAGCCCCGGAATGTGAATTTTTTCGCGAAGCGGTGGCGGCTTCAGCGTTGCAGCAGCGACAGCACCTGCTGAGGCAGCTGGTTGGCCTGGGCCACCATCGCATTGCCAGCCTGCTGCAGGATCTGCGCCCGGCTCATGTTGGCGGTTTCCTGGGCGAAGTCGGCATCCATGATCCGGCTGCGGGCGGCGGTCTGATTCTCCACGGCCACCTGCAGGTTGGAAATCACCGCGTCGAAGCGCGACTGGATGGCACCGTAGGTCGCCCGGGTGTTGTTCACGGTGTTGAGCGCCGTGTCAATGTTGTCGATCACGGTGCCCAGGGCGGCGAAGTCGGCCGTGTTGTCGATCAGGGCAGGGAAGGGGATGGTGCCCCCCGCGCCGAGCAGGGCCGTCACGGTGGGGTCGGCCGTCAGGTCCAGCGCGGCGACCGTGATCGAGTCGTTGGCGGTGGTGTTGGCCCCGATCTGGAAGGTCTGCCCCGTGCCCGCGGCCACACCGGCGGTGTCGGCCAGGATGGGTTTGCTGTTGAAGGTCGTGGCGTTGATGATCCGCCAGATTTCAGAGCCGAGCTGCTCGAACTCCTTGTTCAGCGAATCCTTGTCGGACGAGCTGTTGGTGGCATTGCGGGCCTGCACGGTGAGTTCCCGCATGCGCTGCAGGTTGTCGCCGATCTTGCCCAGCGCGCCTTCCGCCGTCTGCGCCAGCGAGATCCCGTCATTGGCGTTACGGATCGCAACGTTCATGCCGCGCACCTGGGTGTTCATGCGCTCGGCAATCGCGAGGCCGGCGGCATCGTCCTTGGCGGAATTGACCCGCAAGCCCGACGACAGGCGCTGCATCGACACCGCCAGAGAACTCTGGGACGAGTTCAGATTGCGCTGGGCATTCAGCGAGTTGATGTTGGTGTTGATGGTTTGTGGCATCGCGCACTCCTGGATTCGGTCGCCGAGCCGGCGTCAGTCGCCGAGACTCGATGGACCGAATTCTGGAAGTGGGCGTCGTCGCCAAAAGCCCGATCAACAGGGCAAACCACGGGTAATTGAGACCACCCGTACCGGCTTGCGCCGGCCCCTCAAGGGGCGCCGCCAGCGGCCTGGCGGAGCCAGTTCCGCGGCGGCCACTGGGTCAGGAGATCAGCTGCGCAGGAGGGCGAGGACCTGCTGCGGCAGCTGGTTGGCCTGGGCCACCATCGTGTTGCCGGCCTGCTGCAGGATCTGGGCTCGGCTGAGATTGGCCGTCTCCTGCGCGAAGTCGGCATCCATGATCCGGCTTCGCGAGGCGCTCTGGTTTTCCACCGCCACCTGCAGGTTGGAGATCACGGCATCGAAGCGGTTCTGCGAGGCGCCGAGCGTGGCGCGTTCACCGTTGACCTTGTCCAGCGCGGTGTCGATGTTGGTGATGACCGTGTCGATCGCCGTGCCGGCGGCGGTGTTGTCGATCACCGCACGACCCGCACCGGTGTTGTCGGTGCCGGCGATCTGCGTGATCTCGGTGGCCGTCGTCATGTCGGTGGTGACGATGTCGATGCGGTCGTTGGCCGTCGTGTTGGCGCCGACCTGGAAGGTCTGCGTACCGGCTGCCGAAGTGGCGAGCACGGCCTTGCCGTTGAAGGTCGTGCCGCCGAGCACGCGCTGGATTTCCTTGGCCAGTTCGCCGAATTCCTTGTCCAGCGAATCCTTGTCGGCGCTGGTGTTGGTGGCGTTGCGCGATTGCACCGCCAGCTCACGCATGCGCTGCAGGGCGTCGCCCACCTTGGACAGCGCGCCTTCGGCGGTCTGCGCCAGGGAGATGCCGTCGTTGGCGTTGCGGATGGCGACCTGCGAGCCGCGCACCTGCGCATTCATGCGCTCGGCGATGGCCAGACCGGCCGCATCGTCCTTGGCGGAATTCACCCGCAGGCCGGAAGACAGGCGCTGCATGGAAACGGCCAGGGACGACTGCGACATCGCCGTGTTGCGCTGTGCGTTCAGGGAGGCGATGTTGGTGTTGATGACTTGGGGCATGACTCAATCCTTTCGTTGACGAGGGCGTCTGGTACGTAGTCCTCGAGTGAATCGCGAACCCGTTGAGAGGCTTATCGTCGGAACGATGGACTGACTTGAATCCTTTTTTCACAAGCGGACCCAAAAGGCGTCCCCGCCGGAGCGAGGACGCATTCAAGGTGCTTGTGCTGGTGGCGTGGTGACTTGCGCCTTCTGCGGAGGCGCTTCACTCAGGGCCAGCGTTGCTGGCCCGGCGTCATCGAAGCAAGGACAGGACTTGCGATGGGATCTGATTCGCCTGGGCGATCATCGCGTTGCCTGCCTGCTGGAGGATGTTGGCTCGGGAAAGGTTGGCGGTTTCCGCAGCGAAGTCAGCATCGGTGATGCGGCTCTTGGCGGCGCTCTGGTTCTCGACCGAGATCTGCAGGTTGCTGATGACCTGGTCGAACCGGTTTTGAGCCGCACCCAGCGTGGCGCGCTCGGAGCTGACCTTGTTGATCGCGGTGTCGATGTTGGAGATCACCGTATCGATCGTCGTGCCCGTGGCGGTGTTGTCGATCACCGCACGGCCGGCGCCGGTGTTGTCGGTGCCGGCGACGGTCGTGATTTCCGTCGCGGTCGTCATGTCGGTCGTGGCGACGTCGATGCGGTCATTGCTGGTCACGTTGGCGCCGACCTGGAAGGTCTGGGTGCCGGCGGCGGAGGTGGCCAGGATGGCGCGGCCGTTGAAGGTCGTGCCGCCCAGCACGCGCTGGATTTCCTTGGAGAGTTCGCCGAACTCCTTGTCCAGCGAGTCCTTGTCGGCGCTGGTGTTGGTGGCGTTGCGCGCCTGCACCGCCAGTTCACGCATGCGCTGCAGCGAGTCGTTCACCTTGGACAGCGCGCCTTCCGCCGTCTGCGACAGCGAGATGCCGTCGTTGGCGTTGCGGATGGCGACGTTGGAGCCACGCACCTGGGCGTTCAGACGCTCGGAAATGGCGAGGCCGGCGGCGTCGTCCTTGGCGGAGTTGACACGCAGACCCGAAGACAGGCGCTGCAGCGACGTCGCGAGCGACGACTGCGACGCCGAGGTGTTGCGCTGCGCATTGAGCGACAGCAGGTTGGTATTGATGACAGAGGCCATGATGCGCTTCCTTTCAGCTTGAGATACCCGGCAAAGGCGCCGGACGAGGACTCGAGTGCCCGGGTGAGGCACCCGTGCTGTCTGCCAGGAGCGCGCACGGCGGCGCGCCCTCGCAGACGACGCCCGACGCCAGTCAACCGTTGAAGCCCGTGCCACCGTTCGTGAACGGCGTCACACCACCTCGGCCTTCCAGCCGGACCACAGACCCGTTTCCGGGCCCGTTGGAATGGCTATCGGCCAGCGCAAGAAGATTCTTGAGCTGGATTTGTCAAGGGTGTGATCTATTGAACAAAGCCGTCGCCAGGTCCTTATTCGTGGGATCGGTTCGGGCAGCCAGGAAGCGCATCGGAAAAGGCTGCGGAGCCGTCCCGCGCAAGGCGGGGCTCTGTGTCGGGCATCAGTCAGGTCGGCTGGCGGTGTCTTTCGTACTCGAAGGATGAAAGGAAGCGGCTGAGGCCGCCGGAGACCGCCGGAGGTGGACGACGATCTCTCCTTTGGGTTTTCGGCCGATGCCGGGCGGAGCAGCCGCTGAGTAAAGGCCGCCGGACCCGCCTTTTCTGGCGATTGGCGGCGGCAGCCGTTCCTAAAGTTCCGCCCATCCCGGCCGAACCCAGTGCCGGACTGGAGCCCCGTGATGCCCGCCGTCTCTGCTGCCCGTTCGAAGAAAGTCCATCGCCCGGTCACCGTGCCCGCGAACGACCCGGCCATGCTGCTGGCCCGCGCCCGCAACGCGGCCTATGCCGAAGCCTCCCGGGGCAACCTCGGTGGCGGGTTGGGCATGTTGTACGAGGCGCTCCAGGACGAGCCCATGAGCCACGACCTGCTGTCCGACATGGCGGCCCTGCTGCTGGCGGCCGGCAAGCTGGAGCATGCGGCCGGCTACGCCCAGCGGGCGCTGCAGGCGCATTCCCTGCACGGCCCGAGTCTGTACACCCTGGCGTTCGCGCTGTCGGGCCTGGGCGAGACCGACCGCGCCATCGGCGTGCTGACCGAGCTGCAATCTGGTGCCGGGCGCGAGAGCCTGCAGTCCGAAGCGCCCGAACTCATCCCGGTGGCCATGATCGAGCTGGAGCGCCTGCGCCGCAGCCGGGCGGGTGACAAGGCCTGATTCCGAGACATCCGTCACAGGGCAAAGCCCCGGTCCGCGCAAGCGGCCGGGGCTTTGTCCTTGCTGGGCGACCGGCTTGTAGGAATTTGGATGACAAGCCCTTCCTGCCAAGGGGACGCGGCACACCGACAGCGCCTGATATCGCCGGAGAAGGGCTGTCAACACAATCCGTTTCACTGATCCGCAACACCCGCCCAACTCTGAAACGGAACCCCGCCATGAACGCCGACCAAATGCTCGCCGAGATCCGTGAAGCCAACCTGTCGTACCTGATGCTGGCCCAGAGCCTCATCCGTGCCGACCGCGAGCAGGCGCTCTACCGCCTGGGGATCAGCGAGGAGACGGCGACTCTCATCAGCACGCTGAGCCCGGCCCAGATCATGAAGATCGCCGCCGGCAACACCCTGCTGTGCGCCTTCCGGATGAGCGATGACCTGGTGTGGGGCCTGCTGACCAACCACAGCAAGCCGGGCGTGAACGAAAGCGTCAGCCGTCTGCATGCCTCCATCCTGATGGCCGGCCGCCACGAGCATGTGTGAGGCCCCCGGCCTGGCGGGGACGCCAGGCCACCCCCCGAGGGGGTGGCGATCGCTCAGGGGTTGACCCCTTCGCGACATCGCCCCTGGCGGGCGGCTTGGGGCGGCCCGGCGCTCGCCCGCAATACCGAATACCGAACACCGAACGTCGAGTTCACACCGATTCCAGGAGCCCACCATGCGCGTCAAGAGCATCCTCACCGAAGCCAAGCAAATCGAACGAGCCGTGCAGCTCATCCACCTGGGCGCACGCCTGCAGGTGCTGGAGTCGGAGACGGATCTGTCTTACGAGCGCCTGCTGCGCCTGTACAAGGAGGTGAGCGGCAAGTCGCCTTCCAAGGGCCAACTGCCGTTCTCGACCGACTGGTTCATGACCTGGCAACCCAACATCCACGCCAGCCTGTTCCTGAACATCCACGAGTACCTGAACAAGGCCGCGGAGATGGACGAGATCGACACCGTCATCAAGGCCTACCAGCTCTACCAGGAGCAGACCTCGGCCCAGGGCCTGGAGGCCATGCTCTCGGTGACACGCGCCTGGCGCCTGGTGAAGTTCGTCGACAACGGCATGCTCACGCTGACCAAGTGCTGCAAGTGCAACGGCCAGTTCGTGACTCACCCGCACGAGATCGCCCGCCACTTCGTCTGCGGCCTGTGCAACCCGCCGGCCCGCGCCGGCAAGGGCCGCGCCCAGGGTTCCATCCAGATGCACTGAGGCGGCTGGCCGCATGAAGCCCGCCCGCGCCAAGCCGGGCGCCTGTGCCGGGCTGCTGCAGCTCGCCGCCGCCTCGCAGGCGGCTGGCCAGGCGGCCGAAGCCGCCCAGCTGCTGGCGCAGGCCGTGCAGCAGTTCCCGGCCGAACCCGAGCCGTGGCTGCGGCTGGGCAACCTGCTGGCCGGCGCCAACCAGTGGGAACGGGCCGAGCGCTGCTATGCCGCCCGCTGCCGCCTGAAGCCGCCGTCTGCCCCGGCCTTCTACAACTGGGGCGTGTCGCTCAGCGAACTGGGCCGGCAAGCCGAGGCGGTGGCGGCCTACCAGCGCGCCCTCGCGCTGCGGCCGACGGACGCGCCCACCCACCACGCCCTGGCCCTGGCCCAGGCCGCCTTGCGAGACTTTCCGGCCGCCCTGGCGGCGCTGGATCGGGCCCTGGCCCTCGCGCCTGCCGAGCTCCCCTACCGCATCGAGCATGCCCGCACCCGGGTGCGCATGGGTCAGTGGGCGGCGGCTCTGGACGAACTGGCCGCGCTGCCGGAGCAGGCCGTCGTGCTCAATCTGCGCGGCATCGCGCTGCGCCAGCTGCAGCGCCCGGCGGAAGCCCTGGCCTGCTATGACCGTGCGCTGGCCTTGCAGCCCGGCCTGACCGAGGCGCTGAACAACCGCGGCAACCTGCGCCTGGTGCAGCGCCAGTTCTCGGCGGCGCTGCAGGACCTCGACCAGGCGCTGGCTCACCAGCCCGACGGAGACTGGCTGCCCGGCCTGCGCCTGTACGCCGCGATGCATCTTTATCAGTGGGACGCCTTCGACGACCAACTGGCCCGGGTGCGCCAGGGTGTCGAGCAAGGCCGGCGCGTGATCCAGCCGCTGGCCCTGCAATGCCTGGTGGATGAGCCGGCGCTGCAGCAGCAGGCCGCCCGGATCTGGGCGCGGCACAGTTTTCCGGCCCCGGCCCAGGCGACGCTGCCGAGCCCGCCGCCGGGCGAGCGTTTGCGGCTGGCCTATCTGTCACGGGACTTCCGCAGCCACCCCGTCGCCTACCTGATGGCCGAGGTCATCGAACTGCACGACCGGGCCCGCTTCGAGGTCATCGCGCTCAGCTACGGGCCGGCCCCGGGCGACCCGATGCAGCAACGGCTGCGCCAGGCCTTCGATCGATTCATCGAGGTCGAGGCGATGAGCGATGCGCAGGTGGCCGAGGCGGCCCGCGCCCTGGGCGTGGACGTGCTGGTGGACCTGACCGGCCTGACCGACGGGGCCCGCACCGGCATCCTGGCCTGTCGGCCGGCGCCGGTGCAGATGCTCTACCTCGGCACGTTGGGCACCGCAGGCTCGCCGGTCTTCGACTATCTGCTGGCCGACGCCACCGCGGTGCCGGCCGAGTACCGCGCCGCCTACGACGAGCGCATCGCGTGGCTGCCCAGCTACCAGCCCAACGACCGCCAGCGGCCGCGGCCCCGAGCCCGGCCGGGTCGTGCAGCCCTGGGTCTGCCCGCCGACGGGTTCGTGTTCTGCTGCTTCAACAACCCCTGCAAGATCATCCCGGCGCAATTCGCCACCTGGGCCGCGATCCTGCAGGCGGTGCCCGGCAGCGTGCTGTGGCTGCTCGATGAAGACCCGCAGGCTGCCGCGCAGTTGCACCGTCATGCCGCCCAGCGGGGTCTGGCGCCGGGCCGCCTGGTGCTGGCGCCGCGCATGCCGCGCGAGGCCTATCTGGCGGCCTTGGCCGAGGCGGATCTGTTTCTGGACACCTTGCCCTACAACGCCGGCACCACCGCCAGCGACGCGCTCTGGATGGGGCTGCCGGTGCTGACCCTGCCGGGCCGGGGCTTGCAGTCACGGGTCGCGGCCAGCTTGCTGCGGGCCGTGGGCCTGCCCGAGCTGATCGCCAGCGATGAGGCGGACTACGTGCGCCGCGCGGTGCAGTTCGCGAATGATGCCGGGCTGCGGACCGCGGTGAAGCACCAGCTGGCTGCCAGCGACACCTCGGCCTTGTTCGACACGCCACGCATCACGCGCCACCTGGAGGCCGCCTATCGGCATGCCCACCAGCGCCGCCTGGCGGGCGAGGCGCCGGCGGACTTCAGCGTGTCAGGCGGGCAGGGCTGAGGGCGCGTCGCCCGCCAGCGCGCGGGCCCACATGCGTTCGAAGAGCGCCTCGAGATCGCGGGTGA
>JAIPCJ010000096.1 GCA_021738245.1 Methylotenera sp. | reverse complement strand
GGCGCTGTGGACGGCCGCCGGGCTGGCACCGGCACAGGCACTGCCCGCACTCACGCCGCTGACCCAGGGCGCGCTGGCCACCGCGCTGGTGCAAGGCCTGCCCGGGGCCGTGTCCGGGCCGGTCGCCCGGGGCGACGTGGGCGTGATCGCCCGCCACCGCGAGGCGGCTGCGGCAGCCGGGTTGCCGCACGACCTGCTGCTCGCCCTGGCGCCGCGCCAGCTTGGCCTGGCGCAGGCGGCGGGCCGCCTCACTGAGGAACAAGTCACGCTTGTGCAGCAGGCCCTGGGCAAGGCCTGAATTCGTTTGCAGCGCTTGGCGTGATAAAGGCCGCGTTCGGCCCGGTGTCAGGTGCTTGCGGCGCGGGGCAAGCCTCCTAAACTGCTTCGAGCCCGTCGCTGGTGTCGGGTGCACCGAGGGAGTTCTCCATGTCCGACGCATCCATCCAGGCCGTGATCCGGGCCGACGCGGCCCAGATCCTGCACAACGTCGTGGACGAGCTGCCCGACGCGCGCGAACGTCTGGCCTATGTGCGCAGCATGACCGAGCAGGCCGCCACCAAGGTGCTCAACCTCGTCGAGGCGGCCCAGGAAGACGCGGAAGCCGTGCGCAAGAAGGGCCGCGAACTCTCCGACGCGCTGAACCGCCTGGCGCTGTCCACCAACATCAGTCAGGACCGGGCCCGCGCCCTGATGAAGCTGTGCGCCGCCTATGCGGCCGACGCCGCGAGCTTTGCCGCCCGCGAGAAGTCGCTGCACACCGAGATCATGATGTCGCAGGACTTCCAGGATCTCTCCGGCCAGGTCATCAACAAGGTCAGCAAGATGATGGAACGCGCGGAACCGCCGCTGCGTGACCTGATGAACTCGCTGCCTGCCCCGGTGGAGCCGCTGGCGCCGCAGGAACTCGGCGGCGTGCAGACCCCCGACAAGGCCCTCAAGCAGGACGACGTCGACGACCTGCTCGCGTCCCTGGGCTTCTGATCAGGCCCAGCTCGCCGGGTCCAGCCGGTAATAGCCGCTGAGCTCGGCATACAGCGCCGGATGGCCCGCGGCCAGCTCGATCGGCCGCTCGAAGAACAGCTCGCTGATCACCGCGAAGAACTCCGCCGGATCGGTAGCCGCATAGGCATCGATCAAGCTCGGCTCGCCCCGGGCCAGCCGCCAGCGCAGCGCATCGAACTCGTTTTGCATGATGGTGGACCAGCGCCGATAGGCCTCGGCCGTGGGCAGGGCGGGTGCGCCATTGGCGGGCCCTCCGGCCTGGTCGAGCTGGTGGGCGAACTCGTGGATGACCACGTTGTGCCCGTCGCCCGGCGTGGCCGCGCCCCGCTTCACCTCGTCCCAGGCCAGCAGCACCTGGCCCTGGCTCCAGCTCTCTCCCGCCAGCACGCGGCGCTGGTCTGACAGCACGCCGCCCGATTCCGTCACCGGCCGGTCCACGACGAAGGCGCTGGGGTAGACCAGCACCTGGCGCAACTCTGGGTAGAGCCCCCGTGCGGCACCCAGCAACGGCAGGCAGGCCAGCGCGGCGATGGTCACGCGCACCTCGTCGGTCACGCGCAGGCCGCGGCAGCCGATGATGGGTTTCTCGGCCAGGAAGACTTGCATCAACGCCTTGAGCCGGAGCTGCTGGCGGGCCGGCAGGCGCGACACCAGCGGCACATGCCGCCGCAGCAGCCGCCGCCAGGCCGCCGGGAAGGGCCGGGCTGCGATGCGCTCGCGCCGGCGCCGCACCCACAGCGGCCACAGGGCGATGCCGGCCGCAGCCAGCAGCACGAGAACGAAGCCGATGAAAAGCGCCATGCCGGCTCAACTGGGTGCGCCGCGCGGGTTTGCAAGTCAGGGTCATCCCCGCAACTGGTACAACCGGGCCATGCCCGAGCGTTCAGACCCGTCGCTGCAGGCCTGGCAGGTGTTGCTGGGCGGCATCTGCGCGCTGGTGCTCACCATTGGCCTGGCCCGCTTCGCCTACACGCCGCTGCTGCCGCAGATGCACGCCCAGGCCGGCCTGGGCGTGGCCGACGGCGGCCTGCTGGCGGCCATCAATTACGCCGGCTACATGAGCGGTGCGCTGCTGGCGTCGTGGATCGAAAGCCCGGCCTGGCGGCATCGTCTCTACACGCTCGGCCTGCCGCTGGCCTTGCTGATCACGGCGCTGATGGGCTGGAGCACCTCCTTCGGCGTGTGGGCCGTGTCGCGCTACCTCGGCGGCCTGTGCGGCGCGGCCGGCATGCTGCTGGGATCGGGCCTGGTGCAGGGCTGGCTGATCCGCGCCGGGCGCCGGCCGGAGCTGGGGCTGTACTTCATCGGGCTGGGTTTCGGCATCGTCGTGTCGGCCGTCGGGGCCATGGGCATGACGCGGCTGGACCTCGGCTGGGCGGCGCAATGGGAAGGCTTCGCGCTGCTGGGCCTGGCCTTTTTGCTGCCGGCCTGGCGCTGGCGCCCGCCGGTGCCGCCGGCGGTGGCCCGCGCAGCCGGCGGCGAGGCGCCGAGCCGGCGCTGGATGGTGCTGATGGTCGCCGCCTATTTCTGCGCCGGCTGGGGGTTCGTCATCAACGCCACCTTCACGGTGGCCATCGTCGAGAAGCAACCGCTGCTGGCCGGCCAGGGCCCGTGGGCCTGGCTGCTGGTGGGGTTGGCGGCCACGCCTGCGGTCTTCGTCTGGGACCGCATCGCGCGGCGCACCGGCGATGTGCAGGCGCTGCTGATCGCCTACGGCGTGCAGATCGTGGGCGTGCTGCTGCCCGTACTGGCGCAGGGCCTGGTGGCGGCCCTGGCGGGCGCGCTGCTGTACGGCGCCACCTTCATCGGCATCGTCAGCCTGACGCTGGCCCTGGTGGGGCGCCGCTCACCGGCCAACCCGGGCAAGGCCATGGCCAGGCTCACGCTGAGCTACGGCGTGGCCCAGGTGAGCGCGCCCGCGCTGACCGGGCGCATGGTGGAAGCCAGCGGCAGCTTCGATGCCGCCCTCTGGCTGACCGCCGGGGTGCTGGCCGCCGGCATGCTCTGCCTGGTGGCGGTGATGCGGCGCGGCTGAGGCGCGCCGGGTCAGTTGCCGCCGGCGCCGCGGATCGCGCCCTGCGGCCGGATGGCTTCGCCGGCCTGGCGGGCGGCTTGCCGCGCGGCTTCACGGTCGGCGGCGGTGCTGCAATGCGTCTTGGGCAGGATGGTGCCGGTGCGCACCTCGCGGTCGCAGGTCACGTCGTTCGAGACCACCTCGCCGGCCTCGTTGGTGGGCTTCGGGGCCGAGGCGCAGGCGGCAAGCAGGAGGGGAAGCAGGCACAGGGCGAGGCGTTTCATGAGAGACGGGCGAGTGAAAGGTGCCGCAGGATAGCGCGATCATGACGGCTCAACCCAACGGCATGCGGCGGCCGCGCGGCGGCCGCGCGGCGGCCGTCGGCGGCTGCGCAACAAAGCGCCACGAAGTAACTCTGTGTGACGCGGTCATCGGCGCAGCCGCGGGAGTGGTTAGTGGGCCATGGCTGCACCTTTGCGGCCAGGAGTCGCCCCCATGAAAAGACTGACGCTGGCCCTCACGCTCGTGACGACGGCCGCCTTGCTCTCCGGCTGCATCATCGTGCCGCCCCGTCACGGCTACTACCGTGACGGCTACGGCTACCGCTACGACGGCGCGCGGTATGAGCGCGGCACGGTCTATGTCCAGCCGGGGCCGCGGTGATGAAGCGCCTGACCTTGACGCTGGCGGCCGCGGCGGCGGCCTTGCTGTCGGGCTGCGTCGTCGTGCCCGCGCATCGGGTGGGCTATGTGGCCGAACCGGGCATCGTGGTGGACACGCCGCCCCCGGCGCCTTATGCCGAAGTGGTGCCGGTGATGCCCTATCCGGGCGCGGTGTGGATCAACGGCTACTGGGGCTGGAGCGGTGGCCGGCACTACTGGGTGCCCGGCTACTACGAACGCCCGCGCCCGGGCTACCGCTATGAGCCGCACCGCTGGGAGAACCAGGGCGGGCGCTGGCATCTGCGCATCGGCGGCTGGTTCCGGCTGTGAGTCACAGGCCTACGGCGGCTTCCAGCGTCGCGATCTCTTCTTCGATGTAGCCCGCCAGCCGCTGCAGATGCGGCAGGGCGTCGGTGGCGATCAGGCCGAAGTACAGCGTGCCGGCATAGCTGAACAGCGTGATGTTCAGCAGGTGCGTGGCGGGCAGGGTCGACACCGGGTGCATTTCGACGAGCGGCGCGCCCTGCAGGTAGAGCCGCTCGGCCGGCCCGGGCACGTTGGAGACCAGCGTGTTGCCCATGGGCGTGACCACGTCGGCCAGGTTCAACATGCCGGCGATCTGCCCGAGCAGACCGGTGAGGATGGTGTAGGTCTCCACGGCCTCCGGGGCGACCGAGTCGATCATCGAGCGCAGGTTGCGCAGCGAATAGCCGACGTTGCGCAGGCGCACGTAGGCATCGTCAGTCGGCGGCGAGAGGTCGACCAGGATGATGCCGATCTTGTTGCCCGCCCCCTTCTCGCCCTCGCGCCGCAGGTTGACCGGCATCTGGATGGTGATCGGCCGGTCCAGCACGACGCCCTCGTCGGCCAGGTAGCGGTGCATGGCGCCATCCAGGCAGGTGAGCGCCACATGGTTGAGCGTGGCCCGCGCCACCCGGCGGATGGCGTCGATGCGGGCCATGGGCACCGCCGCGGTGGCGAACTGCCGGCCTGGCGTGGCATTGCCGGTGAAGGGCGTGTCGCCGCTGGCCATGAAGGGCAGCGCGATGGCGTTCTTGGTGAGCTTGGCCGCCTCCAGCGCGAGCATGGCGGTGAGCCGGCCGATGCCGATCGCGCGCTTGCTGTTGGCCGTCAGCTGCTTCCAGACGGTGCCGGCGACGGCCTGGTCGAGCCGCTTCTTGCGCGCGGGGTCGCGCCGGCGGCTGTGGTCGAGCGTCCAGACCGGCGTGAGCCGATCATCGTCGGGGCGGGTGCGCAGCGAGGCCACGCCCCAGCGGGTCATGGTGATGCCGTCGGCCACGGCGTGATGCATCTTGTAGTACACGGCGAACTGGCGGTCCCACAGCCCGGCGATGACGTGCACCTCCCACAGCGGGCGGTTGCGGTCGAGCATCGGCTCATGCAGGCGCGCGGTGAGCGCGTACAGCGCCTCGCGGTCGTTGGCGCCGGGCTTGAGCTTGTGGAAGAACAGGTGCTGCGACAGGTCCAGCGCGTCGGCGGTGCGCCAACTGGGCATCAGCGTGGGCGACACGAAGTTGATGACCTGGTCGAACGGCGGCTGCACCTCGGTGTGGTCGAGGAAGGCTTCGTACAAGCGCTTGGCGAAGGCCGTGCCGTTGCCCTTGACGCCGGCGGGCAGTTGGTGGATGTGCAGCCCGGCCACATGCTTGGGGCTGGCCTGGCTCTCGGCGATGAAGAAGGCGAGATCGAGCAGGGACAGGCGTGACATGGGGGCGCGGCAAGTGGCGACCGGGCCAGCATAGGCGGCCGACCGCGCCGGTCAAGGCCGGGGAAGCACGGCCCGCCGTGACGCGGGCGAGGACTCAGGCGTCGCCGCTGCTCTCGGCGCGTCGGCCGCTGCGGCGGGCCTTGTCGGCCGCTTTCTCGGCTTCCCGCTGGGCGGCCTTGCGGGCCTCGGCCTCGGCGGCGGCCTGGTGCCAGGCGGTCATTTCGGCAGGTGTTTCCAGCGTGACGCGCCCGAGCAGCGACTGCCGGAAGTCCATCAGCAGCGCCTCGGCCGCCTTGTGCATCTGCACGGCGCCGCCGCGCACCTTGGCGCCGCGCTTCACGCCGATGGCCTCCAGGATGGCGTCGCCCTCACCGAGCTCGGTGAGACCATAGCGGGCCTGGAGGCGATCCGGGTAGCGGCGCTTGAGCACCGCGATCAGCTCCAGCGCCACCTCTTCTTCATCGAAGGCATTGCGCCCGATGGCGCCGCTGGCGGCCAGGTGGTAGCCGCTTTGCTCGATGGCGATGCGGGGCCAGAGCATGCCGGGCGTGTCGAACAGGTAGAAGCCATTCTCCAGCACGATCTTCTGCTCGGTCTTGGTGATGCCGGGCTCGTCGCCGGTCTTGGCGGCCCGCTTGCCCACCAGGGTGTTGATCAGGGTGCTCTTGCCGACGTTGGGGATGCCGCAGATCAGCACCCGCAGGGGTTTGTGCAGGTCGCCGCGGCCGGGGGCCAGTTCGCGGCAGGCGGCGATCAGCGCCCGGGCGGGCGAGCGCTCGCCAGCATCCAGCGGGATGGCGCGGGTGTGGGGCTGGGCGTTGTAATGAGCCAACCATTCGCCCGTGATCAGGGGATCGGCAAGATCCTGCTTGTTCAGTACCTTGAGGGACGGACGTCCTGTGGTCAGCGATGCGAGCAGCGGATTGCTGCTGGAGCCGGGCAGTCGCGCATCCAGCAGTTCGATCACCACGTCCAGCCCGGCCTTCACGCGATCCTTGATCGCCTGGCGGGTGGCATTCATGTGACCGGGGAACCAATTGATGGGCATGCGCTGTCGGAATCAGAAATGCGGAGGCCGGATTGTCTGCGGCTTACATCCGGTTGCGACCGTCGCCTGCCCGTGCCTCACCATGAACCTGTTGTTGTTGAGGTCGACATGAGATTCGAAGGAGTGCTGAGTGCCTGGGATCACGACACCGGGTACGGGGCGATCCGCCCGGCCGGTGGTGGTGACGAAGTCTTCGTGGCCCTGGCTGCCTTCCCGACCGACGGGGAAGGCGCCCGCCTGGACGAGCCGCTCAGCTTTGAAATTGTGACCGGCCGTGACGGCCGCAAGCAGGCTGTGAACCTGCGTCGCCTGCAGCGCACCAAGGCCAGTGCCGCGCTGCGCGAGGCCGCCGGCGTGGGCGCCGCCCGCGTGCGCCAGACCCAAAAGAAACGGCGCCTGGGCCTGATGGCCGGTGGCGCCGCGTTGGCCATGCTGCTGGTGGCAGGTGGCATGCATTGGTTCAAGCCGGCGGCTCGCGCCGCGGAAGTGCCCGCGCTCAGCCGGCGCTGATACGCGCCGCTGAAGCCGCCAAGGCGGCTGAAGCCCTCAGTCTTCGTTCTTGAAGACGAGCTTCACTTCGTGCGTGCCCTTTTCGCCGGCTTCGAACTTCCACTCCATCAGCGCGGCCTTCACGGCGCGGTCGAACACGCGCTTGGGCTCGGCTTCCAGGATTTCAACGTCGCTGACCTTGCCGTCGGCTTCGATGACCAGCTTGGCCTTGACCACGCCGGTGGTGATGCCCTTCTTGGAGGCTTCGGCCGGGAACTCGGGCGGCACCTTCTTGACGATCTTGGGCGTGGCCTGAGCGGCCAGGGCCAGCATCAGGCTGGCGGCAAGGACGGTGGCAGAGCGAAGAAATGACATGACGACCCTCGGAAAGTGGGAATAGGGGGCTCAGGCGGCGCGGAAGAATCCGACCGCTTCGATCAGGCGGGTGGAGCTGTCGCGCAGCGCATCGGCCGAGCGGCTGAGTTCGCCGACCAGGCTGGTGTTCTGCTGCGTGGCCTTGTCGAGCTCGTTCATGGCGCCGTTCACGACGCCCACGCCCGCGGCCTGCTCTTGCGCCGAGTGCGAGATTTCCTCGATCAGCTGGCCCATGTTGTTGACTTCGTCCACGACGCTGCGGATGGTGACGCCGGCGTTGTTGACCAGCGTGGTGCCGTTCTCGACCTTGACGGTCGATTCCTGAATGAGCACCTTGATTTCCTTGGCGGCACCGGCCGATCGCTGGGCCAGGGCGCGCACTTCGGCGGCCACCACGGCGAAGCCGCGGCCATGCTCGCCGGCACGGGCGGCTTCCACCGCCGCGTTCAGCGCCAGGATGTTGGTCTGGAAGGCGATGCCGTCGATCACGCCGATGATGTCGCCGATCTTCTTGGAGCTGGCGCTGATCTCTTCCATGGTCTCGACGACCTTCGAGACCACGGCGCCGCCGTTGCTGGCCGACTGACGGGCGGTCACGGCGATGTTGGCAGCGCGGCGGGTCAGGTCGCTGGCGCCCTTGAGCGTCGAGGCGATCTGCTCCACGGAGGCCGCGGTGTTCTGCAGGCTGGCAGCCGAGCGCGTGGTGCGGTCGGCGAGGTTGGCATTGCTGTCGGCAATCGAGCCGGAGTTCTCGGCCACCTGGCTCGCGGCGGTCGAGACATCGCGCACCACGCCCGACAGCGCGATCTGCATGTCCTTCATGGCCTGCAGCATCTGGCTCAGTTCATCGCGGCCTTCGACGTGGATGTCCTGCGTCAGATCGCCGGCGGCGATGGCCTCGGCGGCCGACTGCGCCTTGCGGGCGGGCACGACGATCGAGCGCGAGATCACGATGAACGCGAAGATGCCCAGCGCCACGGCTGCAGCCATCGCGATCACGGTCAGCATGACCGACGACTTGGCGCGGTCGTTGCCGGCGGTGGCCAGGGCCTTGCCGTTGTCGAACTGCATGTCGACCAGCTTCTTCAGGCCTTCCTGCAGCGCGCTCTGTGCGGGGCGCAGGTCGGTGATGAGGCTTTCGCGGGCTTCGTCAGGGCTGCCGTCAGTCTGGACCTTCTGGAACTTCTCGAGCGCCGTCAGGAACTTGGCCTTGCGCTCACGCACCTCGGACACGGCGGCCTTCTCCTGGTCGTCCACCACGGCGGCTTCGAGGCCCGTCAGCTGCTTTTCCGCTTCTTCGAGCGCGCCGGTGATGGCGGCCTTCTGCTTCTTGATGGCGCCGGCGGTGTCCAGCAGCAGCAGGTCGCGCACGGCGCGCGAGATGATGTTGACCTGGTTCTCCAGAGCGTTCGCGGCACCGATCTTCACGAGGCTGGAGTTGGCCGTGCGGTCCAGATCCGTGGCGAGCTGCCGGGCGTTGGTGACGCCGTACACACCGATCAGCACCAGCAGCACGAGCAGCAGGCCAAAGCTGACGGCAAGGCGAGGGCCAATGCGCAGTTGGGTCAGGAGGTTCATTCGGTTCAGGTCCTTGTCCGGTGATCTCGGGTATGGGCAGCGCGAAGCCGCCTTTGAATCCAACGGGAATGTATGCCTCGCGGCTATGTTTCTTGCGGCCGTACCCGGCGGCCTGCGCGCAGTGTGTCGCGACCTGTGACGATTTGATTTGGCGCTGCGGGGCCTTGCGTGAAAACGTTCACGTGGCCCTGGCGGGCAGCAGTCGCGTTCAGCGTTGCGTGGCCGCCGCACGCAGGCGCAGCACCTCGACGGCATCGACCTCGCCGGCCTGGTGCCCGAAGGATTCGCGCAGATGGCTCGCCAGGGCGGCGAGGTCTTCAGGCCCGAGCAGGCCTGCGAACGGGGGCATGCCGTAGGGCTGCGGATGACCCGGTGTGGCGGGCCCGAAACCCCCGCGCTCGATGAGGCGCACCAGGTTGGCGGCGCTGGCCTGCGTCACTGTGCGGCTGCCGGCGAGTGCCGGGTAGGCGATCGCGCCGCTGTCATCGCGGCGGCCTTCGCCCTGGGCGCCGTGGCAGGCCGCGCAATGGTCGCGGTACAGCGATGCACCACGTTCGCGCCGGGCCGCGTCGGCGCGCACGGGTTTGGCGCGCTCGGCCGCTTGCTGGGGCAGGCTGCGCAGGTAGCGGCTCATGGCAGCCAGATCGGCGTCGTCGAGTGCCGAGGTGCTGCCCAGCACCACCTCGGCCATCGGGCCTTGCGCGGTGTGGCCGTCGGCGTGGCCATCGCGCAGCCAGCGCCGAAGCGTCTCGTCGGCCCACTGCTGAACGCCGGCCTCGCGTGGGTCTTGCAGCGACGGCGCGACCCAGCCCAGGCCCGCCAGCAGGCCACCGCGGAAATCCGCCGGGCCGCGGTCGCCACCCAGGGCGTCGCGGCCCGCGTGGCAGGCGCTGCAGTGGGCCAGGCCCTGGGTCAGGTAGGCACCTCGGTTCCAGGTGCTGTCCTGCGCCGCGTCGGGCTGATACACACCCGGCCTGAAATTGAGCGCCCGCCAGCCGGCCAGCGCGAGCTGGCTGCCGTAGGGCCAGCGCAGCTCATGGGCGCGACGCGGCGCGTCCACCGGCGGCTGCGCCTGGAGCCAGGCGTGCAGGGCATCGGCGTCTTCGCGGGTGACCAGAGTCGTGTTCGTGATCGGGTGGGCCGGCACCAGCAGCCGCCCGTCTCGGCTGCGCCCGAAGTGCAAGGCGCCCCAGAAGTCATCGGCCGTCCAGCCGGCCAGGCCGGACGCATGCGGCGTCAGGTTCGACGAGAACACCGTGCCGAAGGGCGTCGGGATCGCTCGGCCGCCGGCCAGCCGCTCGCCCCCGCGTGCGGTATGGCAACCGGCGCAGTTGCCCACGGCTGCGAGGTAGGCGCCGCGTTTCAAGTCGGTCGGCGTGCGCGACGGTGGCGTGTCGTCAGACAGATGGCGCTGCCAGCTCAGCAAGGCCAGCGCCGCGGCCACCGCCAGCGCGATCAGCAGCGCCAGGCCGACCAGCACGCGCTTCATGGCGTCACGCCTCCGCAGGCAAGCGGCGCGGGCGCCGGCAGGGCTGCCGCAGGATGCGGGTCGGCCGGCATGGGCCGGCTGGCCAGGAACTGGGTGATGGTGTTGATCTCGGCGTCGGTCAGCAAGCGGGCGATCTGGGCCATGCAGTCGGGCGACTGGGCGCGGCGCTGGCCACTGCGCCAGGCACCCAACTGGCCGTTGAGGTAGTCACGCGACAGGCCGAGCAGACCGGGGACGGCGGGCTGAGCGCCCGTCAGCCGCTCGCCATGGCAGGCCACGCAGGCGGGCAGCTTGCGGGCGCTGTCGCCCTGGCGCACGAGCTGCTCGGCCTTCGCCAGCGCTGCAGCGGGCAGCGTGGCGGGTTGCGGCGGTGGGTAGGGCAGGTCGAGTGCCGCGAAGTGGCCGGCCAGGTCCTTCAGGTAGGCATCGGACAGCGGCGAGATGAGTTCACTCATCAGGCCGTAGTCGCGCCGGCCATCGCGGAAGTTGAGCAGCTGGTTGTACAGGTAGCCGGCGGGCTTGCCGGCCAGGCGCGGGTAATAGCCATCGGGGGCGGCACGACCCTGCTTGCCGTGGCAGCCGGTGCAGGCCATCGCGCGCTGGGCGAGGGTGTCGGGCACGGGTTGGGCCGCGGCGCTGCCGAGGGCCAGCGACAGGGCGAGGAGCCAGAAGCGGGCCTTCATGCGCGGGCGCCGAAGATGGCGCTGCCCACTCTCACCATCGTGGAGCCGGCAGCGATGGCGGCCTCCAGGTCGGCACTCATGCCCAGGGACAAGGTGTCCAGCGGCAGGCCGCTCGCCTGGAGCTGCGCGAACAACGCGCCCATGGCCTGGTGCTGGGCCAGCGCACCGGGGCCCGGCTCGGGGATGGCCATCAGGCCGCGCAGGTGCAGCCGGGGCAGGGTGGCGACCTGGGCGGCCAGTGCAGGCACCTCGGCCGGCAGCAGGCCGCTCTTGCTGGCCTCGCCGCTGATGTTGATTTGCAAGCAGATGTTCAACGGCGGCAGGTCGGCTGGCCGCTGCTCCGACAGGCGCTGGGCCACCTTGAGGCGGTCCACGGTGTGCACCCAGTCGAACTGCTCGGCCACGGGCCGGGTCTTGTTGCTTTGCAGCGGGCCGATGAGGTGCCACTCGAGCTGGGCGCGCAGATCGATCAGTTCGCCGATCTTGGCCAGGCCTTCCTGCACGTAGTTTTCGCCGAAGGCGCGGGCGCCGGCGGCATGGGCTTCCCGGACCGCCGCGGCGGGGAAGGTCTTGCTGACGGTCAGCAGCTGTACCGCATCGGCGGGACGGCCAGCTGAGACGCATGCCGCAGTGATGCGGTTTTTGGTGGCTTGCAGAGCTTCGTAGATCGCCATAATCAGCCGAGCTCTCTTATACGTACACCATGGACATCACTCAGCTGCTGGCATTCTCGGTCAAGAACAAGGCCTCCGACCTGCACCTCTCGGCCGGGCTGCCGCCGATGATCCGGGTGCACGGCGACGTGCGCCGCATCAATGTCGAGGCCCTGGACCACCGTGCGGTGCACGACATGGTCTACGACATCATGAACGACTCCCAGCGCAAGGTGTACGAGGAGACGCTGGAAGTCGACTTCTCCTTCGAGATCCAGGGCCTGGCGCGCTTCCGGGTCAATGCCTTCAACCAGAACCGCGGCGCGGGCGCCGTGTTCCGGACGATTCCGAGCAAGATCCTGAGCCTGGAGCAGCTCAGCGCGCCCAAGGTCTTTGCCGACCTGGCGCTCAAGCCGCGCGGCATGGTGCTGGTCACGGGCCCGACCGGCTCGGGCAAGAGCACGACGCTGGCGGCCATGATCAACCACCTCAACGAGAACGAATACGGCCACATCCTCACCATCGAGGACCCGATCGAATTCGTGCACGAGAGCAAGAAGAGCCTGATCAACCAGCGGGAAGTCGGCCCCCACACCCACTCCTTCAGCAACGCGCTGCGCTCCGCGCTGCGGGAAGACCCGGACGCGGTGCTGGTGGGTGAAATGCGTGACCTGGAAACCATCCGCCTGGCGCTGACGGCGGCCGAGACGGGTCACCTGGTGTTCGGCACGCTGCACACCTCGTCGGCAGCCAAGACGGTGGACCGGATCGTCGACGTCTTCCCCGCGGCCGAAAAGGAAATGGTGCGGGCGATGGTGTCGGAGTCGCTCGTGGCCGTGATCTCGCAGAGCCTGTGCAAGCTCAAGGACGGCAGCGGCCGCGTGGCCGCCCACGAGATCATGCTGGGCACCTCGGCCATTCGTAACCTGATCCGCGAGAACAAGGTGGCGCAGATGTACTCGGCCATCCAGACCGGCAACAGCCAGGGCATGCAAACGCTGGACCAGAACCTCACCGACCTCGTGCGGCGCAACATCATCTCGCCGGCCGAGGCGCGCTCGAAGGCAAAGTTCCCCGAGAACTTCCCGGGCTAGCACGGTGCCCCCGGTCCGGCGGGTACGCCGGACCACCCCCCGAGGGGGTGCAAATCACTGCCGGCCGTGGCCTGCAGCGATTTGCAAGGCGGGTCGGCTGGGGAGCGGCCCGGCGCTCGGCCCGAACAGCCCGCCTGCGGGACGAAAGGATCAAGGGTATGGAAAGAGATCAAGCCTCGAAGTTCATCAACGACCTGCTGCGGCTGATGCTGTCGCGCAAGGGGTCGGACCTGTTCCTGACGGCCGAGTTCCCGCCGGCCATCAAGGTGGACGGCAAGATGACCAAGGTGTCGCCGCAGCCGCTCACCGGCCAGCACACGCTGCAGCTGGCGCGGGCCATCATGAACGACAAGCAGGCCGCGGAGTTCGAGCGCACCAAGGAGTGCAACTTCGCGATCTCGCCGCATGGCATCGGGCGCTTCCGGGTGAATGCCTTCATCCAGCAGGGCCAGGTCGGCATGGTGCTGCGGACCATCCCGTCCACGCTGCCCACGATTGCCTCGCTGGACCTGCCGCCGGTGCTGCGCGAGGTGGTGCAGAACAAGCGCGGCCTCGTGATCGTGGTCGGCGCGACCGGCTCGGGCAAGAGCACGTCGCTCGCCGCGATGATCGACGAGCGCAACGAGACGACTTACGGCCACATCGTCACCATCGAGGACCCGATCGAGTTCGTGCACCCGCACAAGAACTGCATCGTCACCCAGCGTGAACTCGGCCTGGACACCGACAGCTGGGAAGCCGCGCTGAAAAACTCCCTGCGCCAGGCGCCCGACGTCATCTTGATGGGTGAGCTGCGCGACCGCGAAACCATGGAGCACGCGGTGGCCTTCGCCGAGACCGGCCACCTGTGCATGGCCACGCTGCACGCCAACAGCGCCAACCAGGCGCTGGACCGCATCATCAACTTCTTCCCCGAGGACCGCCGCCAGCAGCTGCTGATGGACCTGTCGCTGAACCTGCGCGCCCTCGTCAGCCAGCGCCTGCTGCCGCGCCGCGAGGGCAAGGGTCGTGTGGCCGCGGTCGAGATCATGTTGAACACGCCGCTGGTGTCGGACCTGATCTTCAAGGGCGAGATCAGCGAGATCAAGGAGCTGATGAAGCGCTCCCGCGAGCAGGGCATGCAGACCTTCGACCAGGCCCTGTTCGATCTCTACGAGGCCGGCAAGGTGACGTATGAAGACGCGCTGCGCAACGCCGACTCCGTGAACGACCTGCGCCTGCAGATCAAGCTCAACAGCGAGCGCGCCCGCAGCGGCGACCTCGCGACGGGCACTGAACACCTCACGATTCTTTGACCACCCCGTAACGGCTGCGCCGCCCCTCAAGCGGGCGCCGCTGGCGGCCCGGCAATGCCGGTCCCGCGGCGGCCGCTGAGTCAATGGCGGCGCCGAAATTCAGGAAGCATGACCCGATGAGCACACGCACTTACGAACCGATTTCTCCGCGCCGCGTCGCCTTCCTGGGCCTGGGCGTCATGGGCCATCCCATGGCCGGCCACCTGGCCCGCGCGGGGCATCAGGTCACCGTCTACAACCGCACCACCGCCAAGGCCGAGGCCTGGGCGAAGGAATACGGCGGCGCCTTCGCGGCCACGCCGGCCGAGGCGGTGAAGGGCGCCGAGTTCGTGTTCTGCTGCGTGGGCAATGACGATGACCTGCGTTCGGTCGTGCTCGGTGAGCAGGGCGCCTTCGCCGGCATGGCGCGCGACGCGGTGTTCGTCGATCACACCACGGCCTCGGCGGCGGTGGCCCGCGAGCTGCATGCGGTCGGCGCGGAGCGTGGCATCGCGTTTGTCGACGCGCCCGTCTCGGGCGGTCAGGCTGGTGCGGTCAATGGCGCGCTGACCGTGATGTGCGGTGGCGAGGCGGCACCGTTCGACGCGATGAAGCCGCTGGCCCTGGCCTTTGCCAAGGCGGTCACGCTGCTGGGTGGGCCCGGCTCGGGTCAGCTGGCCAAGATGGTCAACCAGATCTGCATCGCGGGTGTCGTGCAGGGGTTGTCGGAGGCGGTCCGATTCGGCCAGAACGCGGGCCTGGACATGCACCAGGTGCTGGACGTCATCGGCAAGGGCGCGGCCCAGAGCTGGCAGATGGACAACCGCGGCAAGACCATGGTCGACGACAAGTTCGACTTCGGCTTCGCGGTCGACTGGATGCGCAAGGACCTCGGCCTCGTGCTGGACGAGGCCCGGCGCAATGGCTCACGCCTGCCCCTGACGGCGCTCGTCGACCAGTTCTACGCCGACGTGCAGGCCCTGGGCGGCAACCGTTGGGACACCTCGTCGCTGATCAAGCGGCTTTGAGTCAGAAACCAGCCGGCCGCCGGGCCGCCCCAAGGCCGGATGGTGCCGATGTGCGAGCGGGCGATCGCCCGCGAGCATCGGCGTCCCCTCGGGGGACCGACCAGGCCGCAGGGCTGGGCGAGGGGCTTATTGCTTCTTCGGCGTGATGCGGGCGAGTTCTTCTTCGGAAATGATCTCGAACGCGCGCACCACCTTCTTCACGCCGCCCACCTGGCGCGCAATGTCAGTCGCGCGGTTGGCTTCGCGTTCGGTCACGCGGCCCATGATGAAGACCTCGCCGCGCTCCACCACCACGTAGAAGGCATTGCTCAGCAGGTCGCGGGCGTCGATCAGCTGGGCCTTGACCTTGCCCTGGATGACCACGTCGTTGGAGCGGCTGCTCAGCGAGCTCAGCATCGTCACGCCGACCTCGTTCATCACGTTGGTGACGTTCTCCACGCCGGCCACCAGGCGCTCGACCGTGGCTTTGTCTTCCTCGTTGCGGGCCTCGCCGGTGATCAGCACGACGCGGTTGTAGCTGTTCACGTTGATGTGCACGCGGTCGCCGAGCTGCTCGCGGATGCGGGCGCCGGCCTTGATCTCGATGGTCTCGTCCTCGAGCTGGGTGCCGGAGGTGCGGCGATCGGTGGCCACGGTCACGCCGCCCACCATGGCGCCGCCGATCAGCAGCGGCGCGCAGCCGGTGGCCAGCGTGCTGGCGAGGACGGCCGCGGCCAGGGTCAGGGTGAACTTCTTCATCGTCAGGGTTCCAATCAGGTCATTCGTCGCTGCCGAGCAGCTGGACGTCGACAGCGTCGACAAGGGCGTGCAGCAGCACCCGCTGCGCTTCGATAACGCGCGGCTCGCGGGCGTGGCTGACGCGGATCTGGATGTCGGTGTCCTGCAGCAGGCCGCGCCATTCGTCGGTGCTGCCGCCGGTGAGCGCAATGACGCTCATCTCCTGCGAATGCGCCACGGCCAGCGCACCGGACCACGCATCACGCTGCTCGCGCAGGGGCTCGATCATGATGAGCACGTCGCCGGGGTGGCCGTGGGCCTGCAGCAGCCGGGCGAGGTCCAGGCCGGCGGCATCGCGCGTCTGCGCGGCCAGGCTCCAGGCGGCCAGGCCGGGGCGCTCCTGCTCGAAGCGGCCGGCCAGGCGGGCGGCCAGGTAGTCGGCCTCCATGCTGGCCAGGCCCTGGCCGGCGCACAGGATGCGGTTGCCGCCGGTGATGGCTTCCACCACCATCTGCCCGGCCATGGCCAGGGGGCGGGCCAGTTGCTCAGCCGCCTGGTAGAGCAGGTCGGCGCTTTCGAAGAACTGCTGCTGGATTCGTTGTTCGGTCATGCGGCACGAATCATAGTCAGCTCAGGTCGAAGGCTCCTTGCAGCCAGGTGAGCGCCCCGCCGTCGATGGCCACGACGTCGAAGCGGCAGGGCGGCGGGCTGGCGTGGCGCATCAGGTAATGCTGCGCCGCATACACGAGGCGCTGCTGCTTGTGAGGCGTCACGCTGGCCGCTGCGCCGCCGTGAGAGTGGTCGGCCCGGGCGCGCACTTCCACGAACACGAGCGTGCCGTCGCGGTCGCGCAGGATCAGGTCGACCTCGCCGGCGTGCCGGCTCGGGCCGGCGGCGACTCGATAATTCCGCTCCAGCAGGCGCAGGCCGGCGCGCTGCAGGTGCGCCAGGGCGGCGTCCTCTGCCGTGTCGCCAAGCGTCTTGGTGTCCGGCCTTGACCGAGAGCCTCCGTTGAACATCGCCATCTCCGACCAATCCCTGCTGCGCCAGGCCGCGGCCGCTGCCGCAGGCGGCCAGCAGTATCCGGCGGCCACGCTGTATCTCGTGGCCACCCCCATTGGCAACCTGGCCGACCTGAGCCTGCGCGCCATCCACTGCCTGGGGTTGGTCGATGCCCTCGCCTGCGAAGACACGCGCCAGGGCGGCGCGCTGCTGCGCCACCTCGGTCTGCACAAGCCGCTGCTGGCCTTGCACCAGCACAACGAGCGCGAAGCCAGCGCGGCGGTGCTGGCCCGGCTTGCTGCGGGTGAGCGGGTGGCGTACGCATCCGATGCCGGCACGCCCGCAATCTCCGACCCCGGCGCGGTGCTGGTGCGCGAAGCCGTGGCCGCGGGTTACCGCGTGCTGCCGCTGCCCGGCCCCAGCAGTGCGGCGACCGCTCTCAGCGTGGCGGGCGATACCCAGGCGCAGGGCTTTGCCTTCGTCGGCTTCCTGCCGACCAAGGCGGGCGAGCGCCGCACGGCGCTGCAGTCGGTGCTGGCGCTGGAAGCGCAAAGCCAGCTCCTGTTCGAGGCGCCGCATCGCATCGTCGAGCTCATCAGCCTGCTGGCTGAACTCGGCCCCGAGCGGCGCGTCACTGTGTGCCGTGAGCTGACCAAGCAATTCGAGCAGGTGCACACCGCCGAGGCGGCCACACTGCCGGCGTGGATGGCGGCGGACGCCCAGCGGCAGCGCGGCGAGTTCGTGCTGGTGCTGCATGCGCGGGCGCCCCAGGCCCTGGCCGAAGATGCCCTGCCGGCCGAGGCGCTGCGGGTGTTGCGACTGCTGATGGCCGAGCTGCCGCTGAAGCAGGCCGTGGCCCTGGCGGCGCAGATCAGCGGTGCACCCCGCAACCGGCTTTACGACGCCGGCCTGGCGATCAAGAACGGCGCCAACGCCGAAGACTGAGGGCGAGCAAACCCACGCCGAGCAGCAGCGCCGGGGCCGGTTCGGGGACGGCCGCAGCCAGCTGGTAGACCCAGCCATTGCTGCTGTTGAAGCCCACGGCATACA
>JAIPCJ010000095.1 GCA_021738245.1 Methylotenera sp. | reverse complement strand
CCGAAAGGAGGAGGCGTCGCATGGGGGGATTATTCCGTCGTCGCGTTGCGGTTTGTTGCTGCCCTGGAGGCCCGTGGGGGCGCGAAACCCCGGCAAGGTGTGACCACCGGCAACGCGGCAGCCCGGCGCCGCGATGACAGCGCCCACCCCCGCAACGTCAGAACAGCCGGCCGATGTTGAGCAGCGTCAGCACGCCCAGCACCGCGAAGATCACCGCGGCAATGCCGTGCACCAGGGTCATCGACACCTTCTGGGCAATCTTGTCGCCCAGGAACACCGCCGGCACGTTGGCCAGCATCATGCCGACCGTGGTGCCCAGCACCACCTGCACCACGTCGGCATAGCGGGCCGCCAGCGCGACGGTGGCAATCTGCGTCTTGTCGCCCATCTCCGCCAGGAAAAACGCCACCACCGTGGTGCCGAACACGCCGAAGCGCTGGCGGTTGCTGGCGGCGTCGTCATCGATCTTGTCGGGCACCAGCATCCAGCCCGCCATCGCAAGGAACGACAGGCCGATGACCCAGCGCAGCACATCCGGCCCCAGCGCCTGGGCCACCCAGCCCCCCAGCGCACCCGCGGCCGCGTGGTTGGCCAGCGTGGCGACCAGGATGCCCGCAACGATGGGCCAGGGGCGACGGAACTTGGCAGCGAGCACGATGGCCAGCAACTGGGTCTTGTCACCCATCTCGCCGAGGGCAACGACACCAGTGGATACGAGGAAAGCTTCCAAAACAATCTCCAACGGGCCGGCACCAATCCAATGACCACGACGCAACCCCGGCCCGAACCGGAAGGCATGTGGTCAAAGGTCTTGCCAGGCTGTGTGTGGAGCTGCCCGCGCCATGGCCAACGGCCAAGTGTGTTGACGCGAGCCCCTGCGTGGCGCAGGGCGGCTACTCCCCAATGACGGGGCGGAGTGTAGCGCCCCAAGCCCGGCTGCTTTGCGCTGATGATGCGGGCTGACACGTTCACCGCAGGAGCCGCCATGGAGCACCCTCAAGTCACCCTCTCCCAACGCCAGGGTTACCAGTTCGAGCATCACTACGGCGCCGGCCTGCCGGTGCTGCTGGCCGATGAGCCGGCGCCGCTGAGCGCGGGCGTGGGGCCCGACCCGGTGCAGTTGCTGGCCTCGGCGGTGGGCAACTGTCTGAGCGCGTCGCTGTGGTTCGCCTGCCAGAAGTACAAGGACGACCCCTCGCCGCTGCGCACCGAGGTGCAGGCCATGGTCGGGCGCAACGAGCGCGGGCGCAACCGCGTGCAGGCGCTGGCCGTGGACCTTCACCTGGGCAAACCGGCCGCCGAGCTCGGGCATCTGCAGCGGGTGCTCGACACCTTCGAGGACTTCTGCACCGTGACCCAAAGCGTGGCCGGCGCCATTCCCGTGACGTTGCGGGTGCTGGACAGCACGGGCGCGGTCGTGAAGGGCTGACGCCGCAGGCACAAAAAAAGCCCGCCGGAAGCAGGCTTCGGGCGGGCTGGCTTTTCAGCGCCGCAGCGCTGAACAGCGACAGAGGCTCAGGGGTAGAGGCCGCGCTCCTCGCGCGCCTGCAGCACCCGCGTGCAGGCCACCGTGAAGGCCGCGGTGCGCAGCGGGATCTTGTGCTGCTCGCCGGTCTCCCAGATGTGCTTGAACGAGCCGACCATGATCTTGTCCAGCCGCAGGTTGATCTCGTCCTCGGTCCAGAAGAAGGACGAGAAGTCCTGCACCCACTCGAAGTAGGACACCGTCACACCGCCGGCGTTGGCGATGACGTCGGGCACGACGACGATGCCGCGGTCAGCCAGCACGGCCTCGCCGTCGGGCGTGGTCGGGCCGTTGGCGCCTTCGAGCACCAGGCGGGTGGTGATGCGCTTGGCGCGCTCGGCGGTGATCTGGCCTTCGAGGGCGGCCGGGATCAGCACGTCGCTCTTGACGTCCCAGAAGTCTTCGTTGGCGATCATGTCGCCACCCTTGAAGCCGGCCACGCCACGGGTCTTGGCCACATGGTCGAGCAGGTCGGCCATGTCGAAGCCGTTGCTGTTCATGATGGTGCCGGTGTGGTCCTGCACGGCCACGACCTTGGCGCCGTTGGCGGCGAACAGCTTGGCGGCGATGGAGCCGACGTTGCCGAAACCCTGCACCGCGATGCGGGCGCCTTCCATGTCGATGTTCAGGCGGCGCATGGCCTCACGGCCCACCACGAACACGCCGCGGCCGGTGGCGGCCACGCGGCCCAGCGAGCCGCCGAGTTCGATGGGCTTGCCGGTGACGACGCCGGTCGCGGTGGCGCCGGTGTTCATCGAGTAGGTGTCCATCATCCAGGCCATGATCTTGCCGTTCGTGTTGACGTCGGGCGCGGGGATGTCCTGGTTGGGGCCGATGATGATGCCGATCTCGCTGGTGTACCGGCGCGTCACCTTTTCCAGTTCCTTCATCGACAGCAGCGACGGGTCGACACGGATGCCGCCCTTGGCGCCGCCGTAGGGCAGGTTGACGGCCGCGTTCTTGATCGTCATCCAGGCCGACAGGGCCATCACTTCTTCCAGCGTGACGTCGGGGTGGTAGCGCACACCGCCCTTGCCCGGGCCGCGCGTCAGGCTGTGCTGCACACGGTAGCCCTCGAAGTGGGCGACGGTGCCGTTGTCCAGCTCGATCGGGATGTCCACGATCAGCGCACGCTTGGGGCGGCGCAGCGTCTCGACCCAGCGGCTGAGCTTGCCCAGGTAGGGCTCGACGGCATCGATCTGCGACAGATAAGTCCCCCACGGGCTGTTGCGCGTGGGCGAAACAAACGACAGGTTGGGCATGAAACGCTCCGTAACTTTGAGTGGGGCGAACGGTAGCGCGAAGCGTCGCGCGGCAGACGCGGCTTGTCTAGCCAAGTGGTCATGCGCCTATGCAAGCAATGCATGGGGTGGGTTGCCGAGTGAGGAATTCACGGCCTTCGGGGGGCTGCCACCACCGAATACCATCCCGGCGTGACCTCCCTGGATCTCGCCCTGCTCTACCTCGTTGCCGCCGTGTTCGGGGTGGTGATCTGCCGTTCGCTGAAGCTGCCGCCCATGCTGGGCTACCTCGCGGTGGGGGTGCTGATCGGACCGAATGCGCTGGCCTTTGCCCACGATTCGGCCAGCATCCAGTACCTGGCCGAGTTCGGCGTGGTGTTCCTGATGTTCGCCATCGGGCTGGAGTTCAACCTGCCCAAGCTCAAGGCGCTGCGCACGGCGGTGTTCGGGCTGGGGCTGTCGCAGGTGGTGCTGACCATCGCAGGCGCGCTGGCGGGCAATGTGCTGCTGACGCTGGCCTTCTCGATGCTCGGGCGGGCGTGGGACCTGGGCTGGGGCGGTGCGCTGGTGCTGGGCGCGGCGATGGCCATGAGCTCCACCGCCATCGTCGTGAAGCTGATGGCCGAGCGGCTGGAGCTGGAGAGCCCGCATGGCCGGCTGGTGATGGGCGTGCTGCTCTTCCAGGACCTGGCCGTGGTGCCGCTGCTGGTGCTGATCCCGGCGCTGAACAGCAGCGGCAGCCAGATGGCCGAGGCCCTGGCCTGGGCCGGGCTGAAGGCGGCCGTGCTGCTCACGCTGCTGCTGTACGGCGGCCAGAAGCTGATGCGCTGGTGGCTGACGCTGGTGGCCCGGCGCAAGAGCGACGAGCTCTTCATGCTCAACCTGCTGCTCGTCACGCTGGGCCTGGCCTGGATGACCGAGCACGCCGGGCTGAGCCTGGCCCTTGGCGCCTTCGTCGCGGGCATGCTGATCGCCGAGACCGAATACAAGCACCAGGTGGAGACCGACATCCGGCCCTTCCACGACGTGCTGCTGGGGCTGTTCTTCATCACCATCGGCATGAAGCTGGACTGGCGGCCGCTGGTGGACAGCTGGTGGCTGGTCATCCTGCTGACGGCGCTGCCCATCCTGGCCAAGTTCGCGCTGATCGCCGGGCTGGCGCGGCTGTTCCGCTCGCCGCCGGGGGTGGCGCTGCGCACGGGCCTGTATCTGGCGCAGGCCGGCGAGTTCGGCTTCGTGCTGTTGACCCTGGGCGCCCAGCACCAACTCATCGCGCCGCAGTGGGTGAGCCCGGTGCTGGCCAGCATGGTGCTGTCGATGCTGGCCACGCCGCTGCTCATTCTCTACAGCAACCGCATCGTCATGAAGCTCTCCAGCAGCGACTGGCTGATGCAGTCGGTGCAGCTGACCACCATCGCCAAGAAGAGCATCAAGGCCGAGGCCCACGTCATCATCTGCGGCTACGGGCGCTCCGGCCAGAACCTGGCCCGGTTGCTGGAAGGCGAACACATTCCCTACATGGCGCTGGACCTGGACCCCGACCGCGTGCGCCAGGCCGCAGCTGCGGGCCAGAGCGTGGTGTTCGGCGACGCCGCCAAGGTACAGAGCCTGATGGCCGCCGGCCTGGCCCGCGCCAGCGCGGTGGTGGTGAGCTACCACGACACGCCCTCGGCGCTGAAGATCCTGCACCTGGTGCAGACGCATGCCCCGCGCGTGCCGGTCATCGTGCGCACCATCGACGACAGCGACCTCGAAAAGCTCAAGGCCGCTGGCGCCACCGAGGTGGTGCCCGAGGCCATCGAGGGCTCGCTGATGCTGGCCTCGCATGCGCTGGCGCTGGTGGGCGTGCCGATGCGCCGCGTGATCCGCATCACCCGCGACGCGCGGGACCGCCGCTACGGCCTGCTGCGCGGCTACTTCCATGGCGCCGACGACGACACGGCCGACGAGATCGAGCAGGCCCGGCTGGCCTCGGTCACGCTGCCCACAGCCAGCCCGCATGCCGGCGAGGCGCTCGACCACCTCGCGTTGCACGCCCTGGGTGTCGCGGTGGTGTCACTGCGGCGCGCCAGCGGCAAGACCGTGATCGTGGACGACCACACCACGCTCGCCGGTGGCGACACCCTGGTCATCAGCGGCGTGCCGGCGGCCCTGGCGCTGGCCGAGGCCAAGCTGCTGGGCTGATGCCACCTCGGTGACAAGCGCGCGCGGCGGGCTGGGCCACACTGCGCCACCGCCCGAGGAACCGCGCCATGAACTTCGACTACACCCCCAAGGTCGCGCAGATGCGCGAACGCCTGCTCGCCTTTTTCGACGAGCACATCTACCCCAACGAGCGCCGCTACCTGGAAGAAGTCGAAGCCAACCGGCGCGCAGGCAACCCCTGGCTCCCCACGAAGGTCATCGAAGACCTCAAGCCCAAGGCGCGCGAGGCCGGCCTGTGGAATCTCTTCCTGCCGCGCAGCACGCGGGCGCCGGAAGGCCTGTCCAACCTCGAATACGCGCCACTGTGCGAGATCATGGGCCGCGTGTTCTGGGCGCCCGAGGTCTTCAACTGCTCGGCCCCCGACACCGGCAACATGGAGACCCTGGAGCGCTATGCCTCCGAGGCGCTCAAGGACCGCTGGCTGGAGCCGCTGCTGCACGGCGAGATCCGTTCGGCCTTCCTGATGACCGAGCCGGCCGTCGCCTCCAGCGACGCCACCAACATCGAATGCCGCATCGAGCGTGAGGGCGACCACTACGTCATCAACGGCCGCAAGTGGTGGAGCAGCGGCGCTGGCGATCCGCGCTGCGCCGTCTATATCGTGATGGGCAAGACCAACCCCGAGGCCGGGCGGCACGAGCAGCAGTCCATGATCGTAGTGCCGGCCGACTCGCCCGGCATCACCGTCGTGCGGCCGCTGTCGGTGTTCGGCTACGACGACGCGCCCCATGGCCACATGGAGGTGGTGCTGAAGAACGTGCGCGTGCCGGTCGACAACATCCTGCTCGGTGAAGGCCGCGGCTTCGAGATCGCCCAGGGGCGCCTCGGCCCGGGCCGCATCCACCACTGCATGCGCAGCATCGGCGCGGCCGAGCGGGCGCTGGAGTTGATGTGCGAGCGCGCCATCGCCCGCACCGCCTTCGGCAAGACGATTGCCCAGCAGACCGTCACGCAGGAACGCATCGCCGAGGCGCGCTGCATGATCGAGCAGGCCCGCCTGCTGACGCTCAAGGCGGCCTACATGATGGACACCGTGGGCAACAAGGTCGCCAAGGCCGAGATCGCCATGATCAAGATCGTGGCACCCAACATGGCGCTGCAGGTCATCGACTGGGCCATCCAGGTCTTCGGCGGTGCCGGGGTTTCACAGGACACGCCGCTGGCCATGATGTGGGCGCACCAGCGCACCCTGCGCCTGGCCGACGGGCCGGACGAGGTGCACCGCAACTCCCTGGCCAAGCTGGAGCTGGCCAGCCACATGAAGCTGCCACGCGACCAGATCGCGATGCCCATCACGCGAGGCGCCTGACACCGCCCAAGCGGGCACCCACGCCGACGCCTGCGCGCAAGCCTTCGCGGCTAGAGTCGGGCCCTTGCAAGAGAGGAGCCCGCCCCCGGCCATGCACGCCCATCCGCAGTTCGACCGCTATGCCCGCCACCTGGAGGGTGAGGCGCCCGCGTTGGCGCGCCAATGGCTGGCCGCGATGCTGGAGGCCATGCGCGACCCCGCCGCAGCCGGCATCGCCCACCTGGACCGCAAGGGGCTGTCGGGGCTGCTGATGGCGGTCGAGCCCTTGCGCATGCACATTGGCGAATGCCTGTCGGGGCATCTGATCCAGGGCATCCAGGGCGCCGAGGCGCGGCTGCTCGGCCGCAACGCGAGCGCGTCGGCCCTGAGCGGCTTCGACATCGACCAGCTCACCCTGGTGGACGAGACGCAGGCCGAGAAGGACATCGAGATCTCCCGCGTCGTGCAGCTCGTCGAGCTGAAGCTGGAATGGGAGCTGCGCGAGCTGCAGGGCCTGACGGCCACGCTGGTCACCGATGCCCGCCCGGGCGAAGACCCGATGCTGTGCAGCCCGGCCGTGCTGGCCCGCGCCATCAGCCAGACGGTGTACGAACAGGTGCTGGAGCCTGAGCAGCAGGCGCTGTGGATGCGGCTGGCCGCCCCCGTGCTGGTGGAGCAGTTGCGCCCCTTCCTGCCAACCCTGGTGGACCAACTCAAGGGCCAGGGCCTGCAGGCGCCGCGCTACCGCGCCATCCTGGCCCCCAATGCCAGTGCCGTGCTCAAGGCGAGCGAGCCCGCCGGGGCGCCGGCCGCATCCGCCACATCCGCCGCACCTGGCGCGAGCGGCCCCACCGGCATGGTGGCCGTGCCCGGCATCTCGCCGGAGCAGCTCCAGACGCTGCTGCGCGCCATGCCGCTGCTGCAGCGCGGCCTGCCCGCAGCCGCACGCGCTGCGGCACCGGCCCTGCCGCTGGCCGAGGGCGAACCCGCCTTCAGCCTGCAGCCGATGGGTCCCGCGCCGACCAACACCCAGGCCGCGGCGGCGTCCCATGCCTTGCTCGGCCGGCTGTTCGAGCGGCTGCTGGACGACCCGCAGCTGGCCCCCGCGCTGCGCGGCGCCATCGCCCGGCTCGAAGCGCCGGTGCGCCAGCTCGCGGCCCATGACCCGGACGTGCTGTCGTCGGAGCAGCACCCGGCCTGGGCACTGATCAACAAGATCGCCAGCCATTCCGCCGAAATGCCTGCGCATGACGCCGAGCGCGGCGAGGCCTTCCAGCGCTTCGTCGAGCCCCTGGTGGCGCGCCTGCAAGACGACGAACCCGCCGAGCCCCAGGCTTATGTCCAGGCCCTGGCGCAGGTGCAGACCTTCATCGATGACGAGCGGGCCCAGCAGGTTGAGCGCACCCGCCCGGCCACCGATGCCCTGAGCCAGATGGAGGCCGAGCGCCGGCTGCTGCCGCTGATGCGCGACCAGGTGGAGCTGCAGCTCACGCGGGCCCAGGACGTGAGCCCGCTGGTGCAGACCTTCCTGCGCGGCCCCTGGATCGAAGTGCTGGCCCGGGTGATGGCCACCGACGGCGCCGAGTCGCCCGAGGCGCAGGCCCTCGTCAGCACCGTGGACGAGCTGCTGGCCAGCCTGCAACGCCCCGAAACCCCCGAAGGCCGCGCCGAACTGCGGCGCCGCCTGCCCCGCCTCATCGGCCGCGTGCAGCAGGGCATGGCCCTCATCGACCTGCCCCAGCAGCACCGCAACCGCGTGCTGGCCGAACTGATGCAGACCCATCGGCGACATCTCGCCGAGAAGACCGAAGCGCCAGCCGAGCCCGCCGCCGCGCCTGCGGTGGCCGCAGCGCCTGCCGCCCCGTCGGCCGGCGCATCGGCGCGGACCTCACCGCCCTCACCGCCCTTACCGCCCCCCCAGGCCGCAGCCACCGCAGCCCCTCGCGCCACACCCGCGCCAGCCGAGCCCGAGCTGGCCAGCATTGCGCCCGATGCCTGGCAGGGCCACGAGACCCATGTCGGCACGCTGCCCACCGTGCCGATGGCGCTGGACGCGACCGACACGAGCGAAGACTGGATCGACGGCCTGCGGGCCGGCCGCCGCTGCAAGCTCTACCTGCAGGGCGTGTGGGCCACCGCGCAACTGGCCTGGGCCAGCGACAACGGCGCGCTGTTCATGTTCACCAGCAACCTGGCGGGCGGCATGCATTCCATGACGCGGCGGGCCCTCAAGCGGCTGCGCAGCGAGGGCCTGGCCACGGACCTGGCCGACCCCACGCCGGTGCAGCGCGCCCTGGGCGGCCTGCTGCAGGCCCTGGGAGACCCGGGCTGACACGCGTTCAGCGGGCGGCCAGCACGAAGTCGGGGTGGATGTCGCGCAGCCCGTGTCGCGGGAAGTCGATGCGCACCTGCTCGTCACTGCAAGCCTTCACCTCGCCCCAGCCGAAGCGCCTCACCCGCACCCGCTGTCCGGTCTCGAAGCGGGCCGCCGTGCGGCGGGGTGCCACGTCGCCGGGCGCGGCCGGCGGCCGGGGCTGGGCCTGCTCGGCCGCCAGCAACCGCGCGAAGCGGGCGCAGCTGTCGCAATGGCCGCAGCGCCCGGCGCCGTTGTCCAGCGTCTCGCCGAAGTGGGCCAGCACCGTCGCCCAGCGGCAGCCGCCGGCCTTGGCGTAGAGCACCATCGCGGTGAGGCCGTCACGGTCGCTGTCACGACGCTGCTGGGCGATCGCCTCGGCGGCGCTCACCACGGCCTGGGGCGCCTGGCGCGCGGCCGGCGGGGCGGGCTTCAGGCGGGTGGCCTCGTTGCCGCGCAGGGCCCGGGCAGAGCGCAGGGCCACCAGCACCCGCTCCAGCCGGCGCTGCGGCAGGCGCACCATCTCGGCCAGCGCCGCGGGCAGCCAGCCGCCTTGCGGGGTCTGGCTGCTGAGGGCCTGCCAGACGGCGGCGAGTTCCTCGCGTGAGGGCGGCTGGCCGCCCGCGAAGAACTGTTGCAGCGCCCGGTCGCCCTCGCGGAACAGCAGCAAGGCCTCGGCCGGCTCGCCATCCCGGCCGGCGCGGCCGGACTCCTGCACATAGGCCTCGATGGATGCCGGCATCTGCGCATGCAGCACCAGCCGGATGTCGGGCTTGTCAATGCCCATGCCGAAGGCGTTGGTCGCCACCATGACCCGGCACTCGCCGCGCATGAAGGCCTCCTGCGCCGCCTCGCGGTCGCGCGCCGGCAGCTTGCCGTGGTACAGGCCCACCTCGCCGGCCAGGCTTTCCAGGCCGCTCAGCTGGCGGTGCAGGGCCGTGGCCTCGCGCACCGTGGCGCAGTACACGATGGCGCTGCCCGTGCAGGCGGACAGGCGCTGCTGGATGAGGGCCCTTCGGGCCACCTCGGTCTGCGGCAGCTCGACGGCCAGCTGCAGGTTGGGCCGGTAGACGCCGTGGCAGAGCACCCCGTCGCGCGGGATGGCCAGCGCCTGCGCGATCTCGCGCTGCACAGCCACGGGCGCGGTGGCGGTCAGGGCCAGCACGGGCGGACGGCCGAGGGCGCGACGGGCATCGCGCAGCGCGCTGAAGGCGGGCCGGAAGTCGTGCCCCCACTGCGTGATGCAGTGCGCCTCGTCCACCACCAGCAGCCCCACGCGCTGCTCCTGCAGCAGTCCGAGCGTGCGCCGATCCGCCAGGCGCTCAGGCGTGGTGAAGAGCACGCGCACCGCGCCCCGGGTCAGCAGGGCTTCGGTCTCGAGCCGGGTGTTGGCATCGACCGCGGAGTGCAGCTGGCGCGCGGCGACGCCCCGAGCCTGCAGGGTGTCGCACTGGTCTTTCATCAGCGCAATCAATGGCGAGATGACGACGGTCAGGCTGTCCCGCAGCACGGCGGGCAGCTGATAGCACAGCGACTTGCCCGCGCCGGTGGGCATGACGGCCAGGGTGTTCTGGCCGGCCAGCACCCGCTCGATGACCTCGGCCTGCCCCGGGCGCAGCGCCCGGAGACCAAACACCCGCCGCAGCGTCTGGCGCAGCTTGACGGGCGTCACCGGCTCGCGCGGCGGCAGCTTCTCGGGCGGCGGGGCCGGGCGGGGCGAGTCTTCGCGCGGGCCGAGCCGCCAGGCGGTGGCGGCGCTCATCGCGTGGCCTCGCGCCGGGGGGCGAGCAAGTGGGTCACGCGGTCCAGCACCTCGGGCGACCAGCCCATGCCGAGGTGGCTGGCATCGACCTCGATGTCACGCGCCTGCGGCCAGCCGCGTGCGTGCCGGCAGGCCTGCCAGGCCACCACGCCGTCGCGCCGGCTGTACAGCGACACCGTCGGCACCGGTGGCGGCTCCGCCAGGCGCTCGCGCAGGGCGGCCTCGGCCGGCGCCTGCTGGCCATTGAGCAGGCGAAAGAGCCAGCCCACGTGGGTGTCGTCCACGCTGCCGTTGAAGGGCGTGCCGATGGTGACGACCTGCTGCACGCGGTCAGGCCAGCGCTTGGCCAGCTCCCGCGCATAAAAGCCCCCAAGGCTCCACCCCACGAGGCTCAACGACGGCGCCGGCGCAGCCCGCGCGGCCACCCGCTCGGCCAGGTCATCGAGCCAGGCCTGCACATCGCCCCGCGGCCCGGTGTTCAGGCCCTGGCCCCAGTCCAGCGCCCTGAACCCGGCCCGTGCCAGATGGCGGCGCAGCGGCCACAGGGTGCGGCCGTCGGTCCCGAGCCCGGGAAAGAGCACCACGGTGTGGCCATGGCCCACCGCACGCGGTGCCTCACGCCAGGCGGCGGCGGCCCGCACGGCCTCCAGTGTGGCGCGCAGCGGTTCGGAGGCCAGCAGCGACAGGGCAGGTCGACGGCTGGGCGCCGGCCGGGACGAGCCCGCAGCCGGCAGGGAGGACGGAGTGGCGTTCATGAGCTCATGCTGGGGTGCGCAGCAGAGCGCCGATGCCAGCGCGCCGGACGGCAGCATGTAGGACAGGCGGCGATGCGGCGCCCTCCTACGCCCATCGCCACGGGCCAGCAGGCACACTGGCCTGACCATGACCAGCTTCCTCAAACCCTACCTCGTCGCCCTGCTTGTCATGGGCGTGCTCGACGCGCTCTGGCTGGGCGTGCTGGCGCGTGACTTCTACCGCCAGGAAATGGGCGCGCAGATGGCCGAGCAGGTGCGCTGGCTGCCGGCGGCGCTGTTCTATTTCGGCTACCCGGCAGCCTTGGTCGCGCTGGCGCTGTTCCCGGCCGGCCAGCCCCTGGCGCACCAGGTCGCCCGGGCCGCCCTCGTCGGCTTGGTGGGCTATGGCGTCTATGACCTGACCAACCTGGCCACCTTGCAGCACTGGCCCGTCCGGCTGGCCGTGGTCGACACCGCCTGGGGCTGCTTCGCCAGCACGCTGGCCGGCGGTGCGGCCGCCTGGGTCGCCCAGCGCTACTCGTAAATCAGCCCACCGCCGGCCGCGCCGCCCTGGGCGTCGTCGCCACCCAGGATGAGCACCCGCCCATCCGCCAGCGGCGTGACCGTATGCCAGGCCCGCCCCGCAGGCATGGCGGCCAGCGCCGCAGCCCCCGGGCCAAAACGGCTGGCGGAGCGGGCCGCCAGTTCATCCGCCGTGAAGCCGCCGAACAGCCGGACCTGACCGTCGGCCCCGAGCAGGCTGCGCACCAGGCTGCGCGGTGTGTCCAGCCGACCCTGAGGCTGCAGGGTCTGGCGCGCGGGGTCGAACACCAGCACGGTGTCCAGCGGCAGGAAGCCGGTGTCGGTGCGCAGTTCGCCGCCGAGCACCCACACGCGGCCGTCATCCAGCCGGTGGGCGGCATGCATGGCGCGCCGCTCGCCGTCCAGCGGCGAGGCGACCGGCTCGAAGCGCTCGGTGCGCGGGTCGAACACCTCGGCCAGGCGCTGCGTCGGCCCGACGTGATCGCCGCCCACGATCAGCACCCGCCCATCGGCCAGCAGCGTGGCGGTCGGGTATTCGCGCGCGTTCTGCATCCCGCTGGCCACGAGCCGAAAGCGCCGGGTGGCCGGATCCCACAGTTCGACGCTGGCGCTGTCCAGCCCGCCTACCAGCAACACCCGGCCGTCGGCCAGCGCGACGGCCGCATGCCGGCTGCGCGGCCGCACCGGCCAGCCGGCAGGCTCCACGGCACCGGTGCGCAGGTCCACCAACTCGGCGAAGCCGGCGTTGCTCAGGCTCACCTGGCCGCCCACCACCAGCGCCCGGTCGTCGGACAGCGCCACGGCTGTGTGCTGCGCCCGGCCGGAGGCCATGCTGCCGATGCGGGTGAATCGTCGCGTGGCGGGGTCGAAGCGGTCGATGGCCTCGGACATCGTCGCCAGCCCGCGTGACCCACCGAAGACGATGACCGCGCCATCCCGCGCCGCCAGCGCCGCGTGGTACTGCAGCGGCTCGGGCGTGGCGAGCGGCAGGTAGCGGTCGCGGTACTGCGGTGTCACGGTCAGCTCACGGCGCTGCGCCGGCTCCCCCGGCACCTCGACGATGAGCGTGTAGCGGCGCGGCCCGGCCAATGCCGGGGTGCTGACCGGCACGCCGCTCTGCACGGTGCCCACGTCAGGCTCGATGCGGCCACTGCCGCCGCTGAAAACGGCCATCAGCCGCGCCGCCTCGCCCACCGCGACCGCGGCAGCCTCGAAGCGCTGGATGCCGGGCGCGGCCGGCGGTGCGCCGCCGCCTCCGCAGGCGGCCAGGCCCAGGGCAGCGGTGGTGGCCAGGAAGTGGCGACGGGTGGGGGCGGGGGCAGACATGGCAGATCACCACAGGAAGCAGGTCAGGTCGCGCATGCTGGGGACAGGCCGGGTCACCGTAAATTCCGGAATAGGTGATACCTTTTCGGCATGAACACGGCCGCCCACCGCAGCATCGACATCCGGCAGCTGCGCTACTTCCTGGTGGTGGCCGAGGAGCTGAACTTCCGGCGCGCGGCCGAGCGGCTGCACCTGACGCAGCCCCCGCTGTCCCGCCAGATCGCCGCACTGGAGGCGGCCCTCGGGGTGGACCTCCTGGACCGCAGCGGCCCCGGCACCCGGCTGACGGCAGCCGGCGAGCAGGCCCGCGCCGCTTTTGACCAGGCCGTGCAGGCCTTCGACGCGGCCGTGGCCGCCGTGGCAGCGGGTGAGGCCGCCAGCCCGGAGCGACTGCGCCTGGGCCTGCCCTGGTGGATGGACATGAGCGCTTTCGCCACGCTGGACCGTGCCTGGCGAGACGCGACCCGGCTGGCTCCGCTGGAGCCCCTGCTGGCCACCGGGCCCGAACTGCTGGCGGCCCTGCTCAAGCGAACGCTGGACGCCGCCCTGATTGCGATGCCTCACGACTTGCAGGGCCTGCGCCATGCGGAGGTCGCGACGCTGAGCCATGTGGCCGTGGTGCCTGCCAGCAGTGTGCTGGCCCGCAAGCGGGCGCTGCGGCTGGCCGACCTGCAGGACGGGCCGGTGTTCCTGCGCTTTGCCCGGCGCGTGAACCCGGCGCTGTGGACGCATTACCAGCGCCAGTACGAGGCGCTGGGCTTCCGGCCGGCCCGCGAGGCCGATGCGCCCGGCACGTCGGCCACCATCGCGCAGATCGCGGCCGGGCGCGGCTGCACCCTGCTGCCCAGCGGGCTGGCTCGCCAGCGCTACCCGGGCGTGGCGTACCGGCGGCTGCTGGACCCGGTGACGGTCCAGGTGCACCTGGTGTTTCGCGAGGGGCTGGCCCCCACCCTGGTGCAAGCCCTGACGGACCAGGGGGCGCTTTTCACCCAAGTGCTGGGCTGACGACGCCCGCCGCCAACGCCACAATCCGCCCCCATGGCCAAGACTGCCCCCCGACTCAGCCCCGAAGACGTGAAGCGCGTCATCGCCACCGCCTTCGAAGACGTCCCGCCCTACAACCAGGTGCTGCTGATGCACGGCATCGGCCACGGTGAACTGGTGGCGCTGCTCAAGCGCGAGCTCACGCCGGCTGCCTACAAGGTCTGGGCCGCACGTGGCAAGAGCAGCAAGGGCCCGACCAAGAAAGCCACCTGGCCCCATGGACGCTGACCTGAAAGGCCTGCCGCTCTTGCCCGCACCGTCGCTCCCTCGGCCCCGCACCGCCGCTGCCGGCCTGAGCCGCCGCGGGGCCCTGGCCCTGATCGCCAGCCTGGCCGCCTGCACCGACCCCGACAGCAGCTACCGCAACCGCATCGACACCGGCTGGCACCGCGACGACCTCGAAGCGCTGATGCTGCGCTGGCACAAGCACGCGCCACAGCCCGACGGCAGCTTCCAGGCCCGGTTCGACCGTCGCTGGCAGCCGCGTGCCGTGGACGAGGTCTACCTGGTGGACCAGGCCCGGCTCGTGTTCTCGTTCGCGGCAGCGCATGAATTCATCCCGGATGGCGGTTATCTCGCCATCGCCAAGCGGGCCGCCAGCCTGATGCTGATGCGCTTCCACGACGAGGTGCATGGCGGCTACTTCCACACCCTCAGCACCGACGGCCGCCCCAAGTCGCTCGGCAAGCATGCCTACGACCACGCCTTCGTGCTGCTGGCGCTGGCGGAGCTGTACCGCATCAGCGGCGACGTGCGCTATCGCGAGGCCGCGCAGCAGGCCTGGCTGGAAACGGAACGGGGCTTCCTGGACGCGCACGGCGGCCTGCACACCGAGTGCGAGCAGGACTTCAAGCCCCGCCCGGGCCCGCGCACGCAGAACCCGGTCATGCACATGTTCGAAGCCCTGCTCCTGCTGCGCAGCGCCAGTGGCGACAAGGTCGCCGAGACCGGCGCCCGGCGCCTGGGCGACTTCGTCGTGAACAAGCTGCTGCAGGGCCTGCCCGACGGTGGCGCCCTCATCCCGGAGTGGTACGACGAGAACTGGAAGCCGCTGGCCACCAAGGCCGAAGGCGGCTTCATCGACCTGGGCCATCAATTCGAGTGGACGCATCTCCTGACGAGCGGCGCGGTGGTGTCGCCCATCTACGCGCAAGTGTCGGAGCGCGTGCTGGCCTATGCCATGACCCTGGCCTACGACGAGGTGGAGGGCGGCTGCGCCACGCGCGCCTTCCCGGACAGCACTGTCGTGGACCGGCGCAAGGGCTGGTGGCAGCAGGCCGAATGCCTGCATGCCCTGATGGTGGCGGCCCAGGCCTCCGGGCGCACCGACCTCTGGCGGCGCTATGAGCAGACGCTGGCCCTGGTGAAGAGCCAGGTGGTGGATCCCGAGCAGGGTGGCTGGCATGCGGCCGACGCCCTGCCCTGCAAGACCGGCGGCTGCCGAGATGAGCAGCCCGACCCGTACCACATGGTGAGGTTGCACCAGACGGCCCTGCGCCCGCAGGTCTGAGGCCCGCCCTACGCGCGGCGATATCCATATCGATATCGCCGCCGCCTTTGAATTGATTGGATAGGCTCGCTGTGCCTGCCTAGGATGCCCTCTCGCCGGCCGACCGCACCTGCGGCCCGGAACGACAACGAGACCATCCCCCATGACGACAGAGGACAGGAAGCGCCAGGTCAAGCTGCGCTCGGCCGAATGGTTCGGCACCCAGGACAAGAACGGCTTCATGTACCGCTCCTGGATGAAGAACCAGGGCATTCCCGACCATGAGTTCCAGGGCAAGCCCATCATCGGCATCTGCAACACCTGGAGCGAACTGACCCCTTGCAACGCCCACTTCCGCAAGCTGGCCGAGCATGTGAAGCGCGGCATCCTGGAGGCGGGCGGTTTTCCGGTCGAGTTCCCGGTGTTCTCCAACGGCGAGAGCAACCTGCGCCCGACCGCCATGCTGACCCGCAACCTGGCCAGCATGGACGTGGAGGAGAGCATCCGCGGCAACCCGATGGATGCGGTCGTGCTGCTGGCGGGCTGCGACAAGACCACGCCCGCACTGCTGATGGGGGCGGCGAGTGTGGACGTGCCGGCCCTCGTCGTCACGGGCGGGCCCATGCTCAACGGCAAGCTCAAGGGCAAGGACATCGGCTCGGGCACCGCGGTGTGGCAGCTGCACGAGCAGGTCAAGGCGGGCGAGATCAGCCTGCACGACTTCATGGCCGCCGAGGCCGGTCATTCGCGCTCGGCCGGCACCTGCAACACCATGGGCACCGCCAGCACCATGGCCTGCATCGCCGAGGCGCTGGGCACCTCGCTGCCGCACAACGCGGCCATCCCCGCCGTCGATGCGCGACGTTATGTGCTGGCCCATCTTTCCGGCATGCGCATCGTCGACATGGTGTGGGAGCAGCTGACGCTGTCCAAGGTGCTGACCCGCCAGGCCTTCGAGAACGCCATCCGGGTGAACGCGGCCATCGGCGGCTCCACCAATGCCGTCATCCACCTCCAGGCCATCGCCGGCCGCATCGGCGTGGACCTCGAACTCGAAGACTGGACCCGCATCGGCCGCGGCACACCCACGCTGGTGGACCTGCTGCCCTCGGGCCGCTTCCTGATGGAGGAGTTCTATTACGCGGGCGGCCTGCCCGCCGTCATCCGCCGCCTGGGCGAAGCAGGCCTGCTGCCCCACCCCGAGGCGCTGACCGTCAACGGCCAGAGCCTGTGGACCAACTGCCAGGATGCGCCCATCTACGACGACGAGGTCATCCGCCCGCTGAGCCTGCCTCTCATCGACGACGGCGGCATCTGCGTGCTGCGCGGCAACCTCGCGCCGCGCGGCGCGGTGCTCAAGCCTTCCGCCGCCACGCCGGCCTTGATGAAACACCGCGGCCGGGCCGTCGTGTTCGAGGACTTCGACGACTACAAGGCCCGCATCATGGACCCCGCCCTCGATGTGGACGCCAGCTGCGTGCTCGTCATGAAGAACTGCGGCCCCAAGGGCTACCCCGGCATGGCCGAGGTCGGCAACATGGGCCTGCCGCCGAAGCTGCTGGCCGCGGGCGTTAAGGACATGGTGCGCATCTCCGACGCCCGCATGAGCGGCACCGCCTACGGCACCGTGGTGCTGCATGTCGCGCCCGAGGCGCGCGCGGGCGGCCCGCTGGCCATCGTGCGCGAAGGGGACGTCATCGAGCTCGACTGCGCCGCCGGCCGCCTGCACCTAGACGTGCCCGCGGCCGAGATCGCCCGGCGCCTGGCCGACTGGGCGGCCGCCCAGACCCCACACCCGATGGACGCCAGCGGCTACCGCCACCTCTACGTGCAGCACGTGCTGCAGGCGGACGAGGGCTGCGACTTCGACTTCCTGCGCGGCAAGCGCGGCGCCGCCGTGCCGCGCCACTCTCACTGAAATGAAATCCAGACACCGCCACAGAGGCACAGAGACACAGACATGAGCAACACCATTCAAGGTCTCGCTCTGATTGGCGGTCAGCCCGTGCGCGGCAAGGGTGCTGTCTTCCAGGCCTTCGACCCGAGCATGAACGAAGCCCTCGGCCCCGAGTTCCACGCGGTCGACGCCGCCCAGTTGAACGAAGCCTGCCAGCTGGCCGGTGCCGCCTTCGACGCCTACCGCGCCACCGGCGACCACGAGCGCGCGGACTTCCTGGAGCAGATCGCCACACAGATCCTGGCCCTGGGTGACGACCTCCTCGTGCGCGCCATGGCCGAGACCGGCCTGCCCCGCGCCCGACTCGAAGGCGAGCGCGGCCGTACCGTCAACCAGTTGAAGCTCTTTGCCGAGCTGCTGCGCGAAGGCAGTTGGCAGGACGCCCGCATCGACACGGCCCTGCCCGCACGCACGCCGCCGCGGCCAGACCTGCGGCTGCGCTTCGTCGGCGTGGGGCCGGTGGCCGTGTTCGGCGCGAGCAACTTCCCGCTGGCCTTCTCGGTGGCCGGGGGCGACACCGCGGCGGCACTCGCC
>JAIPCJ010000094.1 GCA_021738245.1 Methylotenera sp. | reverse complement strand
AATCGCTCAAGCTCGGCTTCAAGGGGCGCGACCTCGCCGCGATGGAGATCGTCGACGGCTTCGGCCAGCGCTCTCGGCTGGAGTTTAGCGCCATCCAGGCCAACGTCGCCGTGCCGGCGGGCCGCCTCCAGCTCTAGCTGCCGGCCGGCGCCGACCTGATCGAGCAGTGAGCGGGTCGCTCTTCGACGACGACGGCAGCTTGCCGGCAGCGGCTGCCGCGCCGGCCGCGCCCTTGGCCGGCATTCCGCTGGCGGAGCGCCTGCGGCCGAAGTCGCTGGACGAAGTCATCGGCCAGCGCCACCTGCTCGGCCCCGGCATGCCGCTGCGCGTGGCCTTCGATGCGGGCCGCCTGCACAGCATGATCCTCTGGGGGCCGCCGGGCGTGGGCAAGACCACGCTGGCGCGGCTGATGGCCGGGGCCTTCGAGGCGCAGTTCATCGCCATCTCGGCGGTGCTCGGTGGCGTGAAGGAGATCCGCGAGGCGGTGGAACGCGCGCAGGTCGCCGCGGCTCAGGGGCGCCGCACGGTCGTGTTCGTCGACGAGGTCCATCGCTTCAACAAATCGCAGCAGGACGCCTTCCTGCCGCACGTGGAAGCGGGGCTGTTCACCTTCATCGGCGCGACCACCGAGAACCCGAGCTTCGAGGTGAACTCCGCGCTGCTGTCGCGCGCGACCGTGCAGGTGCTCAAGAGCCTGGACGCCGAGGAACTCGGTCAGCTCATCGTGCGTGGCGCGGCCGAGCTGGGCGTGCCGGCGCCCACACCCGAGGCCGCGCAGCGGCTCATCGGATACGCCGACGGTGACGCCCGCCGCCTGCTCAATGCCTTCGACACGGCCGCCTCGTTGGCCCAGGGCGTGCAGATCGATGAAGCGCTGCTGGAGCGCGCCCTGGGTGAGCAGCTGCGCCGTTACGACAAGGGTGGCGACCAGTTCTACGACGTCATCAGCGCGCTGCACAAGTCCGTGCGCGGCAGCCATCCCGACGGCGCGCTGTATTGGTTCGCCCGCATGCTCGATGGCGGTGTGGATGCCCGCTACATCGCGCGCCGGCTCATCCGCATGGCCAGCGAAGACATCGGTCTGGCCGACCCGCGCGCGCTGCGCATCACGCTGGATGCAGCCGAAGCCTATGAGCGGCTCGGTTCACCTGAAGGGGAACTGGCGCTGGCCGAGGCGGTGGTCTATCTGGCCATCGCGCCCAAGTCGAATGCCGTCTACAAGGCGTTCAACGAGGTCAAGGCCTTCATCAAGCAGGACGTCTCGCGTCCGGTGCCCGTGCACCTGCGCAATGCCCCCACCAAGCTCATGAAGGAGCTGGGCTACGGCCACGCCTACCGGTACGCGCACGACGAGCCGCATGCCTATGCAGCCGGCGAGCAGTACCTGCCCGACGGGCTGCAAGGGCAGGGCTGGTATGCCCCGGTACCGCGGGGCATGGAGGCCAAGATTGCCGAGAAGCTGGCCTGGCTGCGGCAGCTGGATGATGAAGCGGCTGCTGGCGGCTAGCGCGGCGCTGGTGGGGCTGTGGTGCGCCGGCGCACAGGCGGCCGACGGCCCCACGCTCACGCGCATCCGGGACACCGGCGTGATCGTGCTCGGCTACCGGCCGGCCTCGCTGCCCTTTTCCTACCTCGACGCGCAGTTGCGCCCCACGGGCTACACGGTGGAGTTGTGCGACCGCATCGTGGCCGCCGTGCGCGACCGGCTGCAGTTGCCTGATCTCGAAGTGCGCCGGGTGGAGGTGGCCTCGGCCACGCGCATGCCGCTGGTCATCAACGGCACGCTCGACCTGGAGTGCGGCATCACCACCCATACCGCCGAGCGGGCGCGCAGCCAGGCGTTCTCGCTGACCATCTTCGTCGCCGAGACACGGCTGATGACGCGCGGTGGCGAACGCGTGCGGAGCCTGTTCGACCTGCGCGGCCTGCCGGTGGCCTCGACCATCGGCACCACCAGCATCCAGCATCTGGCCAAGGTGAATGAGCAGCAGGGCCTGGGCATCCGCATCCTCGGCGGGCTGGACGATCCCGAGGGCTTCCAGATGCTCAAGAGCGGCCGGGCCTCGGCTTTCCTGATGGACGACGTGCTGCTGCGGGCGCTGGTGGCGCAGCAGGGCGCCGGGGCCGACGACTACCGCATCTCCGACCAGGCCCTGACCGTGGAGCCCTATGCCATCGGCCTGCGCAAGGGCGACCCGCAGTTCAAGGCGCTGGTCGACGAGGTGTTGGCCGGCCTGTACCGCAGCGGCGAGATCCACGCCATCTACCGCCGCTGGTTCGAGTCCCCGCTGCCGCCGTCGGGGCTCAACCTCAAGCTGCCGATGAGCGCGGCCTTCCGCCGCGTGATCGCCAGCCCGACGGATTCACCGGACCCTGAGCGCTACCGTTAAGTTGTCGCCCAGACCTTCGAACACGCCACAGAGACACAGAGTCACAGAGAGGCTCGGCTTCAGGCGCCAGCCCTGAGCCTCTGTGTCTCTGTGTCTCTGTGGCTGTGTTTCTCGGGCCTTGCTTGAAGCGACTCAACGAAAGGTGTCGAGCTGAATCCCGTGCCGGTGCAGCTTGTCGTAGAGCGTCTTGCGCGGCGTGCCGAGCAGCTCCATCGCGGCGGGCACCTTGCCGCCGCAGCGGCGCAGGGCCTGCTCGATGAGGGTCTTCTCGATCAGGTCCATCTGCTTGGCCAGCGGCAGGCTGGGCACGGCCTGCAGCGCGGCTTGCGGGTCGAGGTCGTCCAGCGCCAGCACGAAGCGGTCAGCCGCATTGCGGATCTCGCGCACATTGCCGGGCCAGTCGTGGGCCATGAGATCGCGCAGCTTCTCGGGCGTGAGCTCCGGCGCGCTGCGCTCGTAGCGGGCGCAGGCCTGGGCCACGAAATGTTCGAACAGCAGTGGGATGTCCTCCCGTCGCTCTCGCAGCGGCGGCAGCGTGAGCGTGGCAATGTTGAGCCGGTAATACAGGTCGCTGCGGAACTCGCCCTTGGCTGATTGCTCCTTCAGGTCGGACTTGCTCGCCGCGATGAAGCGCACATTGACGGGCACCTCCTCGTTGGAGCCCAACCGCTCCACATGCCGTTCCTGCAGCACGCGCAGCAGCTTGATCTGCAGCGCGATCGGCATGGTCTCGATCTCGTCGAGCAGCAGCGTGCCGCCATTGGCGTGCTCGATCTTGCCGATGCGCCGCTTGGCCGCGCTGGTGAAGGAGCCGGGCTCGTGGCCGAACAGCTCGCTCTCGAACAGCGCCTCGGGCAGGCCGCCGCAGTTGATGGCGACGAAGTGCCGGTCGCGCCGCGGGCTTTGGTCGTGCAGACAGCGGGCCACCAGCTCCTTGCCCGTGCCGGTCTCGCCGACGATGAGCACATCGGCCGAGGTGCCGGCGAGGTTGAGCACCTGGCGGCGCAGTTGCTGCATGGCGGGAGACTGGCCGAGCAGCGCCGCCTCGATGCCGCTGGCGCGTTGCAGTTGCGCGCGCAGTTCGTCGGCCGAATGGCGCAGCGTGCGCAGGTCCAGCGCGCGGCGCACCACGTCCACCAGCCGCTCCGGGGCGAAGGGCTTCTCGATGAAGTCATAGGCGCCGGCGCGCATGGCCTGCACGGCCATGGCGACGTCGCCGTGGGCCGTGATGAGGATGGTCGGGATGCCGGCGTCGGTTGTCTGCACATGGGCCAGCAGCGCGCGGCCGTCCATGCCCGGCAGGCGGACATCGGTGACGACAACGATCGGCGCCCCCGGCTGCACATGGGGCAAGGCCTCCTCGGCACTGCGGCAGGGCACGACGGTGAAGCCTTCCAGCTCCAGCGTCTGGGTGAGGCTCACGCGCACCGGCAGATCGTCTTCGACGAACACCACCTTGTAGCCTTCAAACATCGGCAGCCTCCGCGGGGGCGACCGCGAGGTCGAACTCGAAACTCATGCCTTCTCCGTCGGGCAGACGTTCGGCGCGCAGCGTGCCGCCGAACTCATGGATGATCTTCGCCGAGATGACCAGGCCCAGCCCCAGTCCTTCACCCGCGGGCTTGGTCGTGAAGAAGGGCTCGAAGAGGTGGGGCAGGTCGGCCTCAGGCACACCGGGGCCGCTGTCCTGCACGCTGACGCGCACGCGCCCGGCGTCATCGGTGCGGGCTGCCACCTGCAGGCGGCGCACCGACTCGGTCTCCATCGCGTCCATCGCGTTGCCGAACAGGTTGACGAGCACCTGCTCCAGGCGGTTGGCCTCGGCGAGCACGTGCAGGCCCTCGGGGATGTCGATGTCGGTCTGCAGGCCCATCGGGCGGCTGCGGTGATCCAGCAGCACGAGCGCATTGCGCACGCTGTCCAGCAATGGCACCGCGCGCGTCACGGCCTCGTCGGCCTTGCGGGCGAAGCTCTTGAGCTGGCGCGTGATGCGGCTCATGCGCTCGACCATGTCGTCCATGATCTGCAGATTGGCCGCCACCGCATCCGCACGGCCGGTCTCCAGCAGCCGGATGGAATTGCGCGCCAGCGCCCGCAGGGCCGTGAGCGGCTGGTTGACCTCATGCGACAGCCCGGCCGACATCTGCCCGAGCACCGCCAGCTTGCTGGCCTGCAGCAGTTCGCTCTCGGTCTTCAGGCGTTGGGCGATCTGGGTTTTCAGCGCCTCGTTGGTCTGGCGCAGCTCGGCCGTGCGGCTGTCCACCAACTGCTCCAGCTGCCCGTGCGCCTGCTGCAGTGCGGCCTGCGCTTGTGTGAGCTGGCGCAGCGCCCGGCGGCGTGACGACAGGTAGAGTGCCAGCAGCCCGATGCTCGCGCCGAAAGCCGCGCCGCCCCAGGCCGCGTATTGCGCGCGCTGGCGCACTTCGCTGAGGTCTGACAGCGCCACCAGGCGCAGGCCCAGCGGCAGGATCTGGCGCTGCTGCGCAAGCATCGGGCGTGGGCGGCTGGCGCCCGGCAGCGTGAGCGAGACCTGCTGGCCCTGGTGCACCTCCAGCGTGACGGGCAGCTCCAGGTCGCGCCCGACGGCCTGCGGGTATCGCGCGCTGGCCTCCAGGGCCTTGCGGCGCGACGGGTCCGCATGGTCGAGCACCGCGTACTTCCAGGCCTGCACCGAGCTCATGATGACCACGTCCTGTTCGTCGGCCACCAGGATGCGCTCGCCTTGCGAACGCAGGCCCAGGTCCACCCAGGTGGCCTCCAGGGGCGCGAGGTTGAAGCGCACGACGATGACGCCGCCGGTCACACCGCCCTGGCGCAGCGGATGCAGCAGGTAGAAGTCGGTGCTGCCGGTGCTGGGGTCGGCGGCGAAGAAGTGCACACGCCCCTGCGCCACCGCTTCGGCCAGGCGCGGGGGTGGGGTCAGGGTTTCGCTGGCGGCCAGCACCTCGCCCTGCGGCGTGGCGACAAAGATCTGGTGCGTACCCGCCCGTACGTTCACCCGCGCCATCATCTGGCTGGCGGCACGCCGTACGGCCTCGTCACCGGGCGCCTGCATCAGGGTCTGCAGGGTGGGGGCGATGGCCAGCAGGCTGGGCAGCGACGCGTGCCGGCCCAGTTCGGCAGCGAGGTTGGAGGCATACAGCTCCAGCCGCTCGGTGCTCAGCGCCGAGAGCTGGTCGCGACCGCTGCGCTCACTCAGCCGGTGCGCGAGCATGAAGCCGAGCACCATCAGCAGGCCGGTCAGGAAGACATGAAAGCCCGGGCGGCCAAGCCACCGGGGCAGGCGCGATGCGCGGGGGCGGGAGAGATCGTGCACAACCATGGCGAAGGGCCGTGTAGTGTGCCCATGCGGCGCGGGGCAGGACAGGGCTGGTGAGGGTTTTTTCGGTGTTGGCGGAGAACCGCCCGGTGCGCGTGCGGTTTGTGCGGATTTCCGCCCAGTTTGGGCTGGCCGACACTCGTGAAATCTGACCAGCCCGGCCCCCGTGGGACGGATCAAACGGTCAGCCTTGTCAACCCGTCGGTGAATACCCTAGAAACGCCTTCATTGGCACGAGGGTTGCGATTTGCACCGGGTCGCGTGGCGCATGCTGCGCCCAACGAAATCTTCTGGAGCCCTCATGGAGACTCTGATTCAACAGATCATCAACGGCCTGGTGCTCGGGAGCATGTATGCCCTCGTCGCCCTGGGCTACACGATGGTCTACGGCATCATCAACCTCATCAACTTCGCGCACGGCGAAATCCTGATGGTCGGCGCCATGGTCAGCTGGACCGTCGTCACCTTCCTCGCCGATGCGGGCCTGCCGGGGTGGGCCTTGATGTTGATCGGCCTGGCGGTCGCCATCGTCGTCTGCGCAGTGCTGAACTACTCCGTCGAGAAGATCGCCTACCGGCCGCTGCGCAATGCGCCGCGCCTGGCGCCGCTGATCACGGCCATGGGCATGTCGCTGTTGCTGCAGGTGCTCGCCATGATCATCTGGAAGCCCAACCCCAAGCCCTTCCCGCTGCTGCTGCCCACCACGCCGTTCGACCTGGGCGGCCCGGTGATCACGGTCACGCAGTGCCTCATCCTCGGCCTGACGGTGGCCATCCTGGCCGCGCTGATGTACCTGGTGAACCACACCAAGCTCGGCCGCGCGATGCGGGCCACCGCCGAGAACCCGCGGGTGGCTGGCCTGATGGGCGTCAAGCCCGACTTCATCATCTCCACCACCTTCGTCATCGGCGCTGCACTGGCCGCCGTGGCCGGCCTGATGTGGGCAGCCAATTACGGCACCGTGCAGCACACGATGGGCTTCATGCCGGGCCTGAAGGCCTTCACGGCGGCGGTGCTGGGCGGTATCGGCAACTTGGCCGGCGCAGTGGTGGGCGGCGTGCTGCTGGGCCTGATCGAGGCCATCGGTGCTGGCTATCTCGGCGACCTGACCGGCGGCGTGCTGGGCAGCCACTACGCCGACATCTTCGCCTTCGTGGCCCTCATCCTCGTGCTCACGCTGCGGCCCTCCGGCCTGCTGGGTGAGCGCGTGGCTGACCGTGCGTGATGGAGCCCTGACATGAACAGCAAGAAACTCTTCACCTTCCTCGCCGCAGCCATCGGCCTGTTGGTCGTGCCCCTGTTCGCACAGCAACTCGGCAACGGCCCCGTGCGCATCATCGACCTGGCGCTGCTGTATGTGCTGCTGGCCCTGGGCCTGAACATCGTGGTCGGCTATGCCGGTCTGCTGGACCTCGGCTATGTCGCGTTCTACGCGGTCGGCGCCTACATGTTCGGCCTGATGGCCAGCCCGCACCTCAGCGAGAACTTCGAGTCCTTCCAGGCGATGTTCCCGAACGGCCTGCATTCGCCGATCTGGCTCGTCATTCCGGCCGGGGCCGCGCTGGCGGCGCTGTTCGGCGTGCTGCTCGGCGCGCCCACGCTCAAGCTGCGCGGCGACTACCTGGCCATCGTGACGCTGGGCTTCGGCGAAATCATCCGGGTGTTCATGAACAACCTGGAGTACCCGCTCAACATCACCAACGGCCCGCGCGGCATCGGCCAGATCGACTCCTTCCACATCTTCGGTGTGGACCTGGGCAAGTCGCTGGACGTGTTCGGCTTCACACTGCCGTCGGTCACGCTGTACTACTACCTGTTCCTGGCCCTCGTCGTGGCCGGCGTGGTGATCTGCTACCGGCTGGAGAACTCCCGCATCGGCCGGGCCTGGATGGCCATCCGCGAAGATGAGATCGCCGCCAAGGCCATGGGCATCAACACCCGCAACCTGAAGCTGCTGGCCTTCGGCATGGGCGCCACCTTCGGTGGTGTGTCGGGCGCGATGTTCGCGAGCTTCCAGGGCTTCGTGTCGCCCGAGTCCTTCAGCCTGCAGGAGTCGGTCATGATCGTCGCGATGGTCGTGCTCGGCGGCATCGGCCACATCCCGGGCGTCATCCTCGGCGCGCTGATGCTGTCGGCGCTGCCGGAGGTGCTGCGCTATGTCGCCGGCCCGTTGCAGCAGATGACCGATGGCCGACTGGATGCCTCCATCCTGCGCCAGCTGCTCGTGGCCCTCGCCATGATCGGCATCATGCTGGCCCGCCCGCGCGGCCTGTGGCCTGCGCCGGAGCATGGCAAGGCCGCCCCCAAGCCTGTGAAGTGAGGAGGTGAGCATCATGAGCACCCACGACAACATCGTTCTCAACGTAAGTGGCGCGTCCAAGCGCTTCGGCGGCGTGCAGGCCCTGTCCGACGTCGGCATCCAGATCCAGCGCGGCCAGGTCTACGGCCTGATCGGCCCCAATGGCGCCGGCAAGACGACCTTCTTCAACGTCATCACGGGCCTGTACACACCCGATGGCGGCAGCTTCTCGCTCGGCGGCACGCCCTACACCCCGCAGGCGGTGCACCAGGTGGCCAAGGCCGGCATCGCGCGGACCTTCCAGAACATTCGCCTGTTCGCCGAGATGACGGCGCTGGAGAACGTGATGGTCGGCCGGCACATCCGCACCAAGTCGGGCCTGATCGGTGCGGTCTTCCGCACGCCGGCCTTCAAGGCCGAGGAAGCCGCCATCAAGGCACGTGCGCAGGAGCTGCTGGACTACGTCGGCATCGGCCAGTTCGCCGAGTTCAAGGCGCGCACCTTGAGCTACGGCGACCAGCGCCGCCTGGAGATCGCGCGAGCACTCGCGACCGATCCGCAGCTCATCGCGCTGGATGAGCCCGCCGCCGGCATGAACGCGACCGAGAAGGTCGTGCTGCGCGAGCTGATCGACCGCATCCGCAACGACGGCCGCACCATCCTGCTCATCGAGCACGACGTGAAGCTGGTCATGGGCCTGTGCGACCGCGTCACCGTGCTGGACTACGGCAAGCAGATCGCCGAAGGCACGCCGGCCGAGGTGCAGAGCAACGAGAAGGTGATCGAGGCCTACCTCGGCGCCGGTCACAAAACACACTGAGCACGCACATGGCAGAAGCAAAGCAAACCCTGCTCAAGGTCAGCGGCCTGAAGGTGGCCTACGGCGGCATCCAGGCCGTCAAGGGCGTGAATTTCGAGGTGCGCGAGGGCGAACTCGTCTCGCTGATCGGCGCCAACGGCGCGGGCAAGACCACCACGATGAAGGCCATCACCGGCCTGCAGCCCATCGCCGCCGGCGAGGTGAGCTACCTCGGTGAATCGATCAAGGGCAAGGGCGCCTGGGACCTGGCCAAGAAGGGCCTGGTGATGGTGCCGGAAGGCCGTGGCACCTTCACGCGCATGACCATCATCGAGAACCTGCAGATGGGCGCGTACAACCGCAATGACGGCGAGATCCAGGCGGACATGGACAAGGTCTTCGGCCTCTTCCCGCGGCTGAAGGAGCGCGCCAAGCAGCTGGCCGGCACCATGTCGGGCGGCGAGCAGCAGATGCTGGCCATGGGCCGTGCGCTGATGGCCCGGCCCAAGGTGCTGCTGCTGGACGAGCCCTCCATGGGCCTGTCGCCCATCATGGTCGACAAGATCTTCGAGGTCGTGAACGACATCCACCAGCAGGGCGTGACCATCCTGCTGGTCGAGCAGAACGCCAGCCGCGCCCTGCAACTGGCCAACCGCGGCTACGTGATGGAGTCGGGCGAGGTCACGATGGACGGCGAGGGCCAGGCGCTGCTGAACGACCCCAAGGTGCGCGCCGCCTACCTCGGCGAATAGCAGAACACAGCCACAGAGACACAGAGGCACAGAGAGCAGAGGGATGCCTCTGTGTCTCTGTGCCTCTGTGGCTTTGTTTGTCGTTCAGCTCAAGCGAACGAGCTTGCTGCGGGCCCAATCGTCGGCGACGCGGGCGGGCGTCGAGTCGGCGGTTTGCACGCGCTGCAGCAGCTCTTCCACGCGTTCGGCGATCTTGCTGACCTCGGCCATCACGGCAGTCTCTTCGCCTTCGCCGCGGTATTCGCGGGCCACGCTGATGATGCCGCCGGCATTCACGAGGTAGTCAGGCAGGTAGCAGATGCCGCGGCGCTGCAGCGCGTCGCCATCGGCCGGCGTGGCGAGCTGGTTGTTGGCGGCGCCGGCAATCAGCTTGGCCTGGATGCCCGGCACCGTCTGCTCGTTGAGCGAGGCGCCCAGGGCGCAGGGGGCCAGCACATCGACCTCAGCGGCGAGGATCTCGGCCACATGCACCGCGCGCGCGCCGAACTGCGCCACGGCGCGCTCGACCTTGGCGGCGTCCACATCCGCCACTACGAGCTTGGCGCCGGCCTGATGCAGGAACTCCGCCAGGTGCCAGCCCACAGCACCCAGGCCCTGCAGGGCCACGCGCACGCCTTCCAGCGACGAGCGACCCAGCACCAGGCGCGCCCCGGCCTGGATGGACACGAACACGCCCCAGGCCGTCTTGGGGCTCGGGTCGCCGCCAAAGGCGCCTTCGCGCGGGATGCCGCTCACAAACGGCGTCACGGCCTGCATGCCGCGCATGTCGGCGGTGGTGGTGCCCACGTCCTCGGCAGTGATGTAGGCGCCCTGGAGCGACTGCACGGCGCGGCCGAAGGCAGCGAACAGGGCTGGGCGGTCGAATGGGCCCTCGGGCTTGAGGACGACGGCCTTGCCGCCGCCGAAGGGCAGGTCAGCCAGGGCGTTCTTGAGGCTCATGCCCTGCGACAGGCGCAGGGCATCGTTCAGCGCGGCGAGTTCGGAGTCGTAGTGCCACAAGCGGCAGCCGCCGAAGGCCGGGCCGCGGGCGGTGCTGTGGACGGCCAGGATGGCCTTGAGGCCGGTGGCCGGGTCGGTGGCGAGCAGCACGCGCTCATGGGCAGCTTGCTCGGGCAGGCCGAAGAGGGAGGTCGGGGTCATGACGGTGGGCGCTTTGTGGGCGCGGCAGTGAAAGAAGAACGGCCGCGCTTGTGGCGCGGCTGCTCAGGATTCTACGGAGGCGCTCCCCGCGCAGGTCACGGGCCCTGGAAACCGCCGCTTCGCAGCGTGATCACCAGCGTGTCTCGCCAGCCCCGTTCGCCCGGCTCCAGGGGCTGGATGGGCGTCGTCTCGTGAATCACGCGTTCGTCGTCCAGCAGCAGTGTGGTCCAGGGTTGGGTCATGGTGAAGCGCTGGCCCGCCGGCCCATGGGCCTCGAACACGCGCGACTCACCGCCCTTGATCTGATGGCGGCCCACCATCAGCACGGCCACCAGGTCCACGCCGTCGCGGTGGGCGCCTTCGGGCGTCGGGCGGCCGATGCCGTCACTGGTGTCGATGCGAAACGGATGCGCCTCGATGAACCAGGGCTGCTCGCCCTTGAAGGCCGAGGTGACGCGCGCCAGGCCCAGCAGCAAGGCCGTCCACGCGGGTGAGGCGACCATCTCCTGGGCCAGCGGTACATACCAGCGCTGGATGCCGCCATGCAGCGCGTTGTAGTCCAGCGGTTGCCAGTGGGCGCGGTGCGGGCTGGCCGTCAGCGTGTTGCCGTCGGCCACGAAGCAGCCGTGCCGGCGGAACCGGTAGCGGCCGCCGTCACGCAGGTAGCCGTCAGGCGGCAGGTCGTCCCAGCAGGGGCGCAGGGTGTCGAGCTCGGCCGCGCTCACGCCGAGCACGCCCAGGGATGCGGGGGCGAGCACCGCCTCCCCGCTGCGCTGCAGGGCGCCGACGACGTCGGCGGGATCGGTCCAGGGCGGCTCAAACATCGCGCTCAGCCGGCCGCGTGCTTGTCGGCTTCGGAGGTGAAGGCGTCGGCGTAGAACTCGTCCTCGGGCAGACCGCACTGGGCGACGAAGTCCTTCTGCGCCGACTCGACCATGATGGGCGCACCGCAGGCATAGACCTGGTGGCCGGAGAGGTCGGGCAGGTCTTCCATCACGGCGCGGTGCACGAAGCCCGTGCGGCCGGTCCAGCCTGCGTCGGGTTCGGACAGCACCGGCACATAGCGCAGCTGCGGCCATTCGGCAGCCACTTGCGCGGCCCAGTCGCTCAGGTACAGGTCGGCCTGCTTGCGCGCGCCCCAGTACAGCACGAAGGGACGGGTCGATTCGATGTGCCGGGCCCGTTCGATGATGGCCTTGATCGGCGCGAAGCCGGTGCCGCTGGCCAGCAGCACGGCCGGCTTGTCGGAATCCTCGCGCAGGAAGAAGCTGCCGAAGGGGCCCTCCATGCGCAGGATGTCCTTCTCCTTGAGCGCGCCGAACACATGGTCGGTGAACTTGCCGCCGGGCATGTGACGGATGTGCAGCTCGATCTGGCCTGGCAGCGTGTGCGGCGCGTTGGCCATGGAGTAGCTGCGCCGCGAGCCGTCGCGCAGGATGAACTCGACGTACTGGCCGGCGCGGAACTGGAAGTTCTGGTTGGCCGCGAGCTGCATCGTCAGCACGGCCACATCGGGCACGGGCTTCAGGATGGCACTGACGCGGGTGGGCAGCTTGAGCACGGGGAACTCACCGGCCCCTGGCACCGTGCGGGCTTCGAGGGTGCAGTCGGTCTGCGGGCGGGCGCAGCAGGTCAGCACGAAGCCGGCGGCTTCTTCTTCTGCGGACAGCGCCTTGGGCTGGTGGTTGCCATGGATGACGGCGCCTTCGAGCAGCTTGCTCTTGCAGGAGCCGCAGGCGCCGTCCTTGCAGCCGTAGGGCAGGCCCACGCCATTGCGGATGGCGGCGGCCAGGAGGGTGTCGTCAGCCTCGGTCGTGTAGACGCGGCCGGCGGGTTGGATGGTGATCTGGAAGGACATGGGTTCCCGAAATGGCAGCGGCCCCGCAGATATGCGCCGGGGCCGTAGACTGCGCCGCATTTTGCCGTACCCCGAGATGACCCCAAGACTGCTGATCATTGGCTGTGGCGATGTCGGCCTGCGTGTGCTGAAGCTGCTGCGGGGCCGTTGGCGCGTCTATGCACTCACGTCCAGCCCCGCGCGGGCGGCCGAGCTGCGGGCGGCGGGGGCGGTGCCGCTGGTCGGCAATCTCGACGAGCCTGCCACGCTCGGGCGCCTGGCCGGGTTGGCCGACCGGGTGCTTCACCTCGCCCCGCCCGCGACCGAGGGCGCGCGCGACCACCGGACCCGCCACCTGCTGGCCGCGCTGGCACAACGGCCGCCTGCGGCCTTGGTGTATGCCAGCACCACCGGGGTCTATGGCGACTGTGGCGGCGCCTTCATCGACGAGACGCGTGCGCCCAACCCCGGCACCGACCGGGCCCGGCGACGGGTCGATGCCGAGGCGCAGCTGCGTGCCTTCGGCCGCCGCCACGGCACGCGGGTCAGCCTGCTGCGCATCCCCGGCATCTACGCGCGCGACCGTGCGGGCGGCCACCCGCGCGAGCGCCTGGCTCGGGGCACGCCCGTGCTGCGTCGCGAAGACGATGTCTACACCAACCACATCCATGCGGACGATCTGGCTGTGGCGTGCGTGCTGGCCCTGCTGCGCGGCTGGGCACAGCGGGCGGTCAACGTCTGCGACGACAGCCAGATGTTGATGGGCGACTATTTCGACCTGGCGGCGGAACTGGCCGGCCTGTCGCCACCGCAGCGCATCACGCGCGAAGAAGCGGCCGAGCGCATGAGCCCGATGCAGCTGAGCTTCTGGAGCGAGTCACGCCGGCTGTCCAACCGGCGGCTGAAGGCCGAGCTGCGCCTGCGCCTGCGTTACCCGACGCCACGCGAGGGCCTCTAGCCGCCTGAGAGGCAGCGCGCGAGGCCCGGGCGGGCGGCCGGCTCAGCCACGCCGCCGCGGCGAGCGCCAGTGGCGGATCAACAGCCAAGCACCGAGCATGCCGCCCAAGTGGGCGAAGTGGGCAACGCCACTGCTGCGGCTGAAGCCGAGGATGAGCTCCAGCCCGCCGAACACCGCGACGAAGTACTTCGCCTTCATCGGAATCGGCGGAATCAGCGGCACGATGATGCGGTTCGGAAACAGCATGCCGAAGGACAGCAGCAGCCCGAAGATGGCGCCCGAGGCGCCCACCGTGGGCGAGCCCGAACCGATGGCCCAGGTGAAGAGCAGCTGCACCACGGCCGCGCTCAGCGTGCTGGCCACCAGGATCTGCGTGTAGCGCTTCGGGCCCCACACCCGCTCCAGCTCGCCGCCGAACATCCACAGGCCCAGCATGTTGAACAGCAGGTGGGTGAAGTCGCCGTGCAGGAAGGCGTAGGTGACGACCTGCCAGGGCATGAAGGCCCCCGAGGTCAGCGGCCACAGCTCGAACCAGAAGGCGAGGGCGGGGACCAGCTCGAAGAGGCAGAAGAAGCCGACGCAGGCCAGCAGGAAGGCTTTGGTGACCGAAGGCAGCGGGGGCATGGGTGTCGGCGTATTGCCCGGCAGCGGGCGGTGCACCGGAGGGGCCGGCGCTTGCTCGATCGAGTGTATGCCAGCGCGTGGCAGGGGCTGTTCCGTGTGGTGCCTCGGGCCGGACTCGAACCGGCACACCTTGCGGCGGGGGATTTTGAGTCCCCTGCGTCTACCGATTTCGCCACCGAGGCCCGTCGGAAACAGCTGCTCGCCATCACGGCGAGGGGCGGATTATGCACCGAGCAAGCCTGGGTGTTCGCACCGCCGGGCACAATCATCGCCATGAACTATCCGACCCTCGAAGACGTCATCGGCGCCACGCCCCTGGTGCGGCTGCAGCGCCTGCTCGGCAACGACACCGGTGGCAACGTGGTGCTCGCCAAGCTGGAGGGCAACAACCCGGCGGGTTCGGTGAAGGACCGGCCGGCCATCAGCATGATCAAGCGCGCCGAGGAGCGCGGCGAGATCAAGCCCGGCGACACCCTCATCGAGGCCACATCCGGCAACACGGGCATTGCGCTGGCCATGGCAGCGGCCATTCGCGGCTACCGCATGGTGCTGATCATGCCGGAGGACCTGTCCATCGAGCGGGCCCAGACCATGAAGGCCTTCGGCGCGGAGCTCATCCTCACGCCCCGCACGGGCGGCATGGAATACGCCCGCGACCTGGCCGAGCAGATGGCCCGCGAAGGCAAGGGCCGGGTGCTCGACCAGTTCGCCAATGCCGACAACCCGCGCGTGCACTACGAAACCACCGGCCCCGAGCTGTGGAAGGACACGAACGGCCGGATCACGCATTTCGTGAGTGCCATGGGCACCACCGGCACCATCACCGGCACCTCGCGCTTCCTGAAGGAGATGAACCCGGCCGTGCGCATCATCGGCGCGCAGCCGGCCGAGGGCTCGCGCATCCCGGGCATCCGCAAGTGGCCCGAGGCCTACCTGCCCAAGATCTATGACCCGAGCGGCGTGGATGAGCTCGTGCTGGTGAGCCAGAGCGATGCCGAGGACATGGCACGGCGCCTGGCGCGCGAAGAAGGGCTGTTCGCCGGCATCTCCGCTGCGGGCGCGTGCTGGGTGGCACTGCAGATCGCGCGGCGCGTGGAGAACGCGACGATTGCCTTCATCGTGTGCGACCGGGGCGATCGCTACCTGTCCACGGGCGTGTTTCCCGCATGACGGTGGACTACAAGTTCTGCCCGGCCTGCGCCACGCCGCTGGACTGGATCACCCAGGCCGAGGACGGCGGCGACAAGGCCCGGCTGCGCTGCCCCGCCTGCGACTTCACGCACTGGAACAACCCGACGCCCGTGCTTGCCGCCGTCATCGAATGTGTGGACCAGGACGGCCGCGTGCTGCTGGCCCGCAATGCGGCCTGGCCGGGGCGCTTCTTCGGGCTCATTACCGGCTTCATGGAGGCGGGTGAAACGCCGGAGGAGGGCATCTGCCGCGAGATCGCGGAGGAAACCTCGCTGTCGGTGGATGCGGTGCAACTGCTGGGCGTCTGGGACTTCCAGCGCATGAACCAGATCATCATTGCCTACCACGCCCAGGCGCGCGGCGAGATCCGGCTGTCGCCCGAGCTGGCGGAGTACAAGCTGCTGGCGCCCGAGGACGTACGCTGCTGGCCGCAGGGCACGGGCCAGGCCCTGGCCACGTGGCTGCGCAGTCGCGGCATCGAGCCGAAGTGGCTTGAACAGAAAGAGTGAGAATCCGGTGATGGACGTCCAACGCGAGATCGACACCCGGGGGCTGAACTGCCCGCTGCCCATCCTGAAGGCCAAGAAGGCGCTGGCCGAGCTGCAAAGCGGCGACCTGCTGCGCGTGGTCGCGACCGACCCCAGTTCGACCCGGGACTTCCAGGCCTTCGCCCGCCAGACGGGCAATGAACTCGTGGCCCAGGAAACCCGGGGCGACGAGTTCATCCACGTGCTGCGTCGGCGCTGAGTGCGGCAGCCGCCGTTGCGGCTGCGCTGACGGCGGGACGGCCGCCCGCGCCGTTCAGAGCGACAGGCCCTGCAAGAACTCCCGGAAGCCCGGGCCCAGTTGCGGGTGCGCGAGCGCCAGTTCGACGTTGGCCTGCAGGAAGCCTTCCTTGCTGCCGCAGTCGTAGCGCTTGCCGTCGTAGCGGTAGGCGAACACCTTCTCGCGGCGCAGCAGACCGGCGATGCCGTCGGTGAGCTGGATCTCGCCGCCCACGCCACGCGGCTGGTTGGCGATCTCATGGAAGACGCCCGGCGTCAGGATGTAGCGCCCCGCCACGCCCAGGCGTGACGGCGCGACCTCGGGGGCGGGCTTCTCGACGATGCGGTTGACATCCATCAACTGGTCGTTGACTTGGGTGCCGGCGACGATGCCATAGCGGCGGGTGTGCTCGGCCGGCACTTCCTGCACCGCCAGGATGGAAGCGCGCCAGTCGGCGAACTGCTCGACCATCTGTTTCAAGATCGGCTTTTCACCCACCATCAGGTCGTCGGCCAGCAGCACCGCGAAAGGTTCGTCTCCCACGAGACGCTGGCCGCACAACACGGCATGACCCAGGCCCAGGGCTTGCGCCTGGCGCACATAGATGCACTCCATGTCGTCGGGCTTGACGCTGCGCACGACGTCGAGGAGGTCCTGCTTGCCGGCGTTTTCCAGCGCGACCTCCAACTCGAAGGTCATGTCGAAGTGGTCTTCGATCGGGCGCTTGTGGCGGCCGGTCACGAAGATCATCTCGCGCACGCCAGCGGCGTACGCCTCCTCGACCGCATACTGGATCAGCGGCTTGTCGACCACCGGCAGCATCTCCTTGGGCTGGGCCTTGGTGGCCGGCAGAAAGCGCGTGCCGAGCCCCGCAACCGGGAAGATGGCCTTGGTGATGGGCGACTTGGACGAAGAAATCATGAACGTAAACTCATTCGGCGTGATCCTGAGGATTCTGTCATGCAGGCATGACGGCTCTGCGTAGGACGCCCCCCTACATTCCACCCATGACCGTCCTGATCCTGGAACCCCTGGAAGCCGATGTCGTGCAGTGGCTGGCCGAGCGCCACGATGCGCGCTTCGCGCCCGAGCTGGTGGGCGATACCGAGGCCCTGGCAGCGTCACTGCGAGGCGTGCGGGCATTGATCGCGCCGCCGGAGGTGACGGTGGATGCCGAATTGCTGCGCCGTGCGCGCGGGCTGCGAGCCATCGGCCGCGCCAGCGGCGGTGCCGACAACATCGATGCCGAGGCCTGCCGCAAGGCGGGGGTGGAGGTGGTGCGTTCGCAGGCCTCGACGGCGGGCGCGGAGGCCGAGTTCGCCATCGGCGCGCTGCTGAACCTGCTGCGTCGCGTGCCCATCGAGGGCAGCGACGGCCTGAAGGTCGGGCGAGAGCTGGGCTGCTCGACCATCGGGCTGATCGGGCTGGCCCCCGCGGCGCGTGTCACCACGCAACTGCTGCAGGCCTTTGGTACGCGGGTCCTCGGCTACGACCCCTCGCTTCACCCCAACGACGGCATCTGGGCGCGCTGGGGCATCGAGGTGGTGGGCCTGTCAGAGCTGATGGAGCAGGCCGACGGCGTCGTGTTGATGCTGCCTTACTACGAGCGCTACCGCGGCCTGCTGGGCGAACGCCAGCTGGAGGCCGCGCGGGCTGGCCAGGTGCTGGTGAGCCTGAGTCAGTCGGGCCTGGTCGATGAACTGGCGCTCGCGCGTGCGTTGCGCACCGGCAAGCTGCGCGCGGCCTGGTTCGACTGCCTGGAGCCCGGCTGGCTGGAGTCGGGGCGGCCACTGCATGGCATCGGGTCTTTGCAGGTCACGCCGCGACTGGCGGGGACGACCCGTGAGTCCCGGGTGCGTGCGGCCTGGGCCGTGGCTCGGGCCATCGACGAGCTGCTCGGCGGGCCCACCCAGGCCAGGGGCCTGGGCAGCGAGCCGGTGATCGACTTCTACTGAGCCTGGCTGCGCCTCACTGGGGCGGCACCCGCTTGAGCTGCTCCTGCAGCCGGGCCACCGTCTCCTTGAAGCCGGCCACG
>JAIPCJ010000093.1 GCA_021738245.1 Methylotenera sp. | reverse complement strand
AGGCCTTGGCCTCGCCACCGAACTTCTTCGACAGCACGGTCGCGATTGCAGCCGTCAGCGTCGTCTTGCCATGGTCCACGTGACCAATCGTGCCCACGTTCACGTGCGGCTTGGTCCGTTCAAACTTGCCTTTTGCCATCTTGCGCTCCTGAGGCGAACCCGTCGAGACGAGTAGAAAAAGAGAAAGAGGTGGTGCCCATGACGCGGATCGAACGCGTGACCTCTCCCTTACCAAGGGAGTGCTCTACCACTGAGCCACATGGGCATCGGCACGGGTTTGACGCCAGGATCGCTGGCCGGCAAACCGGTGTCGACGTCAGCCGACCAAACTCGCCCTGCTGGAGCGGGAAACGGGAATCGAACCCGTGTCATTAGCTTGGAAGGCTAAGGTTCTACCATTGAACTACTCCCGCCCTGGGAGCCTTGAACCTCGGTCGGCCGCTCGAATCGAGCAACAAACCTTGGTGGAGGAGGCTGGATTCGAACCAGCGTACGCAATGCGGGCAGATTTACAGTCTGCTGCCTTTAACCACTCGGCCACCCCTCCTGAGGCAAGCCCGCAACTATAGCACAGGATTGTTGGGGCGCAACAGACGCTCAGCCACCTGCCGACAGGGCCCGCGCAACCCCAGCAATCCCGGCGCACATGAAGACGCGGCCTGGGCCGCAAGCCATGCCGCCTCTTCACCCATCGGCGCCGCCCGACGTCGCCGCCGCACAACATCGCACCGCCGCGGAAGAGCCCAATCCAATACCAGTTTGACGCGCCCGCAGGCTGCGCCCCAGGAGAGCCGCACACCAATCGGCCCGATCCCAGCAGCCACTCGGGAAAGCCCGCACAAGAAATTGGTAGCAAAGTGGCGTTATCAGTCGTTACAGTGGCATCGCACTGGTTGGAAAGTCGCCGCTCTAGGGCAGCGGAGGCCGCAACCGGACCCAAGGTGGTATGCAACGCCCGACGCAAGGACCGCCGCTCCGATTTCTTTGGCCATAACGAGGAACAGTCAATGAAGGTCAAGCAGACCCCCCTTCTCTCTCCGGTTTCGCAGGCGGTGCTCGTCGCGCTGCTCGGCGCCAGCGGCGTCGCCCTGGCGCAGCAGGCCCCGGCCAACCAGCAACTCGACACGGTCACCGTGACCGGCATCCGCGCTTCGCAGGAGAAGTCGCTGGCCGTCAAACGCAACGCCGATGCCCACATCGACGTGATCTCTGCCGAGGACATCGGCAAGATGCCGGACAAGAACGTCGCCGACTCCCTGGCGCGCGTGCCGGGTGTGACCATCCTGAACAGCCCCGCAGGCGGCTCGGGCGGCTTTGACGAGCGTGACCGCGTGGGCCTGCGCGGCACCAACCCCAGCCTGACGCAGACCCTGGTCGATGGCCATGGCATCGCCAACGGCGACTGGTTCGTGCTCGACCAGACGGGCGCCGGCGTGGGCCGCAGCGTCAGCTACTCCCTGCTGCCCTCCGAACTGGTCAGCCGCGTGGAAGTGCGCAAGAGCTCCGAAGCCTCGCTGGTGGAAGGCGGTACGGCCGGTTCGGTCAACATCATCACGCGCAAGCCGCTGGAGTTCTCGAAGGCGCTGACCTTCGAAGCCGGCGTCGGCGCCGTCTACGCCAGCCTGCCCAAGAAGACCGACCCGCAGCTGAATGCACTGCTGAACTGGCGTGACGACAGCAAGACCTTCGGCGTGCTGGTGCAGGCCTTCTCCGAGAAGCGCAACCTGCGCCGCGACGGCGTGGAAACGCTGGGCTTCATCAACCAGCTCACCGCCGCCAACGCGCCGACGCTGATCGCCGCGCATCCGGAACTTGCGGGTGTTTACACGCCGGACCTGATCGGCTCCGCCTACTTCACGCAGGAGCGCGAGCGCAAGGGTGGCCTGGTGCGCGCGCAGTTCAAGCCTTCGCAGGATGTCGACATCACGCTGACCGGCTTCACGTCCAAGCTGGACGCTGACAACTACAACCGCAACTACATGATCGCGCCGCGCGCCGGCCTGATCGACAGCGCGACGATCTCGAACTACACGATCGCCACCGACAGCAAGGGTGTGAAGACCCTGACCAGCGCGACCTTCAACTGGGCCACGCCGTCTGCCTCGGGCTATTACGACCAGATCTCGCGCAAGGCCTCGGCCGAGAGCGGTTATCTGAGCCTGGACGGCACCTGGAAGGTGAACAACGCGCTGACGCTGACGGCCAATGCCGGGTCGTCCAAGGGCAAGGGCCAGACGCTCAGCCAGGACGTGCTGGAGCAGCGCATCGTGACGGGCCAGTCCAGCTACAAGCTGGGCGGCAATGACGCGGCGCCGGCGTTCGGCTTCACGTCGCCGACCCTGGCGGCCGACTGGATCTTCGGCAACCAGCACACCATCGTGCACGACAAGGAAGACTGGGCCCAGGTCGACGGCGAATACACGCTGGACATGGGCATGCTCAAGACGCTGAAGTTCGGCGCCCGCAGCGCCCAGCACAAACGCTATACCGATCCCACCATCAGCCAGGGCCCGGCCGGCGCCTGGAGCACCAACGTGCCCGCGGCCACCGGCAGCTATCCGGGTAACTTCGGCAGTGGCCTGGGTTCGGGCTTCCCGACCAACATCGCCTTCATCCCGGCCGATGCGCTGGCCGCCTACAACGCGGCCTACACCAACCGTGACCCGGTGGCCCGCCGCTCGCCGTTTGACGGCGGCGAGTACAGCGTGAAGGAAACCACCACGGCCGCCTACCTGCAGGGCAACCTCGAAGGCGACAGCTGGAGCGGCAATGTGGGCCTGCGCGCGGTGCGCACCAAGCAGACCTCCGGCGCCTTCCGCGCCACGCTGCCGGGCGAGACGGCCAGCTTCTCTTCGCTGTTCGGCAGCTTCGTCGAGACCTCCGACGGCCGCTCCTACACCGACCTGCTGCCCAGCGCCAGCATCCGCGTGGACATCACCCGCAATGTGGTGGGCCGCCTGGCGCTGAGCCGCACCGTGACCCGCGCCGACTACACCGCGCTCTCGGCCTTCACGTCGTTGAACACAGCCGGCCTGTTCGGCAACAACAACCTCGTGGGCAGCGGCACCGCCGGCAACCCGGACCTGAAGCCGCTGCGCTCGACCAACTTCGATGCCAACATCGAGTGGTACTTCGCGCCGCGCGCCTTCGTGTCCATGGGTGCCTTCCACATGCAGATGGGCAGCTACATCACGAACGGCACGTTCACCGGCACCTACGCGGCCCTGATCCCGGCCACCAACGTGCCGGGCGCCCCGCAGGCGGTGGCGAACCGCCAGTTCACCATCACCGGCCTGACCAACAAGAAGGCGTCGGTGACGGGTCTGGAGTTCGCGTTCGAGACGCCGATCGCCAACAACTTCGGCATCAGCGGCAACTACACCTTCGCCGACGGCCACGACCAGGACGGCCATGTGCTGCGCGGCGACGTGAAGAACTCGTTCACGCTCGGCGGCTTCTTCGAGAACGACCAGTTCTCGGCGCGCGTCAACTACAGCTACACCGATGACATCTTCATCGGCACCGACCGCGGCACCGACTACTTCCAGAAGGCCAACGGCGTGCTGTCCGCTTCGCTCGGCTACAAGTTCAGCGACAACTTCTCGCTGAGCCTGGACGCGCAGAACCTGAACGATCCGAAGCTGAAGTACTACGCTTCCGAGGTGCAGCCCCGCGCCATCTACAAGAACGGCCGCCAGTTCTACGTGACGGCGCGCATCAAGTTCTGATGCGGCGCGGCCCGCTGGAACCGACAGGTTCCCAGGCGGGCTGAATATCGGCAACGTACGGGGAGCATGGCGACATGCTCCCCTTTTGCATGTGGAGTGCCCCATGACCGACACCGCCACCCTCTTCAATCGACACGTCGCGGCCCGCCCGGTCCAGGGCTCGACCGATCGACCGCCGCCGGTGCGCCACGTCTGCGTGGTGGGCGGCGGCACGGCCGGCTGGATGACGGCCCTGCTGCTTGCGACCTCGGCCTACGGGCCGCGCCTGCAGGTGACGGTGCTGGAGTCGCCCCAGGTCGGCATCATCGGCGTGGGCGAGGGCTCGACCCCCTGGCTGCGCGGCTTCTTCGAGGGGCTGGGCATCGAAGAGTCGGAATGGATGCCCGCCTGCAACGCGACCTACAAGAGCGGCATCACCTTCCAGGGCTGGTCGACCCGGCCGGGGTTCGAGCGCTACTTCCACCCGTTTGCCTCGATGCTGGACAACCTGACCATGCATCAGTTCGTCGACAACGTGCACGAGCGCCTGGGCGGTGCGGACGTCCACGCGCACCCGGACCGGTTCTTCGTGGCGACCGCCTTGGCCCGCCAGGGGCGCGCGCCGCGGGCGCCGACGCACTTTCCGTTCGACGTCTGGTACGGGTACCACTTCGACGCCACGCTGCTCGGTCAGTTCCTCGCGCGCAAGTCCACCGCCCTGGGCGTACGGCATCTGCAAGGCCACATGCGCCAGGCGGTGCTCGATGAGGCCGGCGACATCGACCACCTGAAGCTGGACGACGGCAGCGCCTTGTCAGCCGACTTCTTTGTCGACTGCACGGGCTTCTCTTCGTTGCTCATCGGCCAGGCACTGCAGACCCCGTTCATTTCCTATGCGGAGAACCTGTTCAACGATGCCGCGATCGCCATCCCGACGCCGCATGAAGGCCCCATCGAATCGCAGACCGTCTCCACGGCCCTGGGCCATGGCTGGGCCTGGCAGATCCCGCTGACCACCCGCTGCGGCAATGGCTATGTGTACAGCAGCGCCCATTGCACGGCCGACCAGGCGGAGACCGAACTGCGCCGCCACCTCGGCCTGCTGGACGCCGACGCGCCGGCTCGTCACCTGAAGATGCGTGTCGGGCGCATGGCGCAGCAGTGGCACCGCAACTGCGTGGCCGTCGGCTTGTCGCAAGGCTTCATCGAGCCGCTGGAGGCCACGGCCTTGCTGTTCGTGCAACGCACGGCGGCGATGCTGGTGGAGGTGCTGGAGCGTGGTGACCTCGGCCCCGCAGCGCGCGCGGCGTTCAACGACACCATGCAGCAGCGCTTCGAGCACACGCGCGACTACATCGTCGCCCACTACAAGACCAATTCGCGCACCGACACCGACTACTGGCGCGAGAACGCCGAGAACCTGCATCTGTCGGAGTCGCTGCAGGGCGTGCTGATGACCTGGCTGTCGCGCAAGCCGCTGGTCGCCGGCCTGCAGGCGGGTCGCTTCGGCCAGGGTTACCCAATCGTGTCGTGGTATGCCCTGCTGGCCGGCATGGGCGTCTTTCCGGACGCCAGCGAGTTGCAGCCGCCCACGGCGCATCAGGCACGTCACGACCTCGCCGCCGTGGATGACTTCGTACAGCGCAGCGCGCTGAACTTCCCCGACCACCGCGAGTTGCTCGGCCGCATTCCGCCGCGCCACCGCGGCAGCACGCTGCAGCTCTACCTGTGGTGATCAGCGCGTCAGCCGCTTGACGAGGTCGGCGCGCAGCGCGGCATCGGCAGCGGCGTCCAGCTCACCGAACAGATGGCGCTGGCCCGGCGGGATGTGGTCCAGCGCCTGCCCCTGCGCACCGAACACGTAGTGGCCGAAGAGCGCACGCCACCCTTCCCGCTCGGCCTCAGGCAGATGCCGCAGGGCGAGCATGGCCAGACGCAGGGCGGCCAGGTGCAGGTCGTCGGGCCGGCCAGGCGCGGCGAGCGGTCGCCACCAGTAGTTCATCAGCAGGTTCAGGTGGGGCGCGAGCGCCTCGACCTGGTGGAACCACAGCGGCGGGATGTAGACCGCGTCACCCGGGCCCAGTTCGGCGACCCGGGCCTGCGCCAGCGCCTCGTCCAGCAGCGGATAGCGCGCGCGGTCGGCGGTGTGCAGATCGGGCACGACCGACATCGGCGCCGGGGTGGGCGCGTGGTCGGGCGGGCCCAGGTACAACAGCGGTGCACAGGCGGGCGGCAGCAGCGTGAAGCGCCGCCGTCCGGCCGCCACACAGGCGATGTTGTGCGAGTCGTCGAAATGCGCCGGCACGGTGGCGCGGTTGCCGATCCACAGCCGCGGCGCAATGGCACCGTCGAGCAGGGGCATCGGGTTGGCTGCCTCCAGGCCCGGCAAGGCTTCGGGCACCAGGGCACTCTGGGCGGCCAGACTCGGTGGGTCGGGGAAGTGGCTGTAGCGCCAGAGCTGCTCGAAGAGCGCCGCATAGGGCCGCTGGTCGCGCAGGAAGTTGAACCCCGCCTGGTCAGGCGCATAGCCGAAGGCCCGCGTGGGATCGGGGCGCGCCAGCAGAGCGTCCACCGGCCGACCGGCATCGAAGCCCGACAGATAGCCCAGGCAAGCCTCCAGGCCCGCCTCGCCCTGCTTGACCAGCGGCCAGTGCCCCACCACGCCGCGCAGCACCACCGGCTCGTAGGCGGGCACCACCTCGCGCTCGAAACGCTCGCGGGTGATGCCGTGGATGTCCTTCATCGGCTGCATGCCGCGTTCTCCGTGCCGGTCAGGGCTGCATCGCGTCCAGGATCTCGCCATTGTCCTGGCTGAGCTCCCAGGCGAACACACCGGCCAGGCCCTGCTGCTTGGCAAAGGCCACCTTGGCACGCACCGCACGCGGGTCGTCATAGCCCACGTAGCGCCCCTTGCCGACGAGCGACCAGGCCTGGGTGCGGCGGTCGAACTGGCGGGTCAGCTTCAGCCCGGCGATGTCCTTGTAGGCCACCGAACCGTCGTCGTTGGGCCAAGGCTTGGCGTAATGGCCGTCGGGCTTCACACCGTCGAAGCCACGGCCATACATGGCCACGCCGGCCACCAGCTTGGCGGCCGGCACGCCTTCGGCGCGCAGGTCGGCGGTGGCGGCGGTCAGGCTGCGGTCGTCGCCCGGCTGGGCGCTGCGCAGCGGGGTGTGGTGGCCCACGCGCGGCGTCCAGGGGCCGGCGAAGTCGTAGGTCATCATGAAGACCAGGTCCAGCGACTGCGCCGCCCGGCCCATGGGCATGCGGCGCAGCTGCTCCTTGGTGGTGTTGATGGCGACCGTCAGCGCATAGCGGCGGCCGGTCTCGCGGCCGAGGGTGTCCAGGCCCGCGCGCAGGTCCTGCAGCAGCTGCACGAAGCGTTCGCCGTCGTCCGCGCTGCCCAGGGGCACGCCGTTGGCCGCGCCATTCGAGCCGGGGTGCTCCCAATCGATGTCCAGCCCGTCGAAGCCAGGATGCGCCCGCAGCCAGGCCAGCGCATGCTGCACGAAGGTGGCGCGGCCTTGCGCCGTGGCTGCGAGGTGGAAGAAGGGATCGGAGCCGCCCCAGCCGCCGACCGAGGCCAGCACCTGCACCTGCGGGTCGCGCGCCTTCAGCCGCTCGAAGGCGGCAGAGAAGATGCCCTGGTCCGCATGCGGTGCGATGCTGAAGGCGGGGCGGTCGGCGCAGGCGGCCTGGTCCTGCGGCCGCTGGCCTTCGCCGCAGATCAGCAGGAAGGCATACAGAAGATGCGTGACGCGGCCGGGCTTGAGCTGCTCGACGACGTCGACTCCGCGCTCGGCGAGGATGTAGGCGCCGACGACGGGGCGTGCGGTATCGGCAGCAGCCGGCCCCGCCCACAAAGACAAAACAAAGCCACAGAGGCACAGCGCCGCAGAGAGAAAGGGCTTGCGCTGCCGCTGCGCCTCTGTGCCGCTGGGGCTGCGTTCTTGAGCCTTCATCACCACCTCACAAGTTGCATTCACTGACCAGCCCCGAGTCGGGCACGGTGTCGACACGGTCCTTGCCCTGGCGCTTCAGTTGAGCGGCGCGGGCCTGCATGGCAGCGGGCGTGAGCGTCTTGCCAGCCTCGTGCAGCACCCAGTCGACTTCGAATTGGTAGTCGCGCGGTGCGCCTTCGGGCGAGCCGGCCGCCACCCAGTGGTTGAAGCTGATCGCCATCGGCTGGGACGGCACGTTGCGGCCGGTGTGCTCGCCGATCAGCTTGCCGTTCACGTAGTGGCGGGTACGCGTGGACTCCACCTGCACGGTGAGCAGTTGCCAGCCATCGAAGCTGCCTTGCAGGATGGACGCCTGGTTGTGCGACTCCCACGGGTCGATGCGCACCGTGTGCCAGCTGACGCCGTAGAGCCGCGTCTCGGGCTCGCCCCAACCGCCGTGCGGCAGGTATTCGAAGTCGACCTCGCTGAAATTGGGGTCGTAGTCGTGCTTGAGCGGGCTGGCCAGGAAGAAGCTCTGGATGATGGGGTCGCGCGAGCCCGGCGTGTCGCGCAGGCGCACGCGAGCCGTGGTGGTGCCGATCAGGAACTTGCGCGGCCCGCAGAGCTGCGCCAGTGTCGTGTTGGCTGACGTGCCGTCGGTCGTCAGCCGCAACGTGAGCAGGCCGCCGGCCAAGCCGAGTTGGGCCGGCGAGAACTGCGCCCCAGGCAGCCCCGGGTGGCCGCGGCCCTCGCGCAGCACCCAGCCGCTGGCGCGCAGGGCGTCAAGGTCAGGCTGGGAGAAGTCATCAAAGAACTCGCCGCGCGCCGCGGCCAGCGCACAGGCAGGCAAGGCCCACAGCAGGAGGGCCAGGCGGACGGCGCTCATGCGGGCAGCGGCTGCGGCTCGGCCGCACGCCGCGGCATGGGCACCCACAGCAGCAACAGCAGTGCCGGCAGGCCGCAGAGCAGCGTCCACAGGAAGAAGTGCTGGTAGCCCATGGCCACCTGGATGTCCCCGCTGAGCGTCTTGCTCAGGATGAAGCCGAGCTGCATCACGCCCGAGCCCAGCGCGTAGTGCGCGGTCTGGAAGCGCCCCGGCGCCACCACCTGCATGATGTACAGAATCATGCCGACGAAGCCGAAGCCATAACCGGCCATCTCCACGCCCACCGCTGCGCTGATCTGCCAGAGCGAGGTCGGCAATGCGAGGCTCAGGCCCCAGAACACCGCATTCGGGATGGCCATGGCCAGCACCAGCACCGGCATCGCGCGCTTCAGGCCCAGCCAGGCGGTGAAGTAGCCACCCAGGATGGAGCCCACCAGGAAGGCCGCCGTGCCCACGGTGCCATACACGCCGCCGACCTGCTCGCTGGTCAGGCCGAGGCCGCCCTTGTCGCGCGCCTCGATCAGGAACAGCGGCCCGATGGTCTGCACCTGCCCCTCGGCGAGGCGGAACAGCACGATGAAGACCACCATCTTCCAGATGCCAGGCTTCTTCAGGAAATCGGCCACCACCTCGGGCAGCTTCACCGTCTCGGCGCTGGTGCGCTCGGGATTGGGCAGGGCCTTGGCGTTCCAGGCCGCGAGCAGGGCCAGCAGCCCGGCCAGCATCGCGAAGATCAGGCTCCAGGCGTTGAACACGCCCATGCTCGACTCCAGACGCCCGGCCAGCACCATCAGCCCGCCGAGGGTGAGGAACTTGGAGGCGTTGAAGAACGCGCCCTGCCAGCCGGCGTAGGCGGCCTGCCGCTTGTCATCCAGCGCGGCCATGTAGAGGCCGTCGCAGGCGATGTCGTGCGTGGCCGAGGCATAGGCCAGGAAGAACAGCACCGCGATGCTCAGCGCGAAGAAGGCGCTCGCCTGCAAGGCCAGCGCAAGCAGCCCGAGGCCCACCGCGCCGCTGAACTGCATGGCCACGACCACCATCTTCTTGCTGCGCGCCAGCTCCACCAGCGGGCTCCACAGTGGCTTGAAGGCCCAGGCCAGGCCGATGAGGCCGGTCCAGCGGGCGATCTGGTCGTTGGCCACGCCCATCTGCTTGAACATCAGGCCGGCGATCAGCATCACGACGAAGAACTGCAGCCCCTGCACGAAGTACAGCGTCGGGATCCAGCGCATCGGTGAGGCTGCCCCGGTCACTCCTGCAAGGGGAGGGCCGGCCGGGGCGCGGTCCACCGCTTGGGCCTGCTCGTGCGGCGCCATCACTGCAGCCCCTGCGGTGCACGGCCCGAGGCTTGCGCCCGGCCTTCCAGCCAGGCCTGTGCGGCGGCCAACGCGCCGGGCGCGAAGCCCCAGGTGACCACGATCGGGCCGACCACATCCAGCGCCTGGTAGGGGTTCCAGAGTGTCAGGTGCAGATCGGGCCGCCAGCCGGCCGCCGCCTGGCCGTAGCGGGCGCGGCGGGTGGAGACCAGCACGTTGAGGCGGCCGTCCTGCGGCACAGCCGCCCAGTCAAGGCGGGCGATGTCATCCACCATCTGGACCTGGGCGTCCTTGAAGGCCGTGAACAGCGCGACCGCCTGGCGGCCGGTGGGGCCGGCTTCCGACACCATGTCGGTCGGCACATCGCCCTGCACGATGACGCGCAGCGGCGTGTCTAGCCCGGGCGGCACCGCGCCGCGCAGCGCGGTCAAGCCGGCAGCCCAGGCATCGGCGACGAGGGCGTGATCGGCGGCGCGATGGGCAGTGTCGTCCACGGCGCGCGCCGGGGAGGCCGCCGCCAGCGCGGCGAGCCGCCGGTTGGCCGCTTCGCCCTGCGGCGCGCTCAGGCGGCCGCTGGCGAAGGCCTCACGCAGCGCGTTGATCGCCACGAGCTGCTCCTCGGGCGAGCCCTGGGCCAGCACCATGTCGGCGCCCGCCTCGATGGCCATCACGGCGCTGCGGGCGTAACCGAAGCGCTCGGCCACGGCCTTCATCATCAGCGCGTCGGTGATGACGACACCGTCGTAGCCCCAGTCCCCGCGCAGGATGCCGCCGATCAGGGCCGGCGACAGCGTGGCCGGGCGCTCGGGGTCGATCTGCGGGTAGACGATGTGCGCGGTCATGACGGCCGGCGCGTGCGCGGCCAGGGCCTTGAACGGCGCCAGCTCCAGCGCGTCGAGCTCGGCCCGGCTCTTGTCCACCGTCGGCAGCGCATGGTGCGAATCGACGTGCGTGTCGCCATGGCCGGGGAAGTGCTTCACGCAGCAGGCCACGCCCTCGCGCAAGGAACCGCGCATCCACGCCGCCGCCAGCCGGGCGACCTCGGCCGGGTCGCTGGAGAAGCTGCGCTCGCCGATGACCGGGTTGGCTGGGTTGTTGTTGACGTCCAGCACCGGTGCGAAGTTCCAGTTGATGCCGAGCGACTTGAGGCCTCGCGCGACCGCCGCACCGACGCCCTCGGCCCGCGCGGCGTCACCACTGGCGCCCAGCGCCATCGCCGACGGCGGCTGCGGCAAGAAGGTCACGCGCACCACGGCGCCGCCTTCCTGGTCGATGCCGATCAGGGCCTCGGGGCCGAGCACGTCGATCAGGTCGCGCATCAGCGCCTTGACCTCGGCTTCGGTGCCGATGTTCTTGCGGAACAGGCAGACGGCGCGGATCTTCTGGGCGCGCAGGAAGTCGGCCGTGCCCGCGTCGAGCGAGGTGCCGGGGATGTCGACCATCACGAGACGGCCAGGGTCGAATGAAGTCATGTCGGGCTCTCGCAAAGACTCTGGAACACAGCCACAGAGACACAGAGGCACAGAGAAATCGCCACGCTCGCCGTGCCTGCGTGCCTCAGGGGCTTCGTTGGTTCTGCTGTCCGCATGGGGTCAATGGGTTTTGGTGACCTTGGCCAGGTTGGGCGGCACATCCGGGTTGAAGCCGCGCGCCCGCGCCAGCGCTTCCACCATCGGGTAGAAGCTCTGCACGAGTGCGATCGGGTCGAGGTCTTCATTGCCGGTCGTGACCAGCGGCAACTGCACCACACCGGGCGTGCAGGGCGTGCCGATGGGCGCGGCCAGCAGCACGCGGCCACCGCGGGCGTGCATCTCTTCAGCGATGGCGAGCAGGCCGGCCTGCGCCGGGCCGCGCGGCGCGAACACCAGCAGCGGGTAGCCATCACGCACCAGCGCCATCGGGCCGTGCTTGACCTCCGCGCCCGAGAAGGCCTCGGCCTGGATGCCGCAGGTCTCCTTGAGCTTCAGGGCCGCTTCCATGGCGACGGCGAGGCCCGTGCCGCGACCGAGCACGAAGAGGCGATCAACGCCTTGCAGCACCGGCAGCGCGGCCGACCAGTCGAGCCTGGCCGCCTCGGTCAACGCGATCGGCAGCACATTGAGCGCCGCGCGCAGCGCATCGTCTTGCTGCCAGGCCGCCACCACGCGGGCGCCGGCCACCAGCTGGGCGATGTAGCTCTTGGTCGCGGCCACGCTCTTCTCGGGGCCGGCATGCAGTTCGAACACATGCTCGGCTGCCGCGGCCAGGGGCGAGCCGCTGGCGTTGACGAAGGCCACCGTGCGCGCGCCGCCTTCGCGGAAGAAGCGCGTGGGGGCGATGAGGTCCGGGCTCTGGCCCGACTGCGAGAACGCCAGCGACAGCAGGCCCTCGCAGTGGATGCGGCTCTGGTAGAGCGTGATGAGGGACATCGGCAGCGATGTGACGAGGCGGCCCAGCCGCGCCATCACGAGATAGGCCAGGTAGTGCGCCGCGTGATCGCTGCTGCCGCGCGCGATGGTCAGCACGCTGGCGGGCGGCTGCTCCTGCAGGGCCTGGCCGAGCCGGGCGTAACTGAGCGGGTCGGCCGCCAACTGGCGGGCCACCGCGTCTGGCGCACTCAGCGCCTCTTCAAGCATCAACGACGACATCGAGGTCTTCACCTTCCACAAGCACACGCTGCAGCACGAGCGCTGCGTCCATCACCACCACGTCCGCCCAGGCGCCCGGGGCCAGCCGGCCGCGGTCGGGCAGGCCGAGGTAATCGGCTGCCACAGTCGACACGCGCCGCGAGGCCTGCACCAGGTCCAGGCCCAGCGTCTGGACGAGATTGCGCAGCGCCTGGTCCATCGTGAGCGCGCTGCCGGCCAGGGTGCCGTCGGGCAGGCGCACGCCGCCCAGGCATTTCTGCACCCGGTGCTCGCCGAGGCGGTATTCGCCATCGGGCATGCCGGCCGCGGCGGTCGAGTCGGTCACGCAGAACAGGCCCGGGATGCAGCGCAGCGCCGCGCGGATGGCGCCGGGGTGCACATGCAGCAGGTCAGGAATCAGCTCGGCATGCTGGCCGTGCGCCAGCGCCGCGCCGACGATGCCGGGCTGGCGGTGGTGCAGGCCGGTCATCGCGTTGAAGAGGTGGGTGAAGCCGGCCGCACCGGCCTGCAGCGCCGCGACGCCGTCCTCATACGCCCCGGCGCTGTGGCCGATCTGCACGCGGATGCCGGCGTCGCGCAGCGGGCCGATCAGCGCCAGGTGGCCGCTCATCTCGGGCGCCAGCGTCAGCACCTTGATGGGGGCGAATTCATTGAGGCGCTGTACCTCGGCCAACGTCGCCGGAATGGCATACGCCGGCTGGGCGCCGAGCCGCTCGGGGCTGATGTAGGGCCCCTCCAGGTGCACGCCGAGCAGCCGGGCCTGGCCGGTGCCGCGCGTGCGGCAGACCGGGCCGAGGGCCTTGAGCGCGGCTTCGATGTCGGCCAGCGGCGCGGTCATCGTCGTGGCCAGGAAACTGGTGGTGCCGTGGCGTGCATGGCGGCGGGCGATGGTGGCGATGGCGTCGCCGCCTTCCATGGTGTCGCGGCCACCGCCGCCGTGCACGTGGGTGTCGATGAAGCCGGGCAGCAGCACCGGGCGACCGCCCTGGCCCGCGCGCGCGGCGTCGATGCGCGTACCGGTGACGGCGGCAATGCGGCCGCCGTCGATCGCCAAGGTGCCGGCGACCACGCCCTCGGGCGTGACGATGTCGCCTTCCAGGTGCCGCATCATCAGTCCCTGCGCATCTCGGCGACGAAGTCGTAGTAGTCGCTGCGGCAGTAGGAGTGCGTCAGCTCCACCGCCTGGCCCGAGGCCAGGTAGCCCACCCGGGTGATGAACAGCACCGCGGCGCCTAACGGCACTTCCAGCAGACCCGCGAGCTTGGCATCGGCATTCAGCGCGCGGATGTGCTGCAGCGCACGCACCGGCGCGCGATCGCCGAGATGGGTGTAGAGCGAGGCCTCGACCTTCTGCGGGTCCGGCAGCACCGATTGCGGTAGCACCGACACCTCGTAGGCCATGACCACCTGGTCGGCCAGACGCAGCCGCTCCAGCCGGGCCACGCGCTCGCCGCTCTTGAGCTCCAGCGAGAGCTGCTCGTCCGGCGCGGCCGGTGTGAAGCCACGCAGCAGCCAGCGCGAGCTCGGCACGAAGCCGCGCTGGTGCAGCTCTTCGGAGAAGCTGGTCAGGCGCGTGAGCGGCTGCTCGAGCTTGGGCGCGATGTAGTTGCCGGAGCCGCGCTTGCGGATGATGAGGCCCTGCTCCACCAGCCGGTCGATGGCCTTGCGGGCCGTCACGCGGGAGAGCTCCAGCTGCTCAGCCAGCACGCGCTCGCTGGGCAGGGCTTCATCGGCGTGATAGACGCCATCGCGGATGGCCTGGGCCAGCGACTGGGCCAGCTGCATGTACAGCGGCGAGGCGGCGTTCGGGTCGGGCTTGAAGTCGAAGACGGCGCTCATGCGGGGCGTGACGTGGGTTGTTGAATGAGCCACAGCGCGCCGGCCACCGGCTCGCCCTTGGGCGGGATGCAGCGGGCCTGCACGGCGGCACTCAGGCGCGGCGCCAGGCGCTGGGCGATGCTGCCGGCCAGGGCCAGCGGCAAGGTGGGATGCACGGCCATGGCCAGCGTGTCGAGGGCGGCGGCCGCCTCACGCAGCAGGGCCTCGGCGGCCGGGTCGGTGGCGGCGCTCTCAAACACCAGGGGCGCCAACTGTGCGTAGCCAGCCTGCCCGGCCTGCGCGCAATAGCTGAGCAGCGCTTCGCGCGAGCTTCCGGCCACGCCGCGCACCGCCTGCGCCAGGGCGCCATCGGCGGCGCGCCCGTCATAGGCGGCCTGGGCCTGCTTCATGGCTTGCTGGCCCAGCCAGGCGCCGCTGCCTTCATCGCCGATCTGCCACCCCCAGCCGCCCGCCATGCGGCGGCTGCCATCGGGCAGCAGGGCCTCGGCCACGGAGCCGGTGCCGGAGATGAGCAGCGCGCCGGGCTCGCCACCATGGGCGCCGAGCAGGGCCACGAGGCCGTCGGTCACCAGCGTGAAGCGGGCCACGCCCGGGTCAGCCTCGACAAACGCCTGCAACTGCGCGGGCACCCCGGTGCCGGAAAGACCCAAGCCCAAAGCGCAATCGGCCAGGGAGAGCTCGGGCACGCCCGCTGCCGCGATGGCTGCGGCGATGTGTCGCCAGGCTTGTTCGGCGCCCTGGCCCAGGGCTGACGCGCCGGCCTCGCCACGGCCGATGATCTCGCCTCGGTGATCTGCCACGAGCGCGCGGGTGCGGGTGCCGCCGCCATCGATGCCCACCCAGTACCGCACCGGGCGGCCAGAATCGCGAGACGTCAGCAGGCAGGGATCAAGATGGAGTGGCATGGTCGGCAGCAGGGAGCCGATACCACTCTAATACCAACGAGCCGCAGGGTCAATTGGTTTTAAACTGGTCTGCGATAACCGTGGGTGATGCAGCGCCGGGCCAAGCCGGGGGTGCCCGCGACCCGATTCGACAAGAATACCAGTCAGAAACCAACCCGAGAACGTCGCCGTGTTCACCCTTCTTCCCGCCGCCAGCGAGGCGCTGGCCGGCACGCTGGGCCGCATTGCTGCGGTAGCCCATCGCCATCCGGCGGCGGCAGACCGCCTACTGGAGACGCTCGGCGCGCAGGCGTTCGCCGCGGGCGACACCGCTGTCGGCGCGGATGCGCTTTACACCCGCTTCGGCCTGCTGGAGCCGCGCGGCCGCGCGCTGGAGTTGCTGCCGGCGCTGGAGCAGGCTGGCGCGCTATGCGCGGCAGGGCACTTTCCCATCCAGGCCGCGCGGGTGTGCGAGGCGCTGGGCCGCATCGCCTATCAGCAGGGGCAGTACCAGCTGGCCAGCGAGCAATGGTCGCGCGCGCTGGATCTGGCCGAGGTCAGTGGCCATCTGCAGACCGGCGTGGCCGCCCGGATCGGGCTCGGGCAGATCCATTACGCCCAGGCCGACTGGTCGCGCGGCCTGCGCCACATGCGCGACGCCGCCGAGCAACTGGCCGGCACCGATGACAGCTATCTGGCCGCCAAGCTCGCGCTGAACATCGGTGTGGGCAGTTTCGAAACCGGCGACCTGCCCGCCGCCGAACGGCACTTCAGCCACGGGCTGGCGGCTGCGAGGCGCGGCCGGCATCGCGTGTTCGAGGCCGAGGCGCACTGGCATCTGGCGCGTGCGGCGCTGGCCCGGCAGCGCATGGACTGGGCCGTGGCCGACTGCCGGCTCGCGCTGGACATCGCCGCGCGCCAGGGCTACCCCTGGCTGGAGGCCGCGGCCAGCCGCACCTGGACGGAGATTGCGCTGGCACGCGGCGACAACGCCGCCGCCGTGCGCTCCACCCGCCACGGCCTGGCGCTGGCGCAGCGCATCCAGGCCCGCGCGCAGGCTCGGCAGGCGCACCTGCAGCTGGCGCAATTGCTGCAGGCAGAGGGAGACGCGGAAGGGGCGCTCGACCACCTGTGGCAACACCTGGCCCTGCAGTCCGAAATCGAGCGCCTGAGCCTGCCCGCACGTGCCACGTTGGCCGCGCCACCGGCCGAGGGCGGCGGCGCGCCGGTCACGCCGGAAGAGCAGCTGCTGCACCTGTGCGGGCAACGCCAGCGCCTGGCGTCGTCGCCGCCGACGGCCGCACGCGCCGAGCTGCAGGCGGCCAGCGCGCGCATCCTGGGCCTGATGCGGGTGATGCATTGGCCGGTGGACCAACCCGGCGGCCTCAGCCGCACCGAGCAGCCGCGCTATGTCGACTTGCTCAGCCGCCACGGCGCACCGCTGGCCCTGCCCGATGCGGCGCTGCATCCCTGCCACGCCGAACTCGCGCCGCTGGAGGGCGCATCGCAGGCGCGCATCGAAGTGCCGCTGTACGACGGCGCCCAGCTCGCCGGCGCCCTGTGGCTGGTGGACGCGCGCGCCACCCGCGCCTGGACGCGCCAGGAGCTGCTGATCGCCAGCCAGCTGGCGCTGCTGTTCGAACGCTGCGCCTGACACGCAGACCGGGTCAGACGCCGCGCATGTCGCCCTCGCGCCGCGGGGCGTCGCGCACCAGCTCGCTGATGAGGCGCGTCTCCGGCATGTGGGCCCAGTAGCGCACCGGCATCTCCTTCTTCATCGCGGCGATCTTCAGGCGCGCGGGGTTGAAGATGCTGCGGTAGTAGGTCAGCCACAGCGCCTCGCCGGCGTCTTCGGGTGGCGCGTCTTCGCGGCGCGCCGGGCCGGCGCCGGTGAGACGCTGCCCATCCCAGTGCAGGCAGCCACGCGGGGTGAGGATGGCCCAGGGATGCTGGGCAAAGCGCTTCACGAAGAACGGCGCCACCGCGCGCAGCACATGATGGGCCGGCTCGAACCAGGCCACATGCCGGCGCCCGCCCGCGGCGGTGTCATCGGCCACCTCGCGAAAGCGCACGAAGGCGTGGGTCTTGTGGATCTCCCGGCTGACCTGGCGGGCCAGCGACTGCAGATGGCGCCGGTCGGGATCGAGCCGGTCGGCCCACAAGCCGGGCTCGCGCTGCAGGCGGCGCGCAAAGGCGAGCAGACGCGCAAAACGGTCGTCATCGGCATGCATGGCCACGAGGCGGCCCAGCGCGTCCCAACCCGGCGGCGGCGTCCAGGGGCCGAGCGAGGCCTGCGCCGGCTCGGCAAAGAGCGCGGCTTGATCGCCCACGGCCTGCGTCCAGTCGGCCCCACCGCCAAGCAGCGCGGGCAGCTGCGCGGCAAAGCCCGCCCAGTCGGCTGGGTAGCGCAGGGGCAGGCGGGCGACGTCCATCAGAACAGCGCTGCCTGCTGCGGGGCCGGCGCGGGCCGGGCCAGGGCTTGCAGGTCGGTGGGCCGCGGCCGGTGGTCCACCGCCACCACGAAGGGCAACGCCTTCTTGCCCGACGGCCCGAGGGCCAGCACGTCAGCGCGCCGCAGCCGTCGGTGCGCGCGCGCGGCCAGCAGTTTGTCGACCGACCCCACGCCCAGGCCCGGCACACGCAGCAGCGATTCGCGCGGGGCACGGTCCAGGTCCAGCGGGAAGGCCTCGGGATGGGCCAGGGCCCAGGCGAGCTTGGGGTCGTGGCGCAATGACAGGAAGCCGCCTTCCGTGACGATCTCCTCGGCGCCGAAGCCGTAGAAGCGCATCAGCCAGTCGGCCTGGTAGAGCCGGTGCTCGCGCATCAGCGGCGCGGCCTGGGGCGGCAGCGCGCGGCTGGCATGGGGGATGGGGCTGTAGGCGGAGTAGTAGACGCGGCGCAGCCCCTGGCCGCGGTAGAGGCGGTGCGAGAGCTGCAG
>JAIPCJ010000092.1 GCA_021738245.1 Methylotenera sp. | reverse complement strand
GTTTTGCGCGGGCCCTCAAGGCCTGAGCAGCGCAGGGAAGCCGGAGCGAAGCGGAAGGCCGGGCGGATCGGGGGGCGACTTTTTGCCTACTTTTTGGTCGCTCAAAAAGTAGGTCGCCCGCCGGGGCGAACTCCCGGCACGGTGCGCCGAGTTGCAAGGCTCAAAGCAAAAGCCCCCCACACCAAGGTCTAGGAGAACCCCATGCTTCACATGGAAAAACTGCAAAAGGTCTATCGCACGGAAATGGTCGAGACCTACGCCCTGCGCGACTTCAACCTCATCGTCAACGAAGGCGAGTTTGTTGCCGTCACCGGCCCGTCCGGTTCCGGCAAGACCACCTTCCTGACCATCGCCGGTCTGCTCGAAGCCTTCAGCGCGGGCACCTACAAGCTCGATGGCATCGACGTCAGCCGCATGGGTGACGGCGAGCGCTCGCGCATCCGCAACCAGAAGATCGGCTTCATCTTCCAGGCCTTCAACCTCATTCCCGATCTCAGCGTGCTGGACAACATCGAAGTCCCGCTGCGCTACCGCGGCATGGGTGCGGTGGAGCGTCGGCGGCGTGCGGCCGATGCGCTGGCGCGTGTGGGCCTGTCGGCGCGGGCCAAGCATTACCCGGCCGAGCTGTCGGGCGGGCAGCAGCAGCGTGTGGCGATTGCGCGGGCCCTGGCGGGGGAGCCGCGCCTGCTGCTGGCCGACGAGCCCACCGGCAATCTGGACAGCGCCATGGCCCGCAGCGTGATGGAGCTGCTGGAGGAGCTGCACCGCGACGGCGCCACCATCGTGATGGTCACGCACGACCCGCAGCTGGCCGCCCGCGCGCAGCGCAATGTGCATGTCATCGACGGCCAAGTGGTGGACCTGACCGCGGAGCTGGCAGCGTGAGATTCAAGCGCCATCTGCCGTTGGTGGCGTTGGGCCTGGCCTTCGTGGCAGGCGCGGCGCGGGCCGAGGACCTGTTGCAGGTCTGGGCCCAGGCACGCCAGGCGGACCCGCTGCTGCGCCAGGCGGCTGCTTTCAGCGCTGCGCAGGCCGCCACGGCCCGCGAGGCACGTGCTGCCCTGCTGCCGCAATGGAGCCTGCAGGCCAGCGAGCAGCGCGAGAACGGTGACGGCGGGCGCACCCGCAGCGTCACCAGCAGCCTGAGCCAGCCGCTGTTCGACCTGGCTGCGCTGCGCACCTGGGACGCCAGTCGAGCGCAGGCCTCCGCGGAGTCAGCCCGGCTGGCGGCGGCCGAACAGGCGGCGCGCGCACGCGTGGCCGAGGCCTACTTCGGCCTGCTGTCGGCCCAAGCCCAGCTCGCCACGGCGCGTGACAACGAAGAGGCCTTCGCCCGCCAGGTCAGCGAGGCCGACACGCGCTTCAAGGCGGGCCTGTCGGCGCAGGTCGAGGCCGACCAGTCGCGCGCCTATCGCGAACTGGCGCGCAGCAACACCCTGGCCGCCGAGCTGGCCGTGGCCGATGCCCGCGAGGCACTGGCGCAGTTGACCGGCACGCCGCCGACCCGGCTGCAGCCGCTGCGCCGGGACCTGCAGGCCCAACCCCTGCCCGACAGCGCCGAGGCCTGGGCTGCGCGTGCGCTGCAGGGCAACCCGGTGCTGCGCGGCCTGGCGCTGGACGTGGAGGCGAGTGAGCAGCGCATCTCCGCGGCGCGTGCCGGCCACCTGCCCACGCTCACCCTGGGCGTGGACACCACGCAGCGCCGGGGCGATGGCGTTGCGGCGATCGACGCGGGCCGCACGCCCACCTTGATCGGCCTGCGCCTGACGGTGCCGCTGTTTGCCGGCGGCGCCGTGGCGGCCGCGACCGACCGCGCGGGCTTTCAGCGCGAGGCGGCGCGCGAGCAGCTCGAGGCGGGCCGCCGCGCGGTGCTGCGGGAGGTGCGCGCGCAAGTCCTGGCGGTGGGGCAGGGCGAGGCGCAATTGCGCGCCACGCAGGTGGCCGTGCAGGCCGCCGAGCGGGCGCTGGAAGCCACGCGCACCGGCCAGACCCTCGGCACCCGCAGCACCACCGATCTGCTGCTCGCCATCCAGACCCTGGCGAGCGCTCAGAACGCCCAGACCCAGGCCCGCCATCGCCATGTGCTGGCCTTGCTGGCCCTGCACCAGGCTGCGGGCTCCCTCGGTGACGAGGAGCTGGCGGCGGTCAATGCTTTGTTGGAGACCCGCTGATGTTTCTTCACTACCTCGAACTCGCCTGGCGCAACACGCGGGCCGCCAAGGGGCTGTCGGCGCTGATGGTGCTGGCCCTGGGCCTGGGCATCGGCGCCTGCATGACGACCCTGACGGTCTATCACGTGCTGTCGGGCGACCCGATCCCGCACAAGAGTGCGCGGCTGTTCAACGTGCAGCTCGATGCGGGCGACATGATCGGCTGGCAGGCCGGTCAGGAACCGACTTTCGACCTGACGCGCTACGACGCCACCGCGCTGCTGCGCGACCGCAAGGCGCCGCGCCAGGCGATGTCCAGTGGCTTCAACACGGCGGTCGGCCTGCCCGAGGCCAGCACCAAGCCGGTGTTCTCCAGCGTGCGCATGACCTCGGCCGACTTCTTCGCGATGTTCGATGCGCCCTGGCAGTTCGGGGGCGGCTGGAATGCGGCCGATGACGAGGCCGAGGCCCGCGTGGCCGTCATTTCCTCTGCGCTCAACGAGAAGCTGTTCGGCGGTGCGAACAGCCTGGGGCGCGAGGTCATCGTGCGCGGCCAGCCGCTGCGCATCATCGGCGTGCTCAAGCCCTGGAAGGTGCAGCCCCACTTCTGGGACCTGACCCTGGGCAGCTACACCGAGACGGAGGACTTCTACCTGCCGTTCTCCACCGCGATGGCGCTCAAGATGGGCCACTGGGGCAACATGGACTGCTGGGGCAAGGGCGCCAATGGTGGCAGCTCGCTGGACATGAACGCGAGCTGCTCCTGGATCCAGTACTGGGTCGAGCTCGACAAGCCGGAAGACGCCGCGGCCTACCGCGACTACCTCGTCGCCTACTCCGAGGCGCAGCGCAAGGCCGGGCGCTTCACGCGGCCGACCAATGTGCGGCTGCGCCCGGTGATGGACTGGCTGGGCGCCCAGAAGGTGCTGCCGGCCGACGTGCGGCTGCAGACCTGGCTGGCCTTCGGCTTCCTGGCAGTGTGCGTGGTCAACATGGTTGGGCTGCTGCTGGCCAAGACGCTGCGCCGCAGCGGCGAGATCGGCGTGCGCCGGGCGCTGGGCGCGACGCGCGGCGACATCTTCCGGCAGTTCCTGGTCGAGGCCGGCATGCTAGGCCTGGCAGGCGCGCTGCTCGGCCTGTTGCTGGCCCAGGGCGGCCTGTGGCTGGTGCGGCAGAGCCCCAACGACTACGCCAAGCTGGCCGAGCTGGATGCGTCCATGCTGGCCGTGACCCTGGGCCTGGCCTTGCTCGCCAGCCTGATTGCCGGCCTGCTGCCGGCCTGGCGCGCGGCCCTGGTCACGCCAGCCGTTCAACTGAAGGTGCAGTGATGAAAGACTTCATGCCCATCCTGTCCACGCTGCGGCGCCATCGCATCGCAGCCGGCCTCATCGTGCTGGAGGTGGCGCTGACCTGCGCCATCGTCACCAACGCGCTGCACCTGATCCAGACGCGTGTCGATGCGCTCAAGACCGACAGCGGGCTGGCCGAAGCGGAGATCGCGGTGCTCAACCTGCGCGGCGCCAAGCCGCAGCTGCCCGAGCGCAGCGGCGCCATCGCCGCCGAAGACATCCAGCGCCTGCGGGCCCTGCCCGACGTGAAGGCGGCCACCGTGGCCAACCAGATCGTCTACGGCAACAACAGCAACAACAGCGGCGTGTCGCTGGAGCCTGACTACAAGGGCACGCGGGTCACCGCGGCGCAGTACGCGGCCGATGAGCAGATGATCCCGACCTTCGGCCTGAAGCTCGTCGAGGGCCGCAACTTCAGGCCGGACGAAGTGCTGGACGGCTTCCAGGCCTTCAGCGTGCCCGATCCGGTCATCGGCCAGATCATCATCAACAAGGAGCTGGCTGAGAAGTTCTTCCCCGGCGGCTCCGCGCTGGGGCAGCGGGTCTACATCTTCGGACGCTCTCCCTCGACCATCATCGGCGTGGTGGAGACGCTCACGCACACGCAGCTGATGCGGGCGCGCGGCGGTGACGGCAGCGGTGCGGCCATGATCCTGCCGCTGCGCGGCTCCGGCGCCTATGTGCTGCGGGCCGAGCCGGGGCGGCTGGATGCGGTCATCAAGGCCGCCACGGCGGTGCTCGAATCAGGCGATGCGGCGCGGGTGGTCACCCAGGCCCGGCGGTTGACGGAGATGCGCAGCGACTTCTACGCCCAAGACCGTGCCATGGCCTGGCTGATGGGCGGCGTCTGCGTGTGCCTGCTGCTGGTCACGGCCATGGGCATCGTCGGGCTGGCGAGCTTCTGGGTGCAGCAGCGCACCCGCATGATCGGCACGCGCCGCGCGCTGGGCGCCACCGAGCCGCAGATCCTGCGCTACTTCCAGCTCGAGAACCTGATGCTGACAACCACCGGCGTGTTGATCGGTCTGGCGGGCGCCTGGGGCCTGAGCCAGCTGCTGATGCAGCACTACGCGCTGCCGCGGCTGCCCTGGGTCTACCTGCCGGCCGGCGCGGCGGCGCTGTGGCTGCTGGGCCAGATCGCCGTCTGGGTGCCGGCGCGCCGTGCGGCGCGGCTGTCGCCGGTGGCGGCCCTCAGGAGCTAGACCGCTGCAGGCTGCGCAGCTGCTGGGTCCAGTCCGCCCAGTGGCGCCTGACCTTGTCGCGCTGCTGGGCGTTCAGCCCGTTGAGCAGCTTGATCACGCTCGCCAGGCCTTCGTCGCGCAAGGCCTGCTCGGCGGGCAGGGGTTGGGCGAGCTTCATCAATTCGGCGGTGCCGCTGGCGAAGTCCTGGCGTGACCAGGCGCGCAGCGCCTCCAGCGTGCGGGCCTCGCGGGTGGCCCGGGCCTGCGACAGCGCCGCCACGTCGAAGTGCCAGGCTTCGGCCTCGGCCCGCGCATGGCGGCGGGTGCTGCGGTCCAGGTCGCCCAGCCAGCGCTCCAGCGTCGTCACGTAGCGCTTGGCGCGTTCGTCCTGGCCGTCGCGGCCGGTGTTGCGCTCGCGCCATTCGGCATGCTTTTCTTCCATCTTGTTCTGCAGATGCGCCCATTGCTGGGGGCGCAGGTCGGCCAGCACGGGCGCGGCCAGGGGCGCGGCGTGCTGCAGGCAGCGCTCCAGGCTGGCGCGGCCGGCGCGCTCCAGCGCCAGCAGTTCGTCGGCGGTGACGGTGCCGTGGTCGAGCAGGTCGCTGGCCTGGCGCAGCAGCGCCACCCACTGAGGCAGCTCCTCGCGACGGTGCCAGGCCTGCCAGGCACGCAGCTGTTCTTTCATGCGCGCCTGCTGTGTGCTGTCGAGGTCGAGGTAGCTGTCGATCCACCAGCCGCCAAGGAAGGGCAGCTGGTTGTAGGCCAGCGTCAGGCTGGCGCATCCGGCCAGCCCCAGGGCCAGCGCCAGAGCAAGCAGGGTGGCGAAGCGCTTGAACAGCTGCATGCCGCGATGGTGGCCGCACGGCGCGGTCTTGTCATGTGCGAGGGCATTCCCTGTGCCTGTAGGCGAGCGCCTTGTTCGCCGGGCGCGGCGCAAGGCCCGCGCTGGCGTCGGGCTGGGCGGGGCCGGTTATCGTTGCGGCCTTCGCCACTCCCTGGACTTCGTCCGCGTCCGCCGTGCCCCAGAAGGAGCTTCCCCACACCTTCAAGCTGGTGACGATCTGGCTCGTCGTGACGGTGGTGATCTTTCTGGGCATCAAGGCCTGGGAGCGGCACCGCGAGGCGTCGCGCTTTCAGCTGGCCGGGCAGACCATCGTGTTGGCCCGCTCGCCGGATGGGCATTTCCACTGGCCGGGGCGGGTCGGGAACATTGAGGTCGATTTTCTGGTGGACACCGGGGCCACCGTCACCGCGCTGCCGCAGTCGCTGGCCGAACGTGCCGGGCTGACGCCGCTGGCCGCGGTACGCACCCAGACGGCCGCGGGCGCCACCCGTGGCTTTGTGGCCCGCGCCGACATTGCGCTGGACGGTGGCGTACGCGCCGACCGCCTCCCCGTCACCGTGCTGCCCGACCTGGCCGCGCCCCTGCTGGGCATGGACGTGCTGGGCCGGCTGCACTTTTCGCAGAAGCCCGGCGAGCTGCGTATCGATCCGTCATGAACCTGCGACCCTTCACCCGATGCCTGCTGCTGTGGGCCGCCTGCCTCGGCGGCGCCTGGGCTGCCTGACCGCCGCCGCTGGCCCAGCCCAGTGCCCCGCAAGTGGGGGCCTGGACAGCGCGGGCGCCGGGCCGTGGCCTGCTGGGGCGGCTCAGCAAGGGCGGGCACAGCAGCTACCTGTTCGGCAGCCTGCACATGGGCCGCGCCGATTGGGCCTACCCGGGGCCGGCCTTGCGCGCGGCCTGGGCGGCGACCGAGGTGCTGGCCGTGGAGCTGGATCCGGCCGACGTCGGCCCGGCGCTGGCGGCCATGCCGCAGGAGGCGCCCCTGCCGGCACCGCTGGCGCGGCAACTGCAGGCGCAACTCGTGGCGGCCTGTCTGCCGGCGGCAGCCCTGCAGGCGCTGCCGGCCGTGCTGCAGCTGACCACGCTCTCGCTGACCGAGGCCCGGCGCGACGGCTTCGATGCCGCATACGGGCAGGACCTCATGCTGATGGCCTGGGCTCGCGCCGAGGGCCGGCCGGTGCAGTCGCTGGAAAGCGTGCAGGAGCAGATGGACGCGCTCTCACCGCCGCCTGGCGAGCTGGCCGCCGTGGTGACCAGCGGCTTGCAGCAACTGCGCCGCGGCCAGGTGCGCGCGCCGATGCGCAAGCTGGCCGAGGTGTGGTCGCGCGGCGACCTGAAGACGCTGGCCGACTACCCGCGCTGGTGCGGCTGTGCCGACACGCCGGCCGAGCGGGCCTGGATGACCCGGGTCAATGATGGCCGCAATGGGCCGCTCGCAGCCCGCATCAGCGCCCTCCACGGCGCAGGGCAACGGCTGCTGGTGGCCGTGGGCGCCCTGCACATGACCGGCCCGCAGGCCTTGCCGCGCCTGCTGGCGGCCGAGGGTTTTACCGTCGAAGCCCTGCTGCCCAGCCAGTAGGATGCAGGGGTCGGGGCATGCCCTGACCAAGAAGGGGAGACCATGAGCGACAACAGCTTCACCAAGTTCGTGCCCGGCTTCGAGTTTTTGCAGGGCCTCGTCAAGAACGCAGGCTCGGCGCTGCCGGGCATCGGCCAGTGGGTCGCCCCCACGCTCAACCCCGAGGAGCTGGCCAAACGCATCGAGGAGCTGCGCACGGTGCAGTTCTGGTTGGAGCAGAACGCCCGCATGCTCGGCGCCACCATCCAGGCGCTGGAGGTGCAGCGCATGACGCTGTCGACCCTCAAGTCCATGAATGTGCCGCTGACCGACCTGCGCGACAGCCTGAAGCTGCCCACGGGCATGGAGGCGCCGGCCTGGCCGAGCATCCCGCCCGAGATCGTGGCCGCCGCTGCACCTGCCGCCCAGGCCGCCGCCAAGACGGCCGTGAAGACCGCCGCCAAGACCGCCCGTGCAGCCGGCAAGACGGCGGGCGATGCCGCCAAGGCAGCCGGCCTGCCGATGGGCGCGGTCGACCCGACGCAGTGGTGGACCGCGCTCACGCAGCAATTCACGCAGCTGGCCACCACCGCCATGAAAGACAGCGCCACCGACGCCGCGCGCAATCTCGCGGGCAATCTGGTCAAGCAGTCGTTCGATGCCGCCAGCGATACCCTGCGCAAGGCCGCCACCGTGCCGGGCGCCATGGTGGGCAGCGTGGCCAAGGGCCTGGCCGCCGGGGCGCCCAAGGCCCCGACCCAGCCCGCAGCCAAAGCCGCCGCGCGGCCTGCCGCCAAGCGCAGCACGGCCACCCGCCCCAAGGCCTGAAGGCGTCCACCCTCACAGGACAGGCGTGATGAAGCGCCGCCCCCTGCTGCTGATGCTGGCCAGTGCGTCGACGCTGGCGAACGTTGGCGCGCCGCTGGTCTTTCCGATGCATGAGCCTGGGCGGGAGTCGCATTGGCGCTACCTGCTCGCCGTGCTGAAGCTGGCCGCCGAGCGGGCGGGCACGGACCACGAGTTCCTGGAGTCGCAGGAGCCGATGACGCAGGCGCGCGTGATCCGCGAGCTGTCGGGGCGCTCGGGCCGCCTCGACCTGGCCTGGACCATGACCAGCATCGAGCGCGAGCAGCAGATGATCCCTGTCCGCGTGCCGGTGGATCGCGGCCTGATCGGCTGCCGCATCGCACTGGTGCGGCGGGAGCATGTCGGGCGCTGGGCCGAGCTGCACACGCTGGAGCAGCTCAAGCGATTCACGGCCGGGCAGGGCGCAGACTGGCCTGACACCGACATCCTGCGCGACAACGGCCTGCCGGTGCAGACGGCCAGCCGTTACGAGGTGCTGTTCGACATGCTGCGCCGGGGGCGGGTCGACTATTTCCCGCGGGCCGTGTTCGAGATCGACGACGAGGCCGCCGGCGCACTCGGGCAGGACCTCGTCATCGAGCCCCACGTGATGATCCGCTACCCGGCGGCCTCGTACCTGTTCGTGCGCCCCGACCGGCCACAGCTCGCCGCCGACCTCGAACGCGGCATGGAGGCCGCTGTGGCTGACGGCAGCCTGCAGCGGCTGTTCCAGCGCTACTTTGGCGACCTGATCGCCCGGCACCGCCTCAGCCAGCGGGTCGTGCTGAACCTGCGCAACCCGTTGCTGCCGCCGGGCACGCCATTGCAGCGGCCGGGCTACTGGCTGGTGTTCTGATCTCCCCCTGTCAGCGGCGCGTGGGCCGGCCGGGCTAAAGTCGCCGGCCATCGGGGCCTGACCCCTGACTTGAATCGGCTGCGATGAACGCCCCTCACCGAGATCCCGCCATCGAGACCGCCGTCGACCGCGCGGCCCGTCTGCAGCAGCTGGTGGCCGCGCTGGCGCCGGTGCTGCCCGCCCATGCGTTGCTCTACCAGCCGGAGCAGACCACCCCCTACGAGTGCGACGGCCTGACCGCCTACCGGCAGCGCCCCCTCGCGGTGGCCCTGCCCGAGACCGAGGCCCAGGTGGCCGGCGTGCTCAAGGCCTGCCACCGCCTGGGCGTGCCGGTGGTGGCGCGCGGCGCGGGCACCGGGTTGTCGGGTGGCGCCATGCCGCATGAAGCCGGCCTCACGCTCGCGCTCGCCCGTTTCAACAAGATCGTGGCCATCGACCCGCTGGCCCGCACGGCGCGCGTGCAGTGCGGCGTGCGCAACCTCGCCATCAGCGAGGCGGCCGCGGCGCATGGCCTGTACTACGCGCCCGACCCCAGCAGCCAGATCGCCTGCAGCATTGGCGGCAACATCGCCGAGAACTCCGGCGGCGTGCACTGCCTGAAGTACGGCCTCACGCTGCACAACGTGCTCCGGGTGCGCGGCTACACGGTCGAGGGCGAGCCCGTGGAGTTCGGCAGCGAGGCGCTGGATGCCGCCGGCCTGGACCTGCTGGCCCTGGTGGTAGGCAGCGAGGGCATGCTGGCGGTGGTCACCGAAGTCACCGTCAAGCTCGTGCCCAAGCCGCAGCTGGCACGCTGCGTGATGGCCAGCTTCGACGACGTACGCAAGGCCGGTGACGCAGTCGCGGCCATCATCGCGGCGGGCATCATCCCGGCGGGCCTGGAGATGATGGACAAGCCGATGACGGCCGCCGTGGAAGACTTCGTGCACGCCGGCTACGACCTCGATGCCGAGGCCATCCTGCTGTGCGAGAGCGACGGCACGCCCGAGGAGGTGGCCGAGGAGATCGCCCGCATGGAGGCAGTGCTGCAGGCCAGCGGCGCGACCCGCTGCCAGGTCAGCGTGGACGAAGCCCAGCGGCTGAAGTTCTGGAGCGGCCGCAAGAACGCCTTCCCGGCGAGCGGCCGCATCAGCCCCGACTACATGTGCATGGACTCCACCATCCCGCGCAAGCACCTCGCCACCATCCTGCTCGACATCCAGCAGATGGAGAAGAAATACGGCCTGCGCTGCGCCAACGTCTTCCATGCCGGCGACGGCAACCTGCACCCGCTGATCCTGTTCGATGCCAACGACCCTGACCAGCTGCACCGCTGCGAGCTGTTCGGCGCCGAGATCCTGGAGCGCAGCGTGGCCCTGGGCGGCACGGTGACCGGCGAGCATGGCGTGGGCGTGGAAAAGCTCAACTCCATGTGCGTGCAGTTCAGCCCCGAAGAGCGTGAGCAGATGCTCGCCCTGAAGGCCGCCTTCGACCCCGCCGGCACCCTCAACCCCGGCAAGCAGATCCCCACGCTCAACCGCTGTGCCGAGTACGGCCGCATGCACGTGAAGCGCGGCCTGCTGGCCTTTCCCGAGCTGGAGCGGTTTTGAACCTGGCTGATCTGCAATCCCGCATCCAGGCCGCGAGCGCGGCTCGCACGCCGCTGCGCATCACGGGCCATGGCAGCAAGGACTTCTACGGCGGCCCGCTGCAGGGCGAGACGCTGTCCACGCTGTCGCTGGCCGGTGTGACGGCCTACGAACCGTCGGAGCTTTTCATCAGCGTGCTGGCGGGCACGCCGCTGATGCAGGTGGAAAACCTGCTGGCCCAGCAGCGCCAGCGCCTGGCCTTCCAGCCGCCGCGCTACGTGGGCGCGGGCGGCGGCCGAGGCACGGTGGGTGGCATGGTGGCCGCGGGCCTGTCGGGCCCGACGCGCGCAGCCCTGGGGTCGGTGCGCGACCATGTGCTGGGCGCCGTGCTCATCAACGGCCAGGGCGAGCTGTTGAGCTTCGGCGGCACGGTCATGAAGAACGTGGCGGGCTTTGACGTCAGCCGCGTGCTGGCCGGCTCGATGGGGCAGCTGGGCCTGATCACCGAGGTGACGCTGAAGGTGTTGCCGTTGCCGGCGGCATCGGCCACGCTGCGCTTTGAGTTCGACCAGCCGGCCGCGCTCAAGGCCATCAACACCTGGGGCGGCCAGCCGCTGCCGATCGAAGCCAGCGCCTGGTGGGACGGCGCGCTGCTGCTGCGCCTGGCCGGCGCCGAAGCCGCGGTGGGGGCTGCCTGCCGCAAGCTCGGGGGCGATGTGATTCCGGCCGAGCTCGCCGAGCCCTTCTGGACCGGCCTGCGCGACCAGACCGACGAGTTCTTCGTCGGTGCCGAGCGCGCCGTGGCCGGCGGCGCGCGTCTGTGGCGGCTGTCGCTGCCGAGCACGGCGCCCGAGCTCAAGCTGCACGGCGAGCAGCTCATCGAATGGGGCGGGGCACAGCGCTGGGTGGTCACGCCGATGGAACCGCTCGCCGTGCGCGAGGCCGCGGCCAGTGTGGGCGGCCATGCAACGCTCTTCCGCGCGCTGGACAAGTCCGCGGGCGCCTTCGCACCGCTGTCGGCCCCGCTCGCGGCCATCCACCGCCGGCTCAAGGCCAGCTTCGACCCGCACGGCGTCCTCAACCCCGGTCGCCTCTACCCGGATCTCTGATGCAGACCACGCTCGCTCCTGAATACGCCGGCACCCGCGACGGCACCGAGGCCGAGGCCATCCTGCGCCGCTGCGTGCACTGCGGCTTTTGCACCGCCACCTGCCCGACCTACCAACTGCTGGGCGATGAGCTCGACGGCCCGCGCGGTCGCATCTACCTCATCAAGCAGGTGCTCGAAGGCACGACGCCCACGCGTGAAACCCAGTCTCACCTGGACCGCTGCCTGACCTGCCGCAATTGCGAGACCACCTGCCCGTCAGGCGTCGAGTACGGCCGGCTCGTGGACATCGGCCGCCGCGTGGTGGACGCCAAGGTCGAGCGCCCGACGGGCGAGCGTCGGGCGCGGTGGCTGCTGAAGGAGGGCCTGACGTCGCCCCTCTTCAAGCCCGCGATGAAGCTGGGCCAGGCGCTGCGGCCGCTGGTGCCCGCGTCATTGAAGGACAAGGTGCCCGCCAAGGCCCCGCCCACTGCGCACGACTGGCCCACCCGCCAGCTCAACCGCAAGGTGGCGCTGCTGCTGGGCTGCGTGCAGCCCGCGATGGCGCCCAACATCAACAGCGCGACGGCGCGCGTGCTGGACGCCGCCGGCATCCAGACCGTGGTGGCCGATGGCGCCGGCTGCTGTGGCGCCATCCGCGAGCACCTCGGCGATCACGAGGCGGCCCTGGACGACATGCGCCGCAACATCGATGCCTGGTGGCCGCTGGTCTCCGGTCATGGCGAGCGCGTGGAGGCCCTGGTGATGAATGCCTCCGGCTGCGGCGTGATGGTCAAGGACTACGCGCATCTGTTGGCGCATGACCCGGCCTACGCCGACAAGGCGGCACGCATCAGCGAGGTCACGCGCGACCTCAGCGAGTTGCTGCCCAGCCTCGTGCCGGCGCTCAAGTCACGCCTGAAAGCCAAGCCCGGCAGCCTGGCCTACCACCCGCCCTGCACGCTGCAGCATGGCCAGAAGCTGCGCGGCGGCGTGGAGGCGTCGTTGCGCGAACTGGGCTTCACCATCGGCTGCGCGCCCAGCGACAGCCACCTGTGCTGCGGCTCGGCCGGCACCTACTCCGTGCTGCAGCCCGAGCTCTCCAAGCAGCTGCGCGACCGCAAGCTGGCCGCGCTCGCACCGCTGCAGGCCGAGCAGATCGTCTCGGCCAACATCGGCTGCATCCAGCACCTGCAAAGCGGCACGGCGCAGCCCGTGCGGCATTGGGTGGAGGTGCTGGACGATGCGCTGCGTGGGGTGAGTGGCGGCTGAGCCGCTCAGGTCTTGAACGCCGACACCAGCCGCACCAGTTCCTCGGCCTGGCTCTTCAGGCTCTCGGCGGCGGCGGCGCTTTCCTCCACCAGGGCGGCGTTCTGCTGGGTGGCCTGGTCCATCTGGGTGATGGCCTGGCCGACCTGGCTCACGCCGGTGCTCTGTTCGCGGCTCGCGGCGCTGATCTCGCGCACGATGAGGGCCACGCGGCCGATGGCGTCGACCACCTGGTCCATGGTCTGACCGGCCTGGTTGACCAGGGCCGAGCCTTGCTCCACCCGCTCGACGCTGTCGCCGATCAGGGCCTTGATCTCCTTGGCGGCTTCGGCGCTGCGCTGCGCGAGCATGCGCACTTCGCTGGCCACGACGGCAAACCCGCGGCCCTGCTCGCCAGCGCGGGCGGCTTCGACGGCCGCATTCAGCGCCAGGATGTTGGTCTGGAAGGCGATGGCGTCGATGGTGCCGATGATGTCGGCGATCTTGCGCGAGCTCTCCTCGATGCCCTTCATGCGCTGCACCGCCTCGCTGACCACCGCGCCGCCCTGCCGGGCCACTTCGCTGGCCGTGTGGGCGAGCTGGTCGGCTTCGCCGGCGTTGTCGGCATTGAGCTTCACGGTGGCCGACAGCTCTTCCATCGAAGCCGCCGTCTGTTGGATGGCGCTGGCCTGCTGCTCGGTGCGTGAGGACAGGTCGTTGCTGCCCATCGAGATCTCGGAGCTGGCGGTGGCCACGCCATTGGCGTTGTCGCGCACCGAGCCCACCAGATGCCGCAGCGAGTGCTGCATCTGGGACAGCGCCTGGGTCAGCTGGGCGGTTTCGTCTTCGCCGGAAGACCGGATCTCGCGCGACAGGTCACCCTGGCCGACTTCCTCGGCGGCATGGATGGCCTCGCGCAGCGGCGCAACGACCGACCGGGTGATCAGCCAGGCCGCGGCCACGCCCAGGCTCAGGCAGGCGATCGCGATGGCCAGCATCTGCATCTGCGTGCGGCGCGCTTCGTCCATGAACTGCTGGGTTTCGTTGCGCACGCGCTCGCCTTGGAAATCCGCCATGCGGCTGATCGCGGCGACATAGGTTTCGGACGCGGGCCGCATCTTGCCTTCCAGGGTCTGGAGGGCGGCGTCGGTCTCGCCCGCCTTGAGCTGCGCAAAGACCTGGTTGCGGATGTCGATGTAGGCCTTGCGGGAGGCGGCAATCTCCTCCAGCAGGGCCTTGCCCTTGTCGCTGTCGACGGCCTTGGTCAGGCTTTCCTGCAGCTCATTGATCTTGGCGCTGGTGGTCTTGATCAGCGGCGAGAAGAACTCCGCCACCGGGCCGGCCCCGCCCGCGCGCGCCACCGCGTCGGTCCGCGTGACGTTGAGCTGGGTCTGGGTGCGCCAGTCCTGTGCGAGGTCCTGGCGGCGTTGCAGTTCCACCAGGGTGTCGATGCGCGGGCCGACCGTGCCGATCTGGCGGTAGCTCAGCCCCAGGGCCAGGGCCAGCAGCAACAGCACCAGGCCGAAGCCCAATCCCAGACGAGTGCCGATCTTGAGTGATTGCATCTTCATCGCGTGTGTCTCCTAGTCGAATGCCAACGCCGTGTGCGTCCATGAAGACCCGGCTGGCGTGCTCGATGGTTGACTCTAGCGACGCTTGTTAAACGATGCAATCATGCATAAGTGATAAAAATGATAATCGAGAATAACTTGGCAGGCGAGCTGCGGCATCCATCCCCGGCAATCGGTGCCGCCATGAAAAAGCCCCCGAGAGCCGCGAGGCGTCGGGGGCTTGGCGTGTGGCCGTGGGCTGCGTCAGAGGCCGGCCGCAGCCTTCAGCGCCTGAGCCTTGTCGGTCCGCTCCCAGGTGAACTCGGGCTCTTCGCGGCCGAAGTGGCCGTAGGCGGCAGTCTTGGAGTAGATGGGGCGCAGCAGGTCGAGCATCTGGATGATGCCCTTGGGGCGCAGGTCGAAGTGTTCGTTCACCAGCTTGGCGATCTGCTCGTCGGGGATGACGCCGGTGCCTTCGGTGTAGACCGTCACGTTCATCGGCTTGGCCACGCCGATGGCGTAGGCCACCTGCACCTGGCACTGGCGCGCCAAGCCGGCCGCCACCACGTTCTTGGCGACATAACGTGCAGCGTAGGCGGCGCTGCGGTCGACCTTGGACGGGTCCTTGCCGCTGAAGGCACCACCGCCGTGCGGGCAGGCGCCGCCGTAGGTGTCGACGATGATCTTGCGGCCGGTCAGGCCGCAGTCCCCCTGCGGACCACCGATGACGAAGCGGCCGGTCGGGTTGATCAGGTACTTGGTGTCGGCCGTCAGCCATTCCTTGGGCAGCACCGGCTTGATGATCTCCTCGCGCACCGCCTCGTAGAAGGCATCGGTCATGCGGTTGCCGAGCGAATACTCCGGCGCGTGCTGGGTGGACAGCACGATGGTGTCGATGCTGTGCGGCTTGCCGTCCACGTAGCGCATCGTGACCTGGCTCTTGGCGTCGGGGCGCAGGAAGGGCAGGCGGCCGTCCTTGCGCAGCTGGGCCTGTCGCTCCACCAGCCGGTGGGCGTAGTAGATGGGCGCGGGCATCAGCTCGGGCGTCTCGTCGCAGGCGTAGCCGAACATCAGGCCCTGGTCGCCGGCACCGGTGTTGAGGTGGTCGTCGGAGGCGTGGTCCACGCCCTGGGCGATGTCGTTGCTTTGCTTGTCGTAGGCCACCAGCACCGCGCAGCCCTTGTAGTCGATGCCGTACTCGGTGTTGTCGTAGCCGATGCGCTTGATGGTGTCGCGCGCGACCTGGATGTAGTCGACGTGGGCGTTGGTGGTGATCTCGCCGGCCAGCACCACGAGGCCCGTGTTGCACAGGGTCTCGGCAGCCACGCGGGAGCGCGGGTCCTGCTCGAAGATCGCGTCCAGGATGGCGTCGGAAATCTGGTCGGCCACCTTGTCGGGGTGTCCTTCCGAGACGGATTCAGACGTGAAGAGGAAATCGTTCGCCACTTTTAAACTCCGGTTGATTTGTTGGACGGCGTCGCCGTGGCTCCAGGAGGTGCGGCGAACGCTTTAGCGGGATTTGTGAATCGCCCCGCAAGTAGTTCAGTAACTCGGCGATTCGCGCAGTATAAGAAACATGACCCAGCTCTTTCGCTTGTTTTCACGGCTGCCGCTGGCGCTTTTGCACGCATTGGGCGCCGTTCTGGGCTGGGTGGTGTATGCGGCGTCGCCGACCTACCGACGGCGCTTTCAGGCCAATGTGGCGCAGGCCGGCATTCCCTGGCGGGCCGCCCGGCCCGCGATCGCGGCAGCCGGCCGCATGACGGCCGAGTTGCCCTGGCTGTGGGTGGGCCAGCGCGGCAAGCCGTTGGGCCCGGCACTGCAGTGGGATGGCGGCGAGCTCATCGAGCAGGCCCTGGCTCACAAGCGCGGGCTGGTGCTGCTCACCCCGCATCTGGGCTGCTTCGAGATTTGCGCCCAGGCCATCGCGGAGCGCTTCACGACGCCCGAAGCGCCCATCACCGTGCTCTACCGCCCCGCGCGCCAGGCCGCCCTGCGCGAGGTGATGGCGGGCTCGCGCGAGCGCCCGGGCCTGGCCACGGCGCCCGCCTCGCTGGCCGGGGTGCGGCAGATGATCCGCGCCTTGCGCCGCGGCGAGGTGATCGGCCTGCTGCCCGACCAGGTGCCGCCCGACGGCCTGGGCGTGTGGGCGCCGTTCTTCGGTCGACCGGCCTACACCATGACCCTGGCGGCGCGCCTGGTGCAGCAGACGGGGGCCGCGCTGCTGCTGATCTGGGGCGAGCGCCGCCCCGGCGGCGAGGGGTTCATCGTGCATGTGCTGCCGGCACCTGAAATTGCGTCTGACGCCTCGCCCGAGGTCGCTGCCACCACGGTCAATGCGGCCATGGAAAGCCTGATCCGCCGCGCACCCGGGCAATATCTCTGGGGCTATCACCGCTACAAGCAACCGCGCGGGCTCGACATTGGTGCGGCGCCCGATAATCCCGCCCGATGAACACGCCCCCACGCTCACTGCGCTCGCTGCCCTCCGGGGCGCCGCGTCAGCCCCTTCGGACGACCGGGCAGGACTGACGATGAAACTGCGCTTCACCAAGATGCACGGCGCCGGCAACGATTTCGTCGTCATCGACGGCACGCGCGAACCTTTCGCGCTGACGCCGGCCCAGATGCGCCTGCTGGGCGACCGCCGCTTCGGCGTGGGCTGCGACCAGATCCTGGTGATCGAGCCCGGCACTGACGCGGGCGCCGACTTCCGCTACCGCATCTTCAACAACACCGGTGACGAGGTGGAGCACTGCGGCAACGGCGCGCGCTGCTTCGTGCGTTACGTGGCTGATGCCGGCCTGTCCGACAAGCGCGAGATCCAGGTCGACACCATGAACCGGCGGCTGCTGCTGAAGCTGCAGGACGATGGCCGCGTGACGGTGAACATGGGTGCCCCGGTGTTTGACCACGCCGCCTTGCCCTTCGATGCCGGCCAGCTGCAGCCGCGGCACCTCAACGGCTTCGAGCTGTGGCCGGTGGAGGGCGTGGAGCTGGCCGTGCTGTCGATGGGCAACCCGCATGCGGTGCAGCGCGTGGACGATGTGGAGACGGCGCCGGTGCTGACGCTCGGCCCGCGCATCGAACAGCATGCGCGCTTCCCGCGGCGGGTCAATGCCGGCTTCATGCAAATCCTGGCGCGCGACCGCATCGCCTTGCGCGTGTACGAGCGTGATGCCGGCGAGACGCTGGCTTGCGGCACAGGCGCCTGCGCGGCCGTGGTGGCCGGCATTCGCCTCGGCTGGCTGGACGCGGCGGTGGAGGTGCAGACCCGTGGCGGCCAGCTGCGCATCGAATGGGCGGGTGGCGAGAACCCGGTGCTGATGACCGGCCCCGCAGTGAAAGTTTTTGACGGAGAGATCGAGCTGTGACTTCCAACCCGGCCGCGGATGCGGTGCAAGGCATCACCGAAACCGACATCGCCAACTACCTGGCGGCGACGCCGGGTTTCTTCGAGCGCCACGCCGCGCTGCTGGCGACCGTGCAACTGCAGCATCCGCATGGCGCGCGTGCGGTGTCGCTGCAGGAGCGTCAGGCCGAGATGTTGCGCGACAAGATCAAGGGCCTGGAGCTGCGCATCATCGACATGATCCGCAACGGCCAGGACAACGTCGCCATCGCCGACCGCCTGCATCGCTGGACGCTGGCCGTCATGCGGGCGGCCGGCACGCCGGCCGAACTGCCCGACGTGCTGCTGCGGGAGTTGCGCCACCAGTTCATGATCCCGCAGGCCAGCCTGCGCCTGTGGGGCGTGGCGCCGGCCTTCGAGAAGGCCGAATACGCAGCCGCCGTGAGCGCTGACGTGAAGAGCTTCGCCTCCAGCCTGAGCCAGCCGTATTGCGGCGTCAATTCCGGCTTCGAGGCGGCGCGCTGGCTGGGCCTGAGCGAGAGCGGTGGCACGGCCACGTCGCTGGCCCTCATCCCGCTGCACCAGCCCGGCGTGCAGGACGAC
>JAIPCJ010000091.1 GCA_021738245.1 Methylotenera sp. | reverse complement strand
GATGGTCGGGGCGCAGCACGAAGCCCAGGCAGGCCTGCTCGCCTTCGGTCATCAGGGCGGCCGACGCCCGCACGCGCTGGCGGCTGCCGTCCTGCGCTCCCACGTCCAGCGCCAGGTTGGACACCATGCCAACGCTGCGCACCTGGGCCACCAGCTGCGCCCAGGCGCCGGTGGGATCGAAGAGCATCTCGGGCAGGCCGCGGCTGCGCAGTTGGGCCTCGTCCAGCTGGCGGGCCAGCCGCAGGAAGGCCGGGTTGGCCATCAGGATGCCGCCCGCGGAATCGGTGATGACGACCGCATCGGGCGTGGTCTCGACGAACTCGGCCATGCGCGACAGGGCCAGGCCGTCGGCCGACCCGGCGCGGCTGGCGTCGCGCCGGGCGCGCAGCATCAGCTGGCGCCGGCCGTCCACCGTGAACGGCGTGGCCGCAATGTCCAGCGCCGCAGGCAGCCCGGGGCCGCGCACCCGCATCTCGCCGCCGCGGCCGGTGCTGCGCGCGGTGACGAGCAATTCCAGCACCGCGGCGCGCACGCTGGCAGGCAGGCTGTCGGTCAGCGGCTTGTGAAGCAGGTCGGCCAGCTCGCGGCCGAACAACTCGGCCGTGGCCACGTTGGCCTCCATGACGACCAGGCTGCTGGCGTCCAGCACCAACACGGCATCGTTGGCCACCTGGAAGAGCAGCTGGTAGCGGTTCTCGGCCTGACGGCGGCTCCAGTAGTGGCGCTCCATGTCCTGCTGCGCTTCCACGAAGCGCTGCTGGATGGCAGCGACGGCGCGCAGGTCACGGCCCACCGCCAGCACGGGCCCGTCGGCCCCCAGGCGGATGGCTGACCAGGTCACCGGCAGTTCATCGCCGCCTTGCGCGGGGTGGCTGACCTCGCGGCGGCGCGAGACGACACCGCTGCGAGTGACTTCGTCCAGCAGGGACTGGATCTTGGGCCGGGTGCCGGCGCTCACGGTGTCGACCCAGCGGCGCCCCACCCACTGGCTGCAGCTCTGGGCCTGCACGGCGGCGCCCTCCGCGACGGCGGAGATCACGCCATCGCGGTCGATGACCAGCGCAATGTCGCTGGCCACGCGGGCGATGGTGGTCGCCAGCTCGTTGGCCAGCGGCGAAAGCGCACTGAGGTCAGGGTCGGAAGGTGTGGGCACCGGCGGGGTCTCGATCAGTGGAGTGGCAAACCGGCGCGGCCACGTCGCTGGACGTGGCTCACCGGGCCTGTGGCGGTCGATTATGACGAACGCTCTGATCGTAGGCACCCGACTCGGGCGCCGGCCTCCTCGCCTCTCCTTGGCGCGCTCCCGTGGGTCGTGCTGCGGTTCATGCCGCGGCGCGCCCCGAGATGATGCCGCCGCGACCGGAGTCGCGGCAGCGGTTCTCCATGTCAGCCGGGGGTGGCCGGCTTCGCTGCGTCCGCGGCAGGCAGGGCCTGCATGGCTTTCACGTCGTCTGCCGTCAACGTGGCCACGCCCGAGGCCGCGGCGGCGGGGACGGGCGACTTCATCTGCAGCTCGGGGTGGAACTTGGCCATCTCGGCGCCGTACAGCGGCTTGTGCGCGCCCTGGTGGCAGGTGGCGCAGTTGACCTTGGCCACGTCACCCGCGGGCCCGCGCCGGTTGGCCGGGAAGGTGTCGGTGAGCGGCACCATGTACTCCTGGTTCAGCGCCCGCGCCATGCGGATGCCGTGCCAGGCGGTGAGCCGCGGTGGCGAGCTGTTGTCCCACGAGCCGAAGGAGCGCGTGTTGTGGCACTGGGTGCAGTTCACGCCGAGCGACTTGGACATGTGCATCATGAGCCCGTAGGTCCACTCCGTCTGCTTGGTGCTCTGGCGGTTGCCGGCCGGCAGCGCTTCGGTACCGGCGACGCGGATGTTCTGGCTCTCCAGCAGGAAGGGCGTGAACGGGTCATAGGGCAGCGAGGCCAGGCCGACCGTGTCCGCCGGGCTGTTCTGCCCAGCCTTGTTGCCGACGAAGTCGTTGGCGCCCTTGGGGCTCAGCGGCTGGAACCACACCTCCTTGGGCACCGGCTCGCCGCGGTGGCAGGTGTAGCAGGTGACGCCCGTCTTGCCGACGTGGCGCTGCCAGTCGACGTTGATGGTCTGCGTCATCTGCAGCATGCGCCGCGCCACGACCTTGGCGTAGAGGGTGTCGTCGGCGAAGTTCTGCACGTTGTGGCAATGCACGCAGCCCTGCTTGGGCGCCACCCAGGCCGTCATGGCGGCCATGGTGCGGTTGAACTCACCCACGCTCAGGTGGCCGAGCACCTTCACGTTCTGGTAGACCTGCGAGGCTTTGGGGCCGTCGGGCGAGGCCGGCTCGATGGGCGCGGGGGCCTCGTTGGCGGTTGCCTGCGCGGCCAGCGTGCGCGGGTTGTAGACCTGCTCCATGCCGGTGCCCCGGTAGCCGCGCTGCACGGTCTGCACGGGCGGGCGTTCGCAGCCGGCCAGCACACCGAGCGTCAGCACCAGGGCCAGGGTCAGGCCGCGTTGAAAGACTTGGGTCCGCTTCATCGTCACACCCCCGAGGTGGATTGCGACCTGACGGCCACGTCATGCGGCAGCGACGCCGCGAAGCCGTTCTGCATCGCGAGGAAGACCCCCGTCTCACGCAGCCCGACATAGAGGCCGCTCCAGAGCTGCCGAACCCAGCCCGACCAGGTGGCGCGGCTCATGGCTGCACCCCTGGCACAGCCAGCGCAGGATCGGGCACGGGCGGGAACACGGCCGGATACATCGGCGCGATGCCGTGCTTCACACCCCAGAGGTACCAGTTGTCCACCACGGTGCCGGTCAGCAGGATGCCGATGCCGCCGCACAGCGGGCACAGCACGGCGAACCACCAGGCCCAGCGGTGGATGGACTCCATCGTGGCGTTGAAGCCCATGGTCCAACGCCAGAAGAGGGCGGCGCGCTCGCTGGCCGTGCCACGGTCGGTGATCTGCTCGATCTCGCGCTCGCCCCCGAAGCGGCTCACGGCCAGGATGGTGGCGCCGTGCATCGCGAACAGCAGCGTGCTGCCGTACAGGAAGGCGATGCTCAGCATGTGGAAGGGGTTGTAGAACAGGTTGCCGTAGCGCAGGCTGAAGGCCGCCGTCCAGTCCAGGTGCGGGAAGATGCCGAAGGGCACCGCCTCGCCCCAGCTGCCCATCAGCACCGGGCGGATGAAGCCCAGCACCAGGTAGAGCCAGATGGCCGCGGCAAAGGCCCAGGCCACATGCGTGCCCATGCCGAGCTTGCGCGCGCGCCGGTACATGCGCACCCACCACAGCAGGATGGAGGCCGTGAGGAAGAGTCCTGCCAGCAACCACCAGCCGCCCTGGTTCAGCGGCGGCAGCCGCAGCCCGTAGCCCGGCGGCGGCGGCTCCAGCGCCAGCCAGGGCAGCTGGCGCACGAACTGGATGGGGTCCCAGCCAACGGAGGCCCACATGTTCAGGCCGATGATCTCGATGGCGATGAAGCCGCAGATCAGCGAGCAGATGCCCAGCCAGCCAAGGTAGATCGGACCGAGCTGCGCATCACCCAGGCGACCGAACAGGTGCACGTGGGTCATGCCGCCAGCGCGCTGGTACTCGTCGCGGCCCAGCGGCACGCCGGGGTAGGACGGTGCCGCGACCTGCACGCTGGTGAAGAGGTTCTGATATTCAGCCATGGTGTTGTCTCCTCACTTCCAGACCGGCAGGTTGAGCCACCAGCTCCACCATTCCGGCCAGCCGCGTGTCCAGAAGGGCCCGCTGATGACGATGCAGACGGCGCTCCAGAAGCCGGCCGACAGCGCCAGGAAGAGGCCGAGGCGGTGGATGCCCAGGGTGCCGATCGAGTAGCCGATGGCATCGCGGAAGAAGGTGTTCTCGTGCTCGGGTGTCTTGACCACTTCGCCCGGCGCCGGGTTGGTGGCCGACAGGATCAGCGCCCCGTGCAGCGACAGCGCGAAGGTGGTGGCGAAGAAGAAGCTCACCGCCAGCATGTGCGCCGGGTTGTAGTGGAAGTGCAGGTACTGGTAGCCGGTGTTGGACACCCAGTCCAGGTGGCTGATGATCCCGTACGGGAAGCCGTGCCCCCAGGCGCCCATCAGCACCGGGCGGATCACCACCAGCGTGACGTAGGCAAAGATCGCCACCGAGAAGGCGAAGGGCACGTGGTAGCCCATGCCGAGCTTGCGGCAGATCTCGACTTCACGCAGCGCCCACGAGCCGAAGGCCCCGATGGCACAGACCGTGATGAGCTGCCACAGGCCGCCCTCCATCAGCGGGGCCATGCCCAGGCCGTATTTGAGGTCGGGTGGCGCGATGCTGATCTGCCAGAGATTCCAGGTGCCGCCCTGCGACGCGCCCCAGACGATCAGCAGGGTGCCGACCAGCGAGAAGAACGCCGTCGTGACGCCGAAGAAGCCGACGTAAAAAGGCCCGACCCAGAAGTCGAACAGGTCGCCTCCCAGCAGGGTTCCGCCGCGTACGCGGTACTTCCGTTCGAAGTTCAGCATGGCCATCTTTGCCACCTCAGGGTGAGGGGCGCCCGCGGGATGCAGGGCCCCGTGCGGTCCTGACACGGCACGGGGACAAGCCCCGCACCGTGCCTTGCGACGACGCGTCGACTACTTCGGCGCGGCGGCCGGCATCGATGAGTTCTGAACCACCGGCTTGGTGTTCGGGCCATCGAGCCAGTTGTACTTGTTGGTACTGAGCAGCACGAAGTGAATCACCAGTGCCAGTACGAACAAGAAGGCGAACAACGCGACCAGCGCTCTGCGCGGGTCGAACAGCAACCAAATCTTCCACATGCTTGGATCTCCTAGTTCAGGTGGGACATGAAGGTGTAAACACCCGATCTCACACCCTTGATCAGCGATTTCTCGCCCTCCGCCCCTGGCAACCACGTGCGCCACTTCAGGAACAGCACCTGGGCGGCGAGCGCGATCAAGAGCACGAAGACAAAACTCACGAGGAACAGGGCCTCGTAGGTCTTGGAGTCCTGCGCGGCGGGGTTGCTCGCTGGGATGGTCGTGATCTGGGCCATGGCGGACCTCTCTTTCAGTTGGAACTCAAACCGGGCTTAGAGCCAGGGACGCCACATCCACACCAGCACATGAGCCACGATGGCAACCACCGTGAAGCCAATGAAACTGGACATGAAGATGCCGTGGAATTCCCGGGCTTCGTTCTCAGTCAGCCCGGACAACGAGCCTGATCTGTTATCAGCCATATCGATCGCTCCTCAAAACGGCCTTGCGGCCAGCACCGCGCAGCTCCCGCGCGGCAGGGACTTCCAGGGCAACAGGCCCACGGCAAGACTTGTGTTCATGCGACCGCTCCGATGGCTGCAGCGGCAAGTTGGCGGGCACGACCTCCGAGGCCCTGCCCCGCCTCGGTGGCCGCCCCGCGCGCGCGGGCTGCGGCCTCGGCCTGATCCCGCAGGCGCTTGGCGGCCGAGATGCGCACCAGCACCGGCTGGGCTTCCAGCAGTTCGTCCAGCAGGGCACGGGCTTCGTCGCTCCAGGGCAGCTCGGCCAGTGCGCGGGCGGGTGTGGGGTCGACACGGTCGAGCTCGGTGCCCAGCGGCAGGATGTGGAAGAGCGCATCGAACAACGCGTTGCAAAACTCCTGCACCAGGTAGGTGGCGCCCGCGTAGCCCATGAAAGGCGTGCCCGTGGCCCGGCGCACGATGGCGCCAGGAAAGGAAGCCGGGATGAACGCCGGCTTCATCGGGCCGGCGGCGGGAGCCTCGGCGAGGTACATGCGTTCATTGAAGCTGCCGTAGAGCACCAGCGGCGGCTTGTCGTGCACGAGGGCGCGGATGGCGGCGTTGTCGGTCTTCTGGCCCGGCTTGCGACCCACGGCGAAGTGGCAGGCCAAGCCCAGCTCGGTCTCGAAGAAGTGCCGCACGCCACGCGCATAGGTTTCGCTCGCGACGATGCCGAAGCTGGCCGTGGCGAAGAAATCCTGCGTGACCGAGCGCCACAGGTCCCACAGCGGCTTGATGGTGGTGTGCTTCTCGCGCTCGATGAAGGGCTCGGGATCGAGATGCAGCAGGCGGCCGAGCTCACGCAGGAAGGCCGTGGTGCTGTGCAGGCCGATGGGCGCCTGCAGCCAGGGCCGCTGCAGGGTCTCGCACAGCAGCTGGCCGAACTCGCGGTACAGGCAGATGTTGACGTCGGCGTCCACCAGACGCGGCACGTCGGTCAGGTGGCTGCCGAGCGGGAAGACCAGGTTGATCTCGGCGCCGATGCCTTCCACCAGACGGCGGAGTTCGTGCAGATCGCTCGCGCTGTTGAACTGCCCGTAGCAGGGGCCGATGAGGTTGACGCGCGGCTTCTCGGTTGCCGGGCGCTGCTCGAACGGCGTGCGGGCCGGCACCTGGCGCAGGCCGTGCTCGGCCCAGAGCCAGTACATCGCGCGGTTGGCGCATTGCCACTGGTCTTCGTCGATGGTGCGTGGCAGGAAGCGCGCGATGGTCGTGCCCTCGGGCGTCACACCGCCGCCGATCATCTCGGCGATCGAGCCGGTGACGACCACACTGGGCAAGTCGGGGTCGAGCGCGGCGTGCGCCCGCTTCATGCTGCCTTCGGTGCCTTCGCGGCCGAGCTGCTCTTCGGCCAGGCCCGTCACGACGATGGGCAGCTCATGCGGCGGCAGGGCGTCGGTGTAATGCAGCACCGAGGTGACGGGCAGGTTCTCGCAGCCCACCGGCCCGTCGATGACGACCTGCAGGCCCTTGATGGCGGTGAACACATAAACGGCGCCCCAGTAGCCACCGGCGCGGTCGTGGTCCAGCACGAAGTTCAGCGGCTGGCTCATACCATCTGCTCCGCTTGCCGGCGCTTCATGATCTTGATCACCTGGCGCCGGGTGTCGGCCCGGAACTCCGGGTGAAGCACCGGGGTCTCGGTCCAGACGCCGGCCTTGTCGCCCGCGCCGGTGTCGCCAAAGAACTCGCGCATCGCATCGAACCGCGCCTGGTTGGCGATCGCGCCGTTGATGACCTGGGCCAGCGAACCTGCACCCGCCGGTCCCATCAGCGGCCGGGCCGAGATGAGGTTGGTGAAGTACAGCGCGGGCAGCCCGCGCTGCTTGCACGCCTGCACCAGCGGCGTGGTGCCGATGGCCAATTGCGGGCGGTGGCGGTCGACCGCGGCGAGGTCTTGCTCCAGCGAGGCGCGGTACTGCACCTCGCAGCCCCGCGACTCCAGCCACACGCGATCGGGCTCAGACCAGGGCGTGCGCGGGCAGGCGGTGCCGACATACGGCACGGTGGCGCCGCTTTCGATCAGCAGCCGCGCCACCAGCAGCTCGGAGCCCTCATAACCGCTGACGGTGACCTTGGCATTGATCGGTGCGCGGGCGAGCGCGCCACGGATGGCCGGCTCGAAGGCGGCAATGGCGGCTTCGACACGGGCGCTGGGCACCTCGGCGGCCTCACCGATGGCACGCAGCCAGGCGGCGGTACCTTCGGCCCCCACGGGTGCTGAGCCCACCACCGGCCGGCCGGCGGCCTGCAGCTCGCGCACGCTGGCGGTGTAGAAGGGATGGATAGCCGCAGCCACCGTGCAATCCAGCGCGGCATAGAGCTCGCGCCATTCGCGCGTGGGCACGACCGGGCCGGTCTTCAGGCCCAGTGGCGCCAGCAGCCCGCCGATGACCATGGGGTCGGCCGGGAAGAGTTCACCCAGCAGGCTGACGGTGCGGGCGCTGTCCAGGCCCTGCTCGCGCCAGCCCTTGGGGGCGGTGACCGGGCCGGCCTCGGCCTCGCTGCGCGCCCGCTGCAGCATGGCGCCGGCCAACACGTCCTTGGCCTCGGCATGGGTGGGCACGCCGAAGCCCGGCACATCGATGCCGATGATGCGAACGCCGTTGATGACCTTGGGCAGCAACTGCAGCGGCACACCGCTGGCCGTGGGCACGCACAGGTTGATGACGACCAGGGTGTCGAGCTTGTCGGGGTCGGCCTGGGCATGCACCGCATCGCGGATGTCTTCGAACAGCTTGCCGGTCACCAGGCTCTCGCTGTTGAAAGGCACGTAGCCGACGCTGCGCTTGGCGCCGTAGAAGTGCGAGGTGAACGTGAGCCCGTAGACGCAGCAGGCCGAGCCGCTGAGGATGGTGGCCGTGCGGCGCATGCGCAGGCCCACGCGCAGTGAGCCAAAGGCCGGGCACATGCTCTGCGGCTGATCGTGCGGGCCCTTGGGGTAGTCGGCCGCGTAGCGCTCGAGCGTGTCGCGCGTGGCCGTGCTGTCGGCCTGGGCGCGTTCAACGGAAGCGTGGCAGTTGCTCATGGCGGGCTCGGCGGCGTCAGGCCTGGTCGTAGACGACTTCGAGGCTGGGCTTGGCGAGGTCGGTGCGGCCCACCATGTCGAACACCGTGGCCGGCTCCATCTGGAAGTCGCGTCCGGTGACCTCGGCACTGAAGAGCCCCAGCAGTTCGTCCTGCGTCTGCGGGCGGGGGCGCTGCGGCGGCGCATCGGCTACGTTCTGAGCCAGCTCGGCGAACAGCGGGCCCCATTCGCCCTCGGGCTTGCCGATGATTTCGTAGCTGGCGCTCTTGCGGCGGATGTCTTCGTTGGCCGGAATGGCGGCCAGCACCGGAATGCCGGCGTTCTTGGCGAAGGCGGCGGCCTCGCCGGTGCCATCGTCCTTGTTGATGACCATGCCGGCCACGCCCACGTTGCCGCCGAGCTTGCGGAAGTACTCCACCGCGCTGCACACGTTGTTGGCGACGTAGAGGCTTTGCAGGTCGTTGGACCCGACGACGATGACCTTCTGGCACATGTCGCGCGCGATCGGCAGCCCGAAGCCGCCGCAGACCACGTCGCCCAGGAAGTCGAGCAGCACGTAGTCGAAGCCCCAGTCGTGAAAGCCGAGCTTCTCCAGCGTCTCGAAGCCGTGGATGATCCCGCGCCCGCCGCAACCGCGGCCGACCTCGGGGCCGCCGAGTTCCATCGCATAGACGCCATCGCGCTTGAAGCACACGTCGCCAATGGCCACGGCCTCGCCAGCGAGCTTCTTCTTGCTGCTGGTCTCGATGATGGTGGGGCAGGCCTTCCCGCCGAACAGCAGGCTGGTGGTGTCGCTCTTGGGATCGCAGCCGATCAGCAGCACCTTCTTGCCCTGCTGGGCCATCATGTAGCTGAGGTTGGCCAGCGTGAAGCTCTTGCCGATGCCGCCCTTGCCGTAGATGGCGATGATCTGGGTGGTCTTGGTGACCGGGCCGGTGGCGGGAGCGTCAGGCTCGATGGCCGCCTCATCGCGCAGGGCTTGCGAACGGGGCTGGAAGCGCACCGGCGCCTCGCTCGGAATCGTCGAGGTGCTCATGCGTGATGTCTCCAATCCAGAACCATCTTCAGGCAGCCGGCATCGTTGAAGGCCTGGCTGTAGGCGAGGCCGGCGTTCTCGGCCGGTTCGCAGTGGGTGAGCAGGCCGTCCAGTGACAGCCGGCCCGCGTGCAGCAGGGCGCTGACGGCCTGCATGTCGGGGCGCTTCCATTCAGCCGCGACACGAATGCGCGCCTCGCGCATGAAGGCCGGCGCGAAGTTGAGCGACAGCGGCTGCGAATAAAAGCCTGCCAGCACCACTTCGCCGCCAAAGCCCAGGCGCCCGATGAGGCTGTCGAGCAGGCCGGCATCGCCGCTCACGTCGTAGATGGCGCGGTAGTCGCGGCGGGTGTCGTCCTGCGGATGCACCACGCGGTAGCCCACCGAGCCGCCCATGCGCACCGGGTTGGTTTCCCAGACCGTGAAGTCGGTGATGCCGGCCGCCACGTTCATGCGCGCCAGCAAGCGGCCGAGCACGCCGTGACCGACGATGAGGTCGGGCGGCGTGTGGGGCTGGCTCGCGCCCCCGCCGGCCACGCTGTGATAGGCCGTGGCGGCCAGCGCCAGCAGCACCGCCTGTTCGCCGAGCTTGTCATCCACCGGCACCACCTTGGCGCCCGGCACCACCAACCGGGAGGCCGAGGCGCCGAAGAGGCCCCGCACCTCGCCGAAGCAACGCGCGCCCGGCACGAACACCCGCTGGCCGACCCAGCTGTCACTCTCGGGCCCGACCGCCATCACCCGGCCCACCGCCTCATAGCCCGGCACCAGCGGATAGCCCATGCCCGGGAACATCGGCATGGTGCCGTTCCAGATCAGGCGCTCGGTGCCGGTGCTGATGCCGCTGTACTCCACCTCCACCACGACGTCGCCCGCCTGCAGGGACGGCAGGCGCAACGCCGCCAGGCTGAGGCGCTCAGGCTGCTCGATGACGACGGCCAGCGTGTTCATCAGGCGTGCACCACAGCGGTGAAAGTTCTCGGACCCATGAAAGTCATCCTACGCTTACATTGATAAACGTCAACTGCGCTTTACACCGTTTTCACTCAGGGGTTTTCGCTAGGACCGCGCTGGCCTGCAAAGGCACAGTCGTCGGCAGCCGCTGCACCCGGACGAAGCCCGCCTCGGCGAGCAACTCGCGCAGACGCGCCTCGCTGCGGGGTTCGCCGCGGCCCATGGCCAAGAGGTAGAGCCCGAAGTAGGCGTGGCCCATGCGCTCGGCGCCGGGCGTGTCGGCCAGGGGCTCGGCCAGCAGCAGGCAGCCGCCGGGCACCAGGGCCTGACGCACCGCGCGCAGCAAGCGCAACACGCGGTCGTCGTCGTGGTCGTGCACCACGCGCAGCAGGGTGACGAGATCGGCCCCGGCCGGCAGAGGATCCTGAAAAAAGTCACCGCCGACGGCGCTGCAGCGGTCGGCCAGCCCGGCCTGGGCGAAGCGCTGCCGGGCCAGGGCCGCCACGCCCGGCAGGTCGAACACCTGCACCCGCAGCCCCGGCGCAGCGCGGGCCGCCCGGCAGGCGAAGGCGCCGTTGCCGCCGCCCACATCGAGCAGCCGGCGATGCCGGTGCAGCGGATAGGCCTGCAGCACCTGATCGGCCACCAGAGGCTGCGAAGCGGCCATCAGGGCCGAGTAGGCCGCCACGCGCTCGGGCGGCAGGGCCTGCGGCGCATCGGTGCCGGCATAGGGCCAGTAGTCGGCCAGGCCGCCGCCGGGCCAGGCCGGCGGTGCGCCCGGGCCGCTGCGCAGCAGGGCCAGCGGGTCGGCCAGGTCGCGGTAGAAGGCGGCGTGGTGTTCCACCATCGCGGCCAGGCCGGCGTCCCCCGCCAGCGGCGCCCCCAGCGGGCCGAGGCCGACTCGCCCGTGCGGCCGGTGCTGCAGCAGCCGCAGCGCCACCGCCGCGCGCAGCAGCCGCTCGGCGTTGGCCAGCGGCATCTGCCAGCGAGCCGCCAATGCCGCGACCGTCTGCGGGCCCTCGGCGAGCAACAGGTCGAACAGGCGCAACTGCACGCAGGCCAGCAGCACTTGCGAGTAGACGAAGCCCGCCACCAGATCGAACACCTCGGCGGCCCGGCGCCGGGCGATCCATCGGGTCAGCGGAAAAGCCTGGGCCCAGTGCCGGAATCGGGCGCTGCCGAGCAGGCGGTCTCGCCAGGCCAGCAGCCCGTCGCTCCAGTGCGTGGCGGCGGTGGCCGCGGCCGGCGGGCTGGTGGCCGGCATAGCGGGCCCGTCAGGCCAGGGCCGCGAGTGCAGCGACCTGGGCGGTCAGCCGCTGGGGCACCAGGCGGTCGGCCTCGTGACGGATGAGCTGGCGCAACTGAGAGGCGCCCGGGCAGACCGGCACACTCAGCAAGGTGGCCTGCACCAGGCGCTGGAACTCGGCCATCGCGCCCTCCAGCCCCAGCGCGCGGGCCGAACTCGGCCGGTCGCGGGCGACATCCTGGCCGCCGGGCTTGCCCAGCACCTGGGCATCGAGCATCACGTCGCGGATGTCGTCGGCCACCTGGTAGGTCTGGCCCAGCCGCTCACCCAGGGCGCGCCACGGCTCGCCGTCGGCCCCGGCGGCCTGGGCGCCGGCCATGGTGGCGGCCGCAAACAGCGCGCCCGTCTTGGCCTGCTGGTAGTCAGCGAGGGACAGCTGGGGCTCGCATTCCCAGGCCTGGCCCGCGACGATGCCCAGCGGCATGCCCACGCCCTGCGACACCGTGCGAAGCAGCACCGGCAGCCGCGACAGATGACGGCGCGTGGTGCGCCCCAGCACCTCGAAGGCCGCCACGATCAGCGCGTCGCCCGCCAGCACCGCCAAGCGCTCCCCGAAGGCGCGGTGCACCGAGGGACGGCCCCGACGGGTTTCGGCGGCATCGAAGCAAGGCAGGTCGTCGTGCACGAGCGAGGCGCAGTGCAACAACTCGATGGCGCACGCGGCGCCGTCCGTCAGTTGGGCGTCGTCCTCGCCGCAGGCCCGCGCGACGGCCAGCGTCAGCTGCGGCCGGATGCGCGCGCCGCCAGGGAAGACCGCGTGCTGCATCGCCGCCGCCAGCTTGGGCGGGTGGCCGGGCTGCAGGCTGGGGGCCAGACTGGCCCGCAGGGCGCGTTCGATCCGATCGTCATTCCGCATACCGGCCTTTGCTCGTGGATGACCCGGCCGCCTGTAGCCGCCGAATTACATTACATTGTGTCAACCAGAATAGACACGTCTCCAGGTCGCGTCAATGAGCCGTACCCACCCGTCCCTTCCCCTGCGGACACCGCGCGTGGTGGTGGTGGGTGCGGGCGTGGGCGGCCTGGCCGCCGCGGCGCTGCTGGCCCATGAAGGGCTGGACGTGCAATTGCTGGAGCGCGCCGACAGCCCGGGCGGCAAGATGCAAGCGGTGGAGCTCGGCGCCCTTCGCCTGGATGGCGGCCCGACGGTGCTGACCATGCGCTGGGTGTTCGACGCCCTGTTCGAGCAGCTCGGCGAATCGCTGGACCGCCACCTCCACCTGCAGCGCTGCGATGTGCTGGCGCGCCATGCCTGGAGCGCCGAGGAGCGGCTGGATCTGCATGCCGACCTGGCCCAGAGCCTGGATGCCATCGCGGCCTTCAGCGGCCCGGGGGAGGCGGCGCGCTACGAGGCTTTCTGCGCCCGCAGCGCGCAGGTCTACGCCACGCTCGACCGGCCTTTCATGCGCAGCGCCCGGCCCACGCCGCTGTCTCTCACCTGGCGGGTACTGCGCCAGCAGGGGCTGCCCGGGCTGCGCCAGTTGCTGCGCATCTCGCCGTTCTCGACGCTGTGGCAGGTGCTGGGCAGCTACTTTCATGACCCGCGGCTGCGCCAGCTGTTTGGCCGTTATGCCACCTACTGCGGCTCGTCGCCGTTCGACGCGCCGGCCACGCTGATGCTGGTGGCGCATGTGGAGCGCGAGGCGGTCTGGCAGATCGAAGGCGGCATGGCCCGCCTGGCCCAGGCCCTGGTGCGATGCGGCCAGCAGCAGGGCGTGCGGCTGCGCTGCGGCAGCGAGGTCACACGGCTGCTGGTGCAGGACGGGCGCATCAGCGGCGTGCAGCTGGCCAGCGGCGAGACGCTGGCGGCGGATGCGGTGGTCTTCAACGGCGATGCCCGCGCGCTGACGGCCGGTCTGCTCGGGCCTGATGCGCCGCGCGACCTGGCCCATGGGCAGCCCTCGCTGTCCGCCCTGACCTGGCATGCCGAGGTCGAGGCGAGCGGCTTCGAGCTGTCGCATCACAACGTGTTCTTCGGGCCGGCACAGGGCTACCGGGCCGAGTTCGAGGCCATCGCGGCGGGCCGCCTGCCGGCATCCCCGACCGTCTACGTCTGCGCCCAGGACCGCCATGGCCAGGCCCGCGCGGCACGCCCGGGGCCGCGACGCCCCGAACGGCTGATGTGCCTGGTCAACGCCCCCGCCGACGCCTGCGGGCGCGGCCTCACGGATGAGGAGATCGCCAGATGCGAAGCACAGATGTGGGGCCGCCTGCGCGAGGCCGGCCTGCGGGTGACGCTGAGCGGGCCGCCCCGGCTGACGCGGCCGCAGGATTTCGCGCAGCGCTTCCCGGGCAGCCAGGGCGCGCTGTACGGCCCGGCGAGCCAGGGCTGGCGCGCGAGCTTTCAGGCCCGGCCGGCGGGCCGCACCAGCCTGCCGGGCTTGTATCTCGCCGGGGGCTCGGTGCACCCGGGCCCGGGGGTGCCGATGGCGGCGCTGTCGGGCCAGTTGGCCGCCGAGCAAGTCCTCGCGGGCCTGGCTTCGACATCGAGCTCCCGGCTGGTGGCTATGCCTGGTGGTATGTCGACGCCATAAGCGACGCCCAGCCCGACGGCAGCGTGCATGCGCTGACGCTGATCGCCTTCATCGGCAGCGTGTTCTCGCCCTACTACGCCTGGGCGCGGCGCCGCCAAGGTGATGCGGGCGCCGCGGCCGAGTCGCATTGCGCCGTGAACCTGTCTCTCTACCGCCAGGCGCCGGGCGCCACCCGCTTTCAGCGCCTGTGGGCCATGACCGAGCGCGGCGCTCCGGCCCTGGCGCGGGACGCCTCGCGGCTGCAAATCGGCCCCAGCCGCCTCGCGTGGCAGCCCGACGGCAGCCTGTGCATCGACATCGACGAATGGACCGCCCCCTGGCCGCAACGGCTGCGTGGCCGGGTGCGGGTGCACCCCGGCGCCCTGCCCGGCCGCGCTTTCGCACTCGACGGGGGTGCCCATCATCACTGGCAACCCATCAGCCCCGGCTCGCGCGTGGCGGTGGACTTCGATGCACCGGCCCTGCACTGGACGGGTGATGCCTACCTCGATGCCAATCACGGCAGCCGCCCGCTGGCGCAGGACTTTCGCAGCTGGCAATGGCAGCGCAGTGCCCTGCCCGGCGGCCGCGCCCGCGTGCTCTACGAGGTGCAGCCGCGCCACGGCGATGAGCGCGCACTCGCGCTGGCCATTGACGCCGAGGGCGGCATCCGCGCCCAACCGGTGCCACCGTGGCAAGCCTTGCCCGGCACGGCCTGGGGTGTGGCCCGCAGCAGCCGCGGCGAACACCCGCCGCAACTGCTCGCCACACTGGAGAGCGGCCCCTTCTACTGCCGCTCACTGCTGCGTGACGCCAGCGACGGCTCGCTGGCCGTGCACGAAAGCCTGTCGCTGCAGCGCTTCGAGCAGCCCTGGGTGCAGGCGATGCTGCCGTTTCGCATGCCCCGGCACACCGGCCGAACCGCGGGGGCGTGATGGCGCGCGTGTTCATGCTCGGCGCCAGCGGCACCATCGGCCAGGCCACTGTGCGCGCCCTGCTGCGCCGCGAGCATGAGGTGGTCTGCCTCGTGCGCCCGCGAGCCGGGGTGGGTGGCCGGCTCGACGCGGCCGCCCTGGCCGCACGACTGGCCGGCGCTGAGCTGCGCTTCGGTGATGCCTGCGACCCCGAGTCCCAGACGCGCGACGGCTGGCGCGGCGAGCGCTTCGATGCGCTGGTGTCCTGCCTGGCCTCGCGCACGGGCGCCCCGCGCGACGCCTGGGCGGTCGACCATGCGGCCCATCACCACGCGCTTGCTGCCGCCCAGGCGGCCAGCGTAGGCCAGGTGGTGCTGCTTTCGGCGCTGTGCGTGCAAAAGCCCCGGCTGGCGTTTCAGCAGGCCAAGCTGGCCTTCGAGCGCGAGCTGATGGCCTCGCCACTGGCCTGGTCCATCGTGCGGCCCACGGCCTTTTTCAAGTCATTGAGCGGCCAGGTCGACCGGGTGCGGCAGGGCAAGCCTTTCCTGCTGTTCGGGGACGGCCGGCTCACCGCCTGCAAGCCCATCAGCGACGATGACCTCGCCGACTACCTCGCCGACTGCCTGCACGACCCCACGCGGCAGTGCCAGGTGTTGCCCATCGGCGGCCCCGGCCCCGCGCTCACGCCGCGCGAGCAGGGCGAGCTGCTGTTCCAGGCCCTGGGCCTGCCTCCGCGCTTCAAACAGGTGCCCGTGGCCCTGATGGACGCCATCGTCGGCCTGCTGGCCCTGGCTGGCCGCGCCTGGCCCGCTGCCGCCGCCAAGGCCGAGCTCGCCCGCATCGGCCGCTACTACGCCACCGAATCCATGCTGGTGCTCGACCCCATCACCGGCGACTACGAAGAGCGCCTCACCCCGTCCACCGGCCGGCAGACGCTGGCGCAGTTCTATGCCGCGCTCGCCCGCGGCCAGGTCGCGCCGCCAGAGCGGGGTGACCACGCGGTGTTTTGAGCCGCTGCACCCAGAACACAGCGCCCAGTACAGCGCCTCAAGGCTTGCGGTAGTGCGCCGTGATCGCATCGATCAGCGCCTGCCGGACCTGGGCTGACCGTGCATCCGTCGCGCCCGGCCAGGCGCTCTGCGTGACGACGACCAGCTGCAGCTCTGGATCGATCCACATCCCCTGGCCGAAGATGCCCGACGCGCGGTAGGCGCGGCCGTTGGTGGTCCACCACTGCAGCCCGTAGCCGCCACGGCCCTGCAGGCCGGCCACGGCCTCGCGGGTGGTGGTGGTGGCCTGGGCCACCCAGTCGTCGGGCACCAGCGCCTGGCCGTTCGGCAGCCGCGCGCCGCGCATGAAGAACTGAGCGAAGCGGCCGTAGTCGCGCAGCGTGGCCGACAGGCAGCAACCCGCGATCTCGCCGCCCCCGGCGTCCACCATCCAGTAGGCATCGCCCTCCATGCCCAGGGGCTGCCAGACCTTCTCGGACAAATAGGCCGACAGTGTCTGGCCGGTCACGGCGCGCACCAAGGACCCGACAAGGTTGGTCTCACCCGTCTTGTAGACCCACCTGGTGCCGGGCTCGGCCTCGCGCCGCAGGCGCGCCATGTAGGCCACGACCGGGTCGGCGCCGTTCACTGACGGCTCGGCCCCGAAGCGGGCGACATCGGAGTTGGGGTCGCCGTAGTCCTCGTTCCAGCGCACGCCTGAGGTCATGTTGAGCACCTGGCGCACGCTCACACCTTCGTAGGCCGAGCCCTTCAGGCCCGGCAGGTAGGCGGTGATGGGGTCGTCGAGGCTGCGGATGCGCCCCTCGCGCACGGCCGCGCCCACCAGGGTGGACGAGAAAGACTTGGCCACCGAGAAGCTCGTCCAGCGGCTTTGCGGCGTCTGGCCCAGGCCGTAGCGCTCCAGCACCACCTGGCCGTCCTTCAGCACCAGCAGGCCGGCGGCGCGGTTGCGCTGCAGGTAGTCGTCCACGGTCCAGGTCTCGCCGCCGACCTGAAAGGTCAGGCTCAGCGGCTGCGCTGCCACGGGCAGTGGCGACACGGTCGCCCCTTTGGCCACGCGCCGGGCGGGGAAGAGGTCTTCCATGTGCGGGTAGCCCGCCTTCTGTTGCTCGAAGCTCCAGAACAGCACGCTGCCGGGCTTGGTGGGCCCCGAAGCGGCAGTTGCGGGCGCTGCGGGTTCGGCAGCCAGCACAGGCTGGGCGAGCAGGCCGAGCAGGGCGAGGCTGGTCAGCCAGCGCGCGTGGAGATGCGAGTGGTGAAGGAACCTGGCCAGGTGCGGGGATCTCATGCGGTGCGTCTCCTCGTCGTGCGGGCTGTCGAGCCGGAGCATTGAGCTTAGCGGTCGCGCCCGGCTTCGTCCTGCGGCGCCTTGGCCGCGCGCTGCGCCTGCTCGCGCTTCCAGCGCCGCCAGCCCCACCACTGCCAGCCGGCAAAGCCGAGGATGAGACCGAAGAAGAGGCCGAGCTCGATCAGCCCGTAGAAGCGCTCGTCGATCACACGGTGTCACGCAGGAAAAGGCGCTGCACCGATGACACCCATTGGCGATGCGCCTCACCCGCGCTGCCATGCAGTTCGCTGAGGGCGCCGTGCAGCATCTTGCGGGTGAGCGCGGCGGAGAGCGCCTCCATCACCGCGTCCACATCCTGCCCCTTGGCCAGCGCGCGACGGGCCTTGCCGAGCTCGGCCTGGCGCCAGTCTTCGGTCTGCCTGTGCAGCGCCTGGATGAGCGGCACGCTCGCCCGCTGCTCCAGCCACTGCGCAAAGCTGTCGACGCCTGCATTGACGATGGCCTCGGCATGGGCCACCGCGGCCTGGCGACGTTCGCCATTGGCCTGCACCTGCTGGGCGAGGTCGTCGACGGTGTAGAGGTAGATGTCGTCGAGCTGGGCGACCTCGGGCTCGATGTCGCGCGGCACCGCGAGGTCGATCATCAGCATCGGGCGGCGCTTGCGCGCCTTGAGGGCCCGCTCCACCGCCCCCAGGCCGATGAGCGGCAGGCTGCTGGCGGTGCAGCTGATGACGATGTCGAAGTTCGGCAATGCCTGACCCAGTTCCGCCAGCGGCAACTGCGCGGCACCCAGCCGCTGCGCCAAGGCCAGGCCACGCTCGGCGCTGCGGTTGGCCACGGTCATCTGCAGCGGCTTCTGCGCTGCGAAATGCGTGGCGACCAGCTCGATCATCTCGCCCGCGCCCACGAAGAGCACGCGGCGCTGCGCCAGGTCGTCGAACAGCTGCTGTGCC
>JAIPCJ010000005.1 GCA_021738245.1 Methylotenera sp. | reverse complement strand
CATGCGGGCGCTGGGCGCGCCGTCGTCGCTGCTGGCCCAGGTGCAGCGGGCCGAGTTGCTGGGCGTGGGTGCGCTGGCCGGCTTCCTGGCCGGGGCCGTCGCACTGCTGCTGGCCGGGCTGCTGGCGCGCTATGTGTTCCAGTTCGAGTGGCAGCTCAAGCCCTGGGTGCCGCTGGCGAGCGCGGCCTTCGGCGCGGTGCTGGCCTGGGGCGCGGGCTGGTGGAGCCTGCGCGGTGTGCTGCAGCGCCCGGTGGTGCAGACGCTGCGGGAGGCCCAGGCGGAATGACGACGGCACCGCGCGACATCGGCCGCTATCTGGCGCTGTCTGCCGGCATCACCCTCGTCTATTACCTGCTCGGCCGGCTCGGCCTGCTCATGGTGCTGCCGCCCTATCAGGTGGCGCCCATCTACCCGGCGGCGGGCTGGGGCCTGGCGGTGCTGCTGGTCGGTGGCCTGCGCTTCCTGCCGGCCGTGGCAGTGGGCTCCTTCATCGTGCAGGCCACGACGATGGGCAACTTCAGCGAGTCGGTGTTGCCGCTCGCTGCCGGCATCGGCCTCGGGGCCGCGGCCCAGGCTGCAGCAGGCACGGTGCTGATGCGCCGCTGGTGCGGCAGGCCGCTGGTGCTGGCGTCGCCCCGCGAAGTAGTTGCCTATCTCGCCGCGGTGTCGGTCGCCGGCCTCATCAGCCCGACTTGCGCGACCCTGCTGTTCAAGTCACTGGGCATCATCGACGGTGGCCAGATGGGCCTGGTCTGGACGGTGTGGGCCACCGGCGACCTCATGGGCGTGCTGATCGCCACGCCGATCACCCTGGCCCTGATCGGCCAGCCGCGCGAGGCCTGGGCCACCCGGCGGCTGAGTGTCGGCTTGCCGATGCTGCTGACCACCTTGCTGGTGGGCCTGGGCGTGGCGGTGACCATGGAATGGGACCGCCAGCGCAACCGGGCCGACTTCACGCGCGAGGCCGCCTCCGCTGCCCAGTCGCTGGCCGCACGCCTGCGTGAGCCACTGCTGGCGCTGGAGAGCGTGCATGGGCTGGTCAAGGTCAAGCCTCGCCCGACCCGCGAGGAGTTCGCACGCGCCACCAGCGGCTTTCTGACGGAAGAGAGCCCGCTGCTGGCCCTGGGTCAGACGCTGCGGGTGGCGCGGGCCGATGGCGCGCGGTTTGCCGCTTCGGCGGCCGCAGACAACTTCCCCGGCGGTTTTCAGGTGCGTGATCGCATGCGCGCCGGGGACGTGCGCCCGCCGCCCGAGGAAGACATGCTCGTCATCCGGCTCATCGAGCCGCTCTCGCGCAACGGCGGCGCCCTGGGCGTGAACGTGCGCACCATCCCGAGCGCGCGCGCCGCCATCGATCAGGCGGCCGCCGCCGGCAGGCCGGTGGCCTCGGCGGGCTTTCAGCTGTCGCAGGACCGCGAGGGGGCGATCGGTGTGGTCATCTACCAGCCGCTGTACCGCAGCGCCGGCCGGCCCGAAGCCGCCAACCTCGACGGCGTCGTGTTCGCCACGCTGCGCCCTGACCTGCTGCTGGCGCGCCTGTCCAGCAGCTGGCCCGACTACCTGGGCGTGTGCCTGGTCGACCTGGAACCCGGCGCCCCCTACCCTCGCCTCGCGGGCCGCCTGGGTTGTGAGGCGGTCGAACGCGGCGCCGATGCCAGCCTGCCGCTGGTGAAGCTGCCGGTGGAGTTTGGCGGTCGCCCCTGGGAAGTGCGGGTCTATGACCTGCCCGGCAAGCTGGTGCCGCCGGGTCGCAGCTGGGCATTCGCGCTGGTCGGCCTGCTGGCGACCGCCATGGTGGGTGCCCTGCTGCTGCTGATGTCAGGCCGCACCCAGCATGTCGAGGCCCTGGTGCAGGAACGGACGGCCGCGCTCGAGCGTGAAATCGCCAACCGCACCGAAGGTGAGCAGGCCCTGCGTCAGTGCGAGCAACGCTTTCGCAGCATCTTCGAGACGGCGCCCATCGGCATCGCCTTTGCCGACCTCAACGGCGGTTTCCAGGAGGTCAACGCGCAGTTCTGCAAGCTGGTCGGCTACCCGGCGCAGGCGCTGCTGGGCAAACGCTCCATCGATATCACCCACCCCGACGACCGGCGCGAGGACATCCGTCTGGGCCGCAGCCTGATGCGAGGCGAGATCCCCTTCTACCGGCGCCTCAAGCGCTACCTGCGCCCGGACGGCAGCATCGCCCATGCCCGAGTCCTGGTGAGCCTGCTGCGCGGGGGTGACGGCCGCCCGCACCGGCTGGTGGGCGTGGTCGAGGACATCACCGACCAACTCCGCATCGAGGAACTCGACCGCGCCCGCGAAGCTGCCGAGGCAGCCAACCAGGCCAAGAACGAGTTCCTGTCGCGTATGAGCCATGAGCTGCGCACGCCCATGAACGCCATCCTGGGCTTCACGCAGCTGATGCAGATGGACGCCAGCGCCCCGTTGCCCCCCGCGCAGCGCAACCGCGCCCAGCAGATCGCTCAGGCGGGCTGGCACCTGCTGGAGATGATCAACGACACGCTGGATCTGTCGCGCATCGAATCGGGTTCGCTGCGGCTGGATCTCAAGCCGCTGGACCTGCCACCACTGCTGGCTCGGGCCCTGGCCCTGGTGCAGGGCCAGGCCAGCGAGCGCGGCCTGGCCATCAGCCAGCGGATCGACGCCGGCGCCGCCAGCATCATGGGTGACGCGACGCGCGTGACCCAGATCCTCACCAATCTGCTGAGCAACGCGGTCAAGTACAACCACGCGGGCGGCAGCATCAGCCTCACGGCCAGTTGCCCGCAACCCGGCTGGGTGGAGATTGCCGTGCGCGATACCGGCATCGGGCTGACCGACGAGCAGCGCGGCGCGCTGTTCCAACCCTTCAATCGCCTGGGGCGTGAAAGCACCGGCCTGCCCGGCACCGGCATCGGCCTGGTCATCAGCCAGCGGCTGGCCGAGATGATGGGCGGCAGCCTGCGGGCCGAGGCCGTGCCCGACGGCCCCGGCGCCTGTTTCGTGCTGCGCCTGACGGCCGCCGAGACCCCTTCGATCCCCAGCGCCGAAGGTGCGCCCGAGCTGCCCGCCGACCGGCATGCGGTGCCGCGTCAGCGTGTGCTCTATGTCGAAGACAACCCGATGAACGCCGAGGTGATGCGCGGCATCGTGGAGCAGCGCCCCGGCATCGAGCTGGAAACCGTGCCGACGCTCGCGGCCGGGCTGCAGGCCCTGCGCACCCGACCGCCGGCCCTGCTCCTGCTCGATTGGCAGTTGCCCGACGGTGACGGCGAAGACCTGCTGCATGCCTTGGCCGAGCTCCGATTGGCCCTGCCCGTCATCGTCGTGTCGGCCAATGCGCAGCCTGAACAGATCGCCGCAGCCCGGGCGGCTGGCGCCCGCCACTACCTGACCAAGCCGCTGGACATCCGCGAGCTCCTGGCCCTCGTCGATGAATTGTTGGCGCCGCCAGCCGAGGCAGAGCGGGCAGAATGACGGCCGATCCCTTCCAACCCAATCACAGCGCCCGATGAGTTCCACCGACCTTGTTCCCAGCAGCGGTGCCCAGGCCGTGCAGGCCTTGGCACGCCCCGACGGCCGCCAGTTCCTGACCTTCCGCATCGGTGAAGAGGAATACGGCCTGGACATCCTGCGCGTGCAGGAAATCCGCTCCTACGAGCCGCCGACCCGGGTCGCCAACGCGCCGCACTTCGTGAAGGGCGTGGTCAACCTGCGCGGCGTCATCGTGCCCATCCTGGACCTGCGCCTGCGCCTGGGCCAGAGCGGCGAGTACAACGCCTTCACGGTCGTCATCGTGCTGAACGTGGCCGGCCGCGTGGTGGGCATCGTGGTGGACTCGGTGTCCGACGTGCTCGAACTGGGCGTCGACGAGATCAAGCCTCGCCCCGAAGTGCCCGCGGCCATGGACGCCCGCTTCATCACCGGCCTGGGCAAGCTGGGCGAGCGCATGCTCATTCTGCTGGACATCGAAGCCATGATCACCAGCCCCGATTTCGGGCTGGTCGACTGACCGGCGGGGTGGGCGCCGCGCGCTTAAGTTAGCGCCCGCCCACTGTTCCAGCCGCAGGAACAATGCATTCCAAATGAGGCATCGTCTGACTTAGCACTCGCCAAGTCAGAGTGCTAATATTTGCGCATCGCAGCTGCTGTCGCTGCGGTCACGCAAGGATTCATACGATGTCTGCCTCTTCTGCCATTGCCGTCCGCGACCCCTGGGCCCTGGTGCCCTCGCTGGGCAATCTGGACGCCTACATCTCCGCCGTCAACCGCCTGCCGCTGCTGACGGCGGAGGAGGAGTCCTCCGCTGCCCGCAGCCTGCGCGACAAGGGCGACCTCGAAGCCGCCGGCCGTCTGGTGCTGTCGCACCTGCGCTTGGTTGTCTCCATCTCGCGCCAGTACGTCGGCTACGGCCTGCCCCAGGGCGACCTGATCCAGGAGGGCAATGTCGGCCTCATGAAGGCCGTCAAGCGCTTCGACCCTGACCAGGGAGTGCGCCTGGTGAGCTACGCCATGCACTGGATCAAGGCCGAGATCCACGAGTACATCCTGAAGAACTGGCGCATGGTCAAGGTCGCCACGACCAAGGCCCAGCGCAAGCTGTTCTTCAACCTGCGCTCGATGAAGCATCAGCTCAAGGCCGAGCAGGCGGAGGGCCAGACGCATCGCAACACGCTGAGCGAAGCCGAGGTGGCGCATGTCGCCCGCGAGCTGAACGTGAAGCGCGAGGAAGTGCTGGAGATGGAAACCCGTCTGTCCGGCGGGGACGTGGCCCTGGAGCCCCAGACCGACGACGACGGCGAGAGCTTTGCGCCCATCGCCTACCTCGCCGATGACAGCCACGAGCCGACCCGCGTGATCGAAGCGCGCGCCCGTGACGAGCTGGCCGGTGACGGCATCCAGCGCGCACTCGATGTGCTGGACCCGCGCAGCCGCCGCATCGTTGAGGAGCGCTGGCTGAAGGTCAACGACGACGCCTCCGGCGGCATGACCCTGCATGAGCTGGCAGCCGAATATGGCGTATCGGCCGAGCGCATCCGCCAGATCGAGGTGGCCGCGATGAAGAAGATGAAGAAGGCGCTGACCGAAGCCGCCTGATTGCAGCCAGCCCCACAGTACAAAGCCCCGCTCTGCGGGGCTTTGTTCATCCAGCGACACCCGAGGATCCGGCTACGCCGGTCCTACGGGTGTGCCCCCTTGGGGGGGCGGCCGCAGGCCGTAGGGGGTGGTGCTACTGCTCCGCGAGCAGCAGCTTGATGTCGTCGGCAAGCGCCTGCGCGCCCGAGCCATATCGGGCGTAGACGCGCACGCGGCCTGCCTTGTCGAAGATGAAGCTCGCCGCGGTGTGATCCATGGTGTAGGTCTCGGGCGTCTTGCCGGGCACCTTGGCGAAGAAGACCTTGAACTCCTTGGCCGCAGCCTGGGTTTGCTCGATGCTGCCGCGCAGCGCAACGAAGGTCGGGTCGAAGCTGGCCATGTAGGCCTGGAGCAGCTGGGCGGTGTCTCGCTCGGGGTCGATGGTCACAAAGACGCCCTGCACCTTGTCACCCTCGGCGCCCAGGGAGCGTTTGACTTCGGCCACTTCAGCCATCGTCGTGGGGCAGACATCCGGGCACTGGGTGTAGCCGAAGAACACCACCACCACCTTGCCCTTGAAGTCGGCCAGGGAGCGGGCGCGGCCGTCCTGGTCAGTGAGGTTGAGCGTGCGCGCGTACTCGGCACCGGTGAGGTCCACGCCCTTGAAGGCCTGCTTCTCGGGGCCGGACTTCTGGCAACCGGCAAGGGTCAGGGCCGCGAGTGCTGTCACGGCGGCCAGGGCGAAACGGCGGGTGGTCATGCGATGTAGTGGTCGATCAGGAGGGCCGCAAAAAGCAGCGACAGATGCCAGATGGAGAACCAGAAGGTCCGCCGCGCCAGCATCTCCGAATAGCGGCGCCACAGCCGGAAGGCATAGCCGCAGAAGCCCAGCCCCAGCAGCACCGCGCTGGCCAGGTAGAACCAGCCGCTCATGCCGGTCAGGTAGGGCAGCAAGGTGGCGGCGAACAGCACCCAGGTGTAGAGCAGGATCTGCAACCGGGTGTAGTCGTTGCCGTGGGTAACCGGGAGCATGGGCAGGCCGGCGCGTGCGTAGTCTTCGGCGCGGTACAGGGCCAGGGCCCAGAAGTGCGGCGGTGTCCAGAGGAAGATGATCAGGCACAGCAGCCAGGCCTCGAAGCCCACCTCGCCCCGCAGGGCCGCCCAGCCCAGCACCGGCGGCATCGCCCCGGAGGCGCCGCCGATGACGATGTTCTGCGGCGTCATGGGCTTGAGGATGACGGTGTAGATGACCGCGTAGCCCACGAACGTGGCGAAGGTCAGCCACATCGTCAGCACATTGACGTAGACGCCCAGGATGACCATGCCGATGCCGCACAGCAGCGCCGAGAAGGCCAGCGTCTGCGGCCGGCTGAGCTCACCCTTGGCAGTCGCGCGCCAGGCGGTGCGCTTCATGCGGGCGTCGATCCCGTCCTCGATGAGGCAGTTGAAGGCCGCTGCCGCACCGGCGACCAGCCAGATGCCGGCGATGGCGGCCAGCATGGTCAGCCCCTGGGAGAGGCTCGGCAGGCCCGGCACGGCCAGGGCCATGCCGATGGCCGCGCAGAAGACGATGAGCTGGACGACGCGGGGCTTGGTCAGCTGGTAGAACTGCTGCCAGCGCGGGCTGTGCACCAGGGCACTGGCGGTGGACGTGGAAGCCATATCAGTTGTCTGTCACCTTGACTGTTTTCGGGCCGAGCGCTGGGCTGCTCCCGAGCCGGGCCGGAGGGCGATGAGCTTGCCGGTCAAGCCGGCAAGCGTCGCCGTCCCCTGGGGGGACCGACTGGGCTTGCCCGCGTTCAGCGAGGCAAGACTGGGCGAGGGGCAGTTTCATCTCAGGCGCGCAAGCAAGGTGGTGAGCAGGCCCAGCAGCACGGCGGCGCCGGCGGTGTGGGCCAGGGCGGCGACGATGGGCCAGTCGAGCACGACGTTGGACAGCCCCGAGGCGAACTGCCAGCCAGCAACCGCCAGCAGGCCTCGCGAGGCCCAGCGCGCCGGCTGCCACAGGCGCCAGGCCAGGGCCAGCAGGGCGATGAACACAACCGCCGCGCCGATGCGGTGGGCCATGTGGATGGCCGCAAGCGCCTCGAAACCGAGATAGCCGCCGCCGGCCCGCTGGCCGAGTTCGCGCCACAGCTGGAAGCCCTGCGCAAAGTCCAGGTGCGGCCACCATTGGCCCCCATGGCAGGTGGGGAACTCGTCGCAGGCCAACACCGCGTAGTTGGTGCTGACCCAGCCACCGAGGGCTACCTGCATCAGCGCCAGCACGAGCACCACGGCGGTCGCGCGGCGCAGCGTCGGCGAGACCTGAATGGGCTGCGGCCGATAGGCTTCATGCTGCCAGGCCAGCAGCATCAGCAGCCCCATGCCGAACATCAGGTGCAGCGTGACGATCGCGGGGAAGAGTTTCATCGTGACCGTCAGCGCGCCGAACGCGCCCTGCACGCAGACCCAGACCAACGTGAGCGTCGGGAGCCAGGGCGATGGCGCCGCCTCGCCTACCCGACGTCGCAGCCGCCAGCTGAGTGCGGCCATCACCAGGATGAGCAGGCCCACGCCGCTGGCGAGGTAGCGGTGGATCATCTCGATCCAGGCCTTGCCGTGGGTGACCGGGCCGGTAGGCATCGCGGCCTGGGCAGCGTCGATGTGCTCGCGCGCGCCGAAGGGGCTGGCCGACGCGTAGCAACCGGGCCAGTCGGGACAGCCGAGGCCGGAGTCGGTCAGGCGGGTGAACGCGCCGAAGACGATGAGGTCGAAGGTCAGGAAAAGCGTGAGCAGCGTCAGCGCACGCAGTCGGCCGGCCGGCGTGCTGCTGCGCGAGCGCTGGCGCCACCACAGCAGCGGCCCGATGGCGACCGCGCCGCCAATGGCAGCGACCTGGCCAAGAGGGAGAAGGACGTCTTCCATGGCAACTCACCGACCGGGGTTGTCCCAGCCGGCGCTGGCCTTGAGCAGCTTGCTGAGATCGCCCTGGAACTTCTTGGGATCGGGGTCGGCGGGGGCACGCAGCATCCAGCGGCCGAGCGGGTCGACCACATAGAAATGGTCACGCAGCGTCTTGCCCTCGGCCGGCTTCAGCCAGCCGGCCAGGGCCTCCTGCGGCACCCGCAAAACCGTCGCCTCGACGCCTTTCTGTCGCACGGCCGCCAGCACCTCGGGGCGCGGCGTGCCGTTGTCAGGGATGAGCCAGATCTTGTCGACCCGGTCGCGCTCCTTGCCCAGCATCTCGCGCAGTTGCCGCTGCACGAAGAGCTCGCGCTCGCAGGCTGCATCGCATGCTGAAGGCTGCACCGCCACAAGCAGCCACTGACCGTGCAGCGACTCCGCCGCCACCGGCTGGCCCTGCAGGTCGGTCAGCGGCAGATTGGCCGGCAGCTGCACCGTCGGCGTGATCAGCTCGCCATAGGCCGAACCCTTGGGCTTGATGACGTAGAAGGTGAAGTACGACGCAATGACCGGCGCCGCACAAACGGCCAGCACCAGCAACATGCGCAGCCGGCCGGCCCGCTGTTGGGGCTCTCCCAGCGCGCGCGGGTCGGGCTGGCTGTGCACCGTGAAGCTCAGCGGCTCAGGGCTGCTGGCGGCGGAGCCGGGGGCGGAGGTGTTGGAACCAGACATAAAGGGCGAGGATCAGCGCGCTGAGCGCGAACCATTGAAAGGCGTAGCCGTAATGTTTTTGCAGGCCCAGATCCGGCGCCGGCCAGTGGCGCAGCAGGCCACCATCCTCGGTGCCGTCGGTCTGGATGACCGTCAGGGGCAGCAGCGCCAGGCCGGTTTCGGCTGCAAAGGCCGCCGAGTCGAGATTCTGCCGGATCAACCCGGCCTCGCCGGTGCCCAGCTCATAAAGCCGCGACGGCGAAGCGGCCAGCCGACCGGTGATCTCGACCTCACCCGGCGGCGTGAGCAGCGGCGGCAGATGCGTGCGGTTGGCGGGGTCGCGAGGCGCCCAGCCGCGCTGCACCAGCACGCTGTCACCACGGCCGGCCAGGCGCAGCGGCGTGACCACGTAAAAGCCGGCGCGGCCGTCCATGGGGCGGTTGTCGAGCCAGATGGTGCGTTCGGGCAGCCACTGCCCCCGCAGCACGACGCGGCGGTGCAGCGGGGTGGCCGGGCCGAGGTCAGCGGCGGCCAGGGGCGGACGAGCGGCCTCAGCCGCCATGGCGGCCTGCAGCGCGAGCTTCTGGTCGGCTCGGTCGAGCTGCCACACGCCCAGGCGGGCGGTCAGCGCGACGCCAAGCAGCGCCGCGACCAGGACAAGCCAGCGCCGCAAAGTCATGCCAGGCAGCGCCGCGGATAATCCGGTCGCATGAAATTCGTCTTCCTGATCGCCTTCATCGGCATCCTCGGCGCCCTCGGGGCCGCGGGCGTGTTCATGCTGCGCAAAGGCCGCGGCGACGCGCGGCGCAGCCCCAACATGGCCCGCGCGCTGGCGCTGCGGGTGGCATTGTCGGTGGCGCTGTTCCTGATCATCCTGCTCAGCTGGAAGCTGGGCTGGATCCAGCCCACGGGGCTGCCCGTCCGCCCGAGCTGACACAAAAAAAGCGCCGCGTCTGCGGCGCTTGTTCATGGCGAGGTCTGCCGGTCACATCCAGTAGACGACGACGTACAGGCCCAGCCACACCACGTCGACGAAGTGCCAATACCAGGCCGCACCTTCGAAGCCGAAGTGGCGGTCAGCCGTGAAGTGGCCCTTCATCAGGCGGATGGTGATGAACAGCAGCATCAGCGCGCCCACGCACACATGGAAACCGTGGAAGCCGGTCAGCATGTAGAAGGTGGAGCCGAAGATGCCGGAGCTGAGCTTGAGGTTCAGCTCGGAGTACGCGTGGTGGTATTCGTAGGCCTGGAAGCCCAGGAAGGTGGCGCCCAGCAGCACCGTGATCCACATCCAGGTGATGGTCTTCGCACGGTTGCCGGCGATCAGCGCATGGTGGGCGATCGTGAGCGTGATGCCGGAGGTCAGCAGCAGCGCGGTGTTGATCGTCGGGATGGGCCAGGGGCCCATCGTGCTGAAGGCCTCGACGGTGCCGCCCGGCGCAGCGGTGAAGCCAGCGGCCGTGCTCGGCCAGATAGCCTTGAAGTCAGGCCACAGCAGGGAGTTCTCGAGGCTGCCCAGCGACGGCACCGAGAACACACGGGCCCAGTACAGCGCACCGAAGAAGGCGGCGAAGAACATCACCTCCGAGAAGATGAACCAGCCCATGCTCCAGCGGAACGAGACATCGATGCGGTCGCTGTAAAGGCCGCCCTCGCTCTCGCCGATGGCATCGCGGAACCAGGCCTGCAGCACGAAGGCCCAGAAGGCCAGGCCGCCCAGCAGGGAGTACATGCCCCAGCCATGGCCGTTGATCCACTGCCCGGCACCAAGGATGACGAAGAACAGACCGATGGCGGCCATCACCGGATGGCGTGAAGGTCCTGGGACGAAGTAGTACGGGGCTTTGCCCGGGGTTGCCGCTGCCGACATGTCGTTCTCCTAGTTCTCGCTCGTTCTGAACTCTGTTGCGGCCGCCGTCAGGCTGCCGCCACGCCGCTGCTGATGACCCAACGGACCAGCAGCACCAGCATCAATACAAACAGGGCGGCGCCAAGCACGCCCGCAATCAACACATGCACCGGATTGAGCTTGGCCATGTCGTTCTCATGGTCCCGCCCCCGGCGCACGCCGAAAAAACTCCAGGCCACGGCTGAGATCGTCTGGCCGATGGATGCCTTGCGGCCCACCGCCTCCTTCAGATCTGCACCGGGCTTGGTCACAGTGCCCCCGCCTTCTGGGGCGCCTGGCCGACCTTGAATCCGCCCTTGCCCGCCACTTCGAAGAAGGTGTAGGACAGGGTGATGGTCTTCACATCCTTGGGCAGCTTGGGGTCGATGACGAACACGACCGGCCACTGCTTGCTCTCGCCCGGCTTCAACGTGTATTCGTTGAAGCAGAAGCACTCCAGCTTGTTGAAGTGCGCGCTGGCCTGCATAGGCGCGTAGCTCGGGATCGCCTGCGCGGCCATGGTGCGGTCCTGCTTGTTGCGGAACTCGTACATCACCTGGCTCAGCTCGCCGGGGTGCACCGTCATGTGGCGCACCGCAGGCTTGAAGTCCCAGGGGCCGCGGGCATTGGTGTCGAATTCCACCGTGATGCTGCGGCTGTAGTCGATCTGCCCATTGCCGTTGGCCACGCCCTTGTCGGCGAGCTGCGTCTGCCGCTCGGACAGCGACAGCACATTGATGCCCAGCGCCTCGCAGATCGCCTTGTACAGCGGCACGAGGGCATAGCCGAAACCGAACATCAGCGCCACGATGACAGCCAGCTTCACAAGGAGCTGGCGGTTGTCGCGGCGCAGGGCGGCGAGGAACTGCATCTCAGTGGCTGCCGAACATCGCCATCTTGACCATGAAGCCCACGCCGAAGGCGAGGGCCACCGTCAGCAGGATCAGGCCCAGCCGACGGTTCGCCTTGCGCTGCTCAGGCGTCATGACCTGCTCCTCAGGCGACGATGCGGGTCGCCGAAGCGTCCAGCTTGGGCGGCTCTTCGAAGGTGTGGAACGGCGCCGGCGACGGCACTTCCCACTCCAGGCCTTCGGCGGCTTCCCAGGGCTTCTGCGAGGCGGGCTGGCCCTTGCCGCGCATCATCGGGACGACGACGAACAGGAAGAAGTACACCTGCATGAAGCCGAAGCCGAAGGCGCCGATGGACGCGATCTGGTTGAAGTCGGTGAACTGCATCGGGTAGTCGGCATAGCGACGCGGCATGCCGGCAAGACCCAGGAAGTGCATCGGGAAGAAGGTGATGTTGAAGAAGATCAGCGAGCCCCAGAAGTGGATCTTGCCGCGCAGCTCCGAATACATCACGCCCGTCCACTTCGGACCCCAGTAGTACACGCCGGCGAACAGCGCATACAGCGAGCCGGCCACCAGCACGTAGTGGAAGTGGGCGACGACGTAGTAGGTGTCCTGGATCTGGATGTCGATCGGCGCCATCGCGCAGATCAGCCCGGTGAAGCCACCCATCGTGAACACGAAGATGAAGCCCACGGCCCACAGCATCGGGACTTCGAAGGTCATCGAACCGCGCCACATCGTGGCCAGCCAGTTGAAGATCTTCACGCCGGTGGGCACTGCGATCAGCATGGTCGCGTACATGAAGAACAGCTGGCCCGTCACCGGCATGCCGGTGGCGAACATGTGGTGGGCCCACACGATGAAGGACAGGATGGCAATCGAGGCCGTGGCGTACACCATGGAGGCATAGCCGAACAGGCGCTTGCGGGCGAAGGCCGGCACAATCTGGCTGATGATGCCGAAGGCCGGCAAGATCATGATGTAGACCTCGGGGTGACCGAAGAACCAGAAGATGTGCTGGTACATGATCGGGTCGCCGCCGCCCGCCGGGTTGAAGAAGGCGGTGCCGAAGTGGCGGTCGGTCAGGGTCATCGTGATGGCGCCGGCCAGCACGGGCATCACCGCGATCAGCAGGTAGGCGGTGATCAGCCAGGTCCAGCAGAACATCGGCATCTTCATCAGCGTCATGCCCGGGGCGCGCATGTTGAGGATGGTCACGATGATGTTGATGGAGCCCATGATGGAGCTCGCGCCGAGGATGTGCATCGCGAAGATGCCGGCATCCATGGACGGGCCCATCTGCAGCGTCAGCGGCGCGTACAGCGTCCAGCCGGCAGCAGGCGCGCCGCCGGGCATGAAGAAGCTGCTCACCAGCATGATGGCCGCCGGAATCATCAGCCAGAAGCTGAAGTTGTTCATCCGCGCGAAGGCCATGTCGCTGGCGCCGATCTGCAGCGGAATCATCCAGTTCGCGAAGCCGACGAAGGCCGGCATGATGGCCCCGAACACCATGATCAGACCGTGCATGGTCGTGAACTGGTTGAACAGCTCGGGGTTGAAGAACTGCAGACCCGGCTTGAACAGCTCGGCGCGGATGCACAGCGCCAGGATGCCGCCGATCATCAGCATCGTGAAGCTGAACAGCAGGTACAGCGTGCCGATGTCTTTGTGGTTGGTCGCGAAGACCCAGCGGCGCCAGCCGGTGGGTGCATGGTGGTCGTGATGATCGTCGTGGGCGTGGTCACCAGCGTGGCCGCCGTGAACACCGTGGGGTGGGAGCACTGCACTCATGGGATTACCTCTAGTTCGGCGTTCGCGATTACTTGCGGGCGGCGACGATCTCGGCCGGCTGCACGGTCTGGCCGGTCTTGTTGGACCAGCTGTTCTTCGTGTAGGTGATCACGGCGGCGATGTCGGTGTCGCTCAGCTGCTTCCAGGCGGGCATGCCCTTGTCCATGCGGCCGTTGAGCAGCACCTGAATCTGTTCCAGGTGGTTGTCAGACAGGACCAAGGCCGAGGCATCGAGTGCCTTGATCGGGCCGGCGCCCTTGCCGTCGGGCTTGTGGCAGACCGCGCAGTTGGCGGCATAGACCTTCTCGCCGCGGGCCACCAGCGCCGCCTGTGCCCAGACCTTGCTCGGATCATCGGCCTTGGCGGCCATTTCCTTCTTCTTGCCGTCGACCCACTTGGCGTAGTCCTCGGCGGACACCACCTTCACGTGGATGGGCATGTAGGCGTGCTCCTTGCCGCACAGCTCGGCGCACTGACCGTAGTAGTCGCCCACCTTCTCGGCCTTGAACCAGGTGTCACGCACGAAGCCGGGGATGGCATCCTGCTTGACGCCGAAGGCCGGCACCATCCAGGCGTGGATGACGTCGTTGGCGGTGGTGATGATGCGGACCTTCTTGTCGACCGGCACCACCAGCGGGTTGTCGACCTTCAGCAGGTAGTTGTCGACCGGCTGCGGGTTGCCCGAGTTGGAGGCCTCGCGCTGCTCGGTGTCGAGGGTGGCCAGGAAGCCGATGCCCTCGCCTTCGCCCTTGATGTAGTCGTAGCCCCACTTCCACTGGTAGCCGGTGGCCTTGATGGTGAGGTCGGCGTTGGTCGTGTCCTTCATCGCGACCACCACCTTGGTGGCCGGCAGGGCCATGCCGATGACGATCAGGAAGGGCACCACGGTCCAGGCGATCTCGACGGCCACGCTTTCGTGGAAGTTGGCCGACACCGCACCCTTGGATTTGCGGTGCTTGAAGATGGAATAGAACATCACGCCGAACACCGCCACGAAGATGACGAGGCAGACGATCAGCATGAAGTTGTGCAACCACATCTGGTCGCGCGCGATGGTGGTCACCGGCTCGGGCAGATTGATCTGATTGACGCCAGGGCCGCCTTTGAGGTCATTCACCGCCAGGGCCGGACCCGCTGCCAGGGCCGCCGCCGCTGCGGCCCATCGGCCCCAAGCGCGTGAGGCGCTCTGCACTCGTGCGTTCATCATCGTCATGGTTGTCACTTGGTTCTTAATGGTGCGGGGCTTGCAACCAGGCCGGCAAGCCCGATCTGCTGCGCAAGGTCCGTGAGGAGGACAGACCGATTCAATCTGTCCTTGATGCGGCGCAAGAGTTTATCCCACGAGGGTCCTTGCTCTCCCTGGGGTCACCCCGGGAAATCACCCACCTGATCGCCCCTCGCGCAGCTTGGCGCGCATCGCATCGACGCTCACCACTGTCTCGGCCGCGACAGCCAGCCGCGGTGCGGCCTTGAACGCGTGACCGAAGACCACCTCGACCGTCATCACGAGACGGCCCTGCGCATCACGCAGCGATTCGAGTTCGGACAGCAGCCGCGCCCGCCATTGCCGCCCGCGCAGGCCCGCAAACCGAAGCGGAGACAGGTTGCCGCCCAGGGCCCGCAAATCGGCCAACAGACGCTCGGGGCTGGCCCACGTGAGGCGCAGGCGCTGTTGATCCATCACGGGATCGGCCAGGCCCGCCTTCAGCACGAGGTCACCGATGTCGTGCATGTCCCACCAGTCCGGCGCAGGCCGCCCCCAGCCGTTGCGGGCATAGAGAGGGCGCAGTTCCACGAAGCTGTCGGGCCCCAGGCAGGAGAACATCACGAAGCCGCCCACCGCGAGACTCCCCTGCCACTGCGCGAGCAAGCCCGGCAGGTCCGCGCAGGCATGCAGCGCCATGTTGGACCACACCAGGTCAACTTCGGGCCGAGCTGGCAGCGCCTCGACGCGGCCCGAGCCGCCGCCGCGCAGCCGGCGCCACCACCCCGGCGCCCGCTCGGCCTCGGCGCGAGCGGCCAGATCACGATTGGCCTCGTGCCAGAGCAGGTCAGCCTCGGGGTAGGCCTGGCGCAGCAGCGCGGCACTGTCACCCAGCGCCGCGGACACATCCAGCACCCGGGCCGGCTTGAGCTTGATGTACCCCAGGCGCTCTGCCATGCGCGCGGCCACCTCGGCATGCAGCCAGGGCGCTGAGTCGGCCCCGGCCAACCGGCGAGCCTGGTGACGCAGGGCCGCCGCATCCAGATCCTGAGGCCGCGGCCCCTGCTTCAAGTTAGGGGTCGGGTGCAGCTCATTCATGGGCCGGTCAGTATATTGAGGCCATGCCAGACCGCTCCTTGCCGGCCCACAAGCCCGCACTGATCGAGAAAGTGCTGCTGCGCTGCGCCGGCCAGTGTGCGGTCTGCCGCGCCTGGAGCCACCAGACCATCTGCGAAAGCTGCCTGGCGCTCTACGCCCGCCCGCAGCCCCGCTGCTGGACTTGTGCCGCCCGCCTGCCGCTCGAGCTGCTCGGCCGCCCGCAGCCGCAATGCGGCCGCTGCCTGCGCGAGCCGCCCCCGCTGGATCGCACCATCGCCGCGCTCGACTACAGCTTCCCCTGGGATGGCCTGCTGCAGCACTTCAAGTACCACCAGGCGCTGGAGTTGCGCGAAAGCCTGCTGGAGCGCCTGAACATCGCGCTCAACGCCGCCGACGTGACCGAGCCCGACTGGCTGCTGCCCGTGCCCATCTCGGCCGAGCGGCTGCGCGAGCGGGGCTACAACCAGTCCTACGAGCTGGCCCGGGCCCTGGCCCGGCGGCGCGGCCTGCGCTGCGAACCCGAATTGCTGCTGCGACTACGGCACAACGAGCGACAGGCGGGCCTCAAGCTCGACCAGCGCGCCGCCAACGTGCGCGGCGTGTTCGCCGTCGAGCCGCTGCGCGCCAGTCGACTTCGCGGCACCAGCGTGGCCCTGCTGGACGATGTGATGACCAGCGGCTCCACCCTCTATGAACTGGCCGACACGCTGCTGCAGGCCGGGGTGATGAGCGTGCAGGCCTGGGTGGTGGCGCGCACGCCGGAGCCGGGCGACGGTTGAGCCCCGGCGGCGGATACTCCCGCCCCATGTTCAACATCGTCCTTGTCCATCCGGAGATCCCGCCCAACACGGGCAATGTGATCCGGCTCGCCGCCAACACCGGCTGCAGCCTGCACCTGATCGAACCCCTGGGCTTCTCGATGGAAGACCGCCTGCTGCAACGCGCGGGCCTGGACTACCACGAGTACGCCCGCGTGCAGCGCCATGCCGACTGGGCCGCCTTCCTGGCCGCCGAGACGCCTGACCCCAAGCGCCTGTTCGCCTTCACCACCCGGGGCAGCCAGCCCTTCGGCCAGGTGCAGTGGCAGCCGGGCGACTGGCTCGTGTTCGGCAGCGAGACGGCAGGCCTGCCGCCCGCCTTGCGCGACGGCTTCCCGACCGGACAACGCGTGCGGCTGCCGATGCGCGAAGGCCAACGCAGCCTGAACCTCAGCAACAGCGTGGCGGTCGCCGTGTTCGAAGCCTGGCGGCAGAACGGCTACACAGGCGGCGCCTGACGACGGCGCGTCACTCCGGCCGGGCCTGCCGACCCATCAGCAACTCCACCACCTGCGACGCACTGACGCGGCCGTCAAGCAGCGCCACCATGGCCTCCGTCACCGGCATCTCCACGCCAGCGGCGCGGGCACGCGCCAGCACCGTGGGCGCGCTGTAGACGCCTTCGGCCACATGGCCCAGTTCGGCCAGGATCTGCGGCAAGGCCAGCCCCTGCGCCAGCAGCAGGCCGACGCGCCGGTTGCGCGACAGGTCGCCGGTGGCGGTGAGCACCAGGTCGCCGAGGCCCGACAGGCCCATGAAGGTCTCGGCCTTGGCGCCCAGGGCCAGCCCCAGGCGCAGCATTTCGGCCAGGCCGCGGGTGATCAGCGCCGCGCGGGCATTGAGCCCCGGCGCATCGGGGGCCGAGCCCGACAGGCCGTCGCACACGCCCACCGCGATGGCCATCACGTTCTTGACCGCCCCACCCACTTCGACGCCCACCGGGTCCGCCGAGGTGTAGACACGCAGCCGCTCGCTGTGGAAGGCGTCGACCGCTGCCTGAGACAGCGCCGCGTCCTCACTCGCCGCCACCAGCGCGGTCGGGCGGCCCGCCGCCACTTCCTGCGCAAAGCTCGGCCCGGAGAGCACGCCCACGCGCATGGCCGGCTGCAGCTCGCGGGCGATCTCATGGCCCAGCCGCCCCGTGCCGGCCTCGAAGCCCTTGCACAGCCACAGCACGCGTTGGTGCACGGGCAGGGCCGCCAGCGTGCCGCGCAGGCCCGACATCGGTGTGGCGATGATGGTCAAGCCTTCGGCCGCATGCGCCACGGCAGCGCCCAGGTCGGCGCCGATCTGCAAGGCCTGCGGCAAGGGGCTGTCAGGCAGGTAGGCTTGGTTGCGGCGGCTGGCCTGCATCAGGTCGGCCGCCGCGGCGTCGCGCGCCCACAGGTGCACCACATGGCCGGCACGCGCGGCCTGGATGGCGAGGGCCGTGCCCCACGCCCCGGCACCGAGCACACTGATCTTCATCGTCGTCATGCGCAGGAGTGTCGCCCAAGCAAAACGCCCCGCACGGGGCGGGGCGTCATCAACGGGCGAGGCCGTGATCGATCAGTTGACGGCCTGGCCGCCCTGGGCGGCGCGCTGGGCCTGCTGGGCCTCGAACATGGCCTGGAAGTTCACTTCGGTCAGCAGCACGGGCGGGAAGCCGGCGCGGGTGCAGACGTCGGACACGATGGCGCGCAGGTAGGGGTAGACCATCTGCGGGCAGACGATGCCCAGGATGCCTTCGACCTGGTCTTGCGGCACGTTGCGGATCTCGAAGATGCCGGCCTGCTTGGCTTCCACCAGGAACAGCGTCTTGTCGCCCACCTTGGTGTTGACCGTGGCCGTCACGCAGACCTCGAAGATGCCGTCCGTGACGTTCTCGGCCGACAGGGCGAGGTTGATGTCGACCTGGGGCTGCTGCTGCTCCAGCAGGATGTGCGGCGCGTTGGGCTGCTCCAGCGACAGATCCTTCAGGTACATGCGCTGGATCTGGAACACGGGGGTGCCTTCGGGGGCGGCTTGGATCTCGTCGGCCATGGAACTCTTTCTAGCGGAGCGTCAAACAAAAGCCCGCAGGCATCGCGCTGCGGGCGGTAGGCGGATTATGGGCGAGGCTCCGTGACAGGCCGCCCGGGGCTTGCCCGGGCTTGAAATCAGGCAGCCTGCAGCAAGGGCAGCAGGCCGCCCTTCTGGTCGAGGGCGATGAGGTCGTCACACCCCCCGACATGGGTGTCACCGATGAAGATCTGCGGCACGGTGCGGCGGCCGGTGCGCTCCATCATGGACTGGCGCTCGGCCGGGTCCAGGTCGACGCGGATCTCCTCGATCTCATCCACGCCGCGCTGCTTGAGCAGCGACTTGGCACGGATGCAGAACGGGCAGACCAGGGTGGTGTACATCTTGACGGGGGCCATGGGCAATCTCCTTCAGGCGGTCTTCTCGACCGGCAGGCTGGCCTCCCGCCACGCCTTGAGACCCCCTGCCAGCACCCGGGCCTTTTCATAGCCCAGCTTGCGCAGCATGCCTGCAGCGCGGCCGGCGCGTGCACCGGTCGGGCACACCACCACGATGGGCAGGGCCTTGTTGCTGGGCAGTTGCTTGTGGCCTTCAAGCTGGCCAAAGGGGATGTTGCGCGCGCCCACGGCATGGCCCTGGGCGAATTCTTGGGGCTCGCTGACGTCGATCAGCACGCCCTTCTCGCGGTTCACGAGCTGCACCGCCTCCGCGGGCGTCACGGCCGCACCCTGCCCGCCCGAAGCCAGCAGGGGCCACAGCAGCATGCCGCCGGACACCACGGCGGCGACCACCAGAAACCAGTTCTCGATCAGGAAGTTCAAGCAAGCATCCCGTGCAGTTGACGAAGCCCGGGATTATCTGCGAGGCCGAAGCCCCGCGACCACGCCGCCTTACTTGAGCTTGAAGGTCGCGACCGCCGACTGCAGCGTCTGGGCCTGCTGCTCCAGGCTGGTGGCGGCCGCCGCGGCCTCTTCCACGAGGGCGGCGTTCTGCTGCGTCATCTGGTCGAGTTGCATCACCGACTGGTTGACCTGGCCGATGCCCTGGCTCTGCTCGGCCGAGGCCGCGGTGATCTCGCTGATGATGTCGGACACCCGCTGCACGCTGGCCACGATCTCGCTCATGGTGCTGCCGGCGTCCTGCACGAGTCGCGCGCCAGATTCGACCTTGTCGACGCTGGCGCCGATCAGGCCCTTGATCTCGCGGGCCGCCTCGGCACTGCGCTGGGCCAGCGAGCGCACTTCGCCCGCCACCACCGCAAAGCCGCGACCCTGCTCGCCGGCACGGGCGGCTTCCACCGCCGCGTTCAGCGCCAGGATGTTTGTCTGGAAGGCGATGCCGTCGATCACGCCGATGATGTCGGCGATCTTCTTGGAGCTGGTGTTGATCTCGTCCATGGTGGAGACCACCTGGCTCACGACCTCGCCGCCCCGCTGGGCGACGGACGCCGCCGAGCCGGCCAGCTGGTTGGCCTGCGCGGCCGCCTCGGCGCTCTGGCGCACCGTGTCGGTCAGGGTCTGCATGTTGCCGGCCGTCTGCTCCAGCGAGCCGGCCTGCTTCTCGGTACGCACCGACAGATCCTGGTTGCCCGCCGCGATCTCGCGCGAGGCCACCGTCATCGAGTCAGTGCCGGCCCGCACATTGGCCACGATGGCCGCAAGGCCGCTGGACATGTCACGCACCGCTGCCAGCAGGCTTTGCTCGGCGCCCGGGGCGACGACGATGTCCTGCGACAGGTCGCCGTCGGCCATGTGCCGCATCACGTCGCGGGCGTACTCCGGCTCGCCGCCGAGCTGGCGCCACACGCCGCCAATGATCAGGAAGGAGCCGCCACCCAGGCAGAGCACCACGACCACGCCGCTGATGACGATCGCCCACAGGCTGGAAGAAACCCCCTGGTGGGCACGTTCCAGGCCTGCATCGAATCCCTCGCTGGCCTCGACCCGCGCGGTGGCGAGCTCGCCTTCGAGCTTCTTGAGCGCCGACTGCATCTTGGGAATGGCACCGGCCTGGTCACCCTGCCGCATGCCCAGGAACAGTTCGGCCGTCTCGACGGACGCCGCGTAGTACGCCTCGAAGCTCTTGGTCAGCTGACCGCCCACGTCGGCCTTGCCATCGATGCGGCTGATGGCGGCCAGCAGCTTGCGGATGCTGGCCGCGCGGTCCTTGGCCTCGTCCAGGCGTTTCTTCTCGCCTTCGGCCACGGCGCTCTGAATCGTGGCGCCGAGCGCCTCCAGCTGGGCCGCGAACTGTGTGGTCGCATCCAGATAGGGAAAGTCCACCTGGCCGACCGACCGGATCGAGTCCGAGGTCTTCGACGAGAACACCAGCACCACCACGATGCCGATGGCAAAGATGGCGGCGGCCAGGGCCGGCAGCAACCAGATCCGGGTCTTCACATTCATTCGAGGTCTCCAAGGCGGGGCGGGGCGTAACGCGCCCTCTGCCCATCATCTGCGGTGCGCAGGTTTCAGTCGACGGTCAACACGACCTTGACGCTGCCATCCACGGCAGATTTCTCGATATAGCCGATCGCGTCAGGGTTGGCCGCGACGAACTTCTTCACGTCGGCGGAGCTGGACAGTTCCTTGGGCGGCGTGGCCTTGCCGGAGAACACCAGGCGCGACCAGGCTGCCTTGACCTGCGCGGCCTGCTTGCCGGCGACCTTGCTGTAGAACTGCTCGCGAATAGCCGAGCCTTCGGCCTGGTCAGCCGCCGCTGCGGTCGCGCCGCTGGGCAAGGTGGCACTCTTGCCGAGGAAGATGCTGGCGACCTGGTCGGCCGTCATCGAGGCCGCAGCGCTCTTGGGGTTCACGACGACGGCGACTTGCGCCTGGGCGCCCAGCGCCAGGAAGGCCAGCGCCAGGCCGGAGAAGATTTGCTTGAGAGTCATGGCGTTGCTTCCTGATCAGAACACGGTGTCCAGCGCGACGCTGATCACGTTGACGGTCTTGCCGTTGCCCCAGTTGGCGGTGGGCGAGATGAAATAGCCGCGGCCGTCCGGGCGCACGTTCTCCCACTGCGCCTTCAGGGCGAGGTTGCGCGCAAAGTCCCAACGGGCGCCGACTGCGAAGGTCTTCTGCGTGTGGCGCTGGCCCTCCACCACACCGTCCACGGCGGCCTTCAGTGCCGCGAGTTGGGGCGTCGCCGCGGGAATGGTGTTGTTGACGTTGCTGTTGACCGTGCGGGCTTCCGACACCGTCACATAGGGCGTCAGCGGACCGAAGCGGTGGCCGACAAGCACGTACCAGCCGTCGGTGTCGGCCAGGAAGGTCTTGATGCGGCGCTGGGTGTACTCGGCGCTGGCGACCCAGTCGCCCTGGTCCCAGGTCAGGCCCACGCCGGTGAAGGAGGCCTTGCTGTTGTTCGGGTCGAGCTGGTTGCCCACGGCCGCGAACGGCGTGGCGCGCAGCGTGGCCACGAGCCCGTTCAGCGCATCATTGCCCACGGTCAGCTTGCCTTCGGCATAGCCCAGGCGCAGCGTGAGGCCGGCGTCCGTCTCCAGCGTGGCATTGAAGCCAGCCAGGCTCTTCACATCCACCTTGTAGCGCTGCGAGGTGTCGGAGGCCTTGCCGCCGAACACCTGACCCGTCAGCGTGCCGACCGAGGTGCTGAGCTGGTAGCTCGCATCGGCGCCGTCGAAGTGGCTGACCGGCACCTGGTCATACACATCCTTGGGCGGGCGCAGGGCCGTGTTGGCAAAGCCGACGTCGCGGAAGTCCGACACCGCGAAGAACGGCGCACCCATGCGGCCAGCGCGCAGCGACAGCGCCGGCGTGACCTGGGCCTTCAGGAAGGCCCATTCCACGCCCGGCGTGAAGTTGCCCTTGCCGTTGGACTTGGTCAGCACCTGCAGGGTGCCCGAGAACACATCGCTGAACTTGGCACCGACCTGCACGCCGAGCTTGCTGTCGACCTCGGCGCTGGCGTCCTTGTCGGCGCCGCGCGTCTGGCCGAACAGCGCGAACTGCGCGTCGTCGGTGCTGGTGCGCACGAGGCCCAGCGTCCCGAAGCCGGACAGCGAGAACATGCCGTCGGCGGCAGAAGCGCCGCCGGCCGCGAGGGCCAGCAGCAGGGGAAGCAGACGATGTCGTGCGTGAACCATCATGGGTTGACTCCTTGATTCGGCGGGGGGCCGTGTTTGATCGGGAAAACCCGGATTATTCGAGTCGCCAACTCATTTCTGACGCCTCCGTCAGAAAGGAATGAGCACTGATTCACAGTCGAAGGAACTGCGGGAGGCCGGCGTCGCGGCCTCCCTACAATTTCAGCCGCTCAAACCCCTCTCTGGAGTGCCATGTACAAGCTCGTCCTCATCCGCCACGGCGAATCGACCTGGAATCTCGAAAACCGTTTCACAGGCTGGACCGATGTGGACCTCACGCCCACCGGCGTGGAGCAGGCCAAGCAGGCCGGGCGGCTGCTGAAGGAAGCAGGCTATGACTTCGACATCGCCTACACCTCGGTCCTCAAGCGTGCCGTCTGGACGCTCTGGCACTGCCTGGACCAGATGGACCGCACCTGGCTGCCGGTGCGCCACGCCTGGCGCCTGAACGAGCGCCACTACGGCGCACTGCAGGGCCTCAACAAGGCCGACATGGCCAAGCAATACGGCGATGAACAGGTGCTGATCTGGCGCCGCAGCTACGACACGCCGCCGCCGGCGCTGGAGGCCACCGACCCGCGCAGCGAGCGCAGCGACCGCCGCTACCGTGGCCTGGATGCAAGCGACATCCCACTGACCGAATGCCTGAAGGACACCGTCGCCCGCGTGCTGCCGTTCTGGAACGAGACCGTCGCCCCGGCCATCAAGGGCGGCGAGCGCGTGCTGATCGCCGCGCACGGCAACAGCATCCGTGCGCTCGTGAAGTACCTGGACAACATTGCCGATGACGCCATCGTCGGCGTGAACATCCCCAACGGCATCCCGCTGGTGTACGAGCTCGACGCCGACCTGAAGCCCATCAAGAGCTACTACCTCGGCGACGCCGAGGCCGCGGCCAAGGCGGCTGCCGCCGTCGCGAATCAGGGCAAGGCCTGACCCACGGCTGAGATCACCTCATCGACGCTGGACCACTCACCCGGTCCGCGTCGCATGAGCGTGACGCTCGACCCCCACGGCGCCCAGCGCGCCGCATCCACCGGGCCCCAGATGCTCAGCAGCCGCGCGCCCACGCCGGCGGCCATGTGGGCCGGGCCGGTGTCGTTGGCCACCACCACGCCCGCAAGCTGCAGCAGCGCGTTGTAGGCGCCCAGCCCGACGCCATCGAGCCGCAGCGCATCCGGGTAGAGCCGCTGGGCACCTTCCACCTCCGCCGGCCCCGGCACGATGACGACTGGCCGCCCTTCGGCCTTCAGGCGCTTCACGAATTCGGGAAAGGCCGGCCAGCTGCGGTCCAGGAACTCCACCCGGCCGTTGGCGAAGGGGCAAATCAGCACGTAGCCCCCCGGCCCGAGCCCGAGCGATGCCAGCATCGCCCGCGCCTGCTCGCGCTGAGCCTCGCTGACCTGCATGCCGATGTCCACCGGCGGCTCGGCCTGCACGCCGAGAAAATCGCAGGCCAGCTCCCAGTACTCCACCAGCGTATGCCGGCCGTCCCGGCGCGGCAGGCCACGGCGCAGCAGCCAGCCGCGGCCGTCGCCCGCATGGCCCACGGGCTTCAGGCCCGCGAGGCGCGCATCCAGCGCGGCCGAGAACGCATACGGGAAGAGCAGCATGTTCTCGCGCGCCGCGAAGGCCGGGTCGCGCCTCGTTGCCTCCCGGCGCATCACCCGCAGCTGGCCGATGCGGTCATGCAGCCCGGCCGGGCGCACATGCACCGGCCAGCCTTCGGCCTCCAGCAGGCCGCGCGCCCAGCCCTTGCCCAGCAGCTCCAGCGCGTAGCCATGGCGTTCGAGCAGCCGCAGTGCGGGAATGCTCAATACCGTGTCGCCCACGAAGTTGCGCAGGCGAACGATCAGCGGGCGGGCTTCTATCATCGGCAGTTCTTTACAAATGGCGCGGGATTCTCCACCCCAATTCATGATCGCACTGCCCTCTTCCGCTGAAGTCATCGCCGCGCAGGATGCCGCCCTCGCCTCGCCCCCCGTGCTGGTCGAGGCGACCGACGTGCAGGGCTGGGTGGCCGTCAACCATTTCCACAACCGCAGCCTGTGGGCGCAGGAAGACCTGGCCCGACGCACGCAGGCGCCGGACGCCGAGATCGTCGCGAACAAGCGCGCCATCGACCGCCACAACCAGGCCCGCAACGACGCCATCGAGCGCATCGACGAGTTCCTGCTGTCCGCCCTCGGCCTGGTCGACCCCGCCACGCTGGCCAGCGCCCTGCCCCGCTCGACCGTGCCGCCGGGTGCACGCCTGAACAGCGAGACCGCCGGCTCGATGCTCGACCGCATCTCCATCCTGGGCCTGAAGATCGCCGCGATGCGCGAGCAGACGCAGCGCCAGGACGTGGACGACGCCCACCGCCAGGCCTGCGCCGAGCGGCTGGAGCGCCTGCAGCAGCAGCGCAGCGACCTGGGCCGCTGCTACGACGAGCTGCTGGCCGATGCCCGCGCCGGCCGGGCGTATTTCAAGGTCTACCGTCAGTTCAAGATGTACAACGACCCGCGCCTGAACCCAGCGCTGGTGGCGGAGTCCAAGTGATCGAAGCGCGCTTCGCCGCCAATCTTGACTGGCTGTACGGCGAGCACGCCTACCTCGACCGCCCCGCCGCCGCGCGGGCCGACGGCTTCACCGCCGTGGAGCTGCAGCAGCCCCATCTGCACGACACGGCCGCGTTGACCGCGGCACTGGCCGGCCTGCGCGTGGTGCTCATCAACGCGCCGGCCGGCGACTGGACCGCTGGCGAACGCGGCTTTGCGGCCCTGCCGGGGCAGGAGATGCGCTTTCGCGAGGCCACCCTGCGCGGACTGGACCTCGCGACCCGCCTTGGCGCCGCGCGGGTGCATCTGCTGTCGGGCCTGGCGGAGGACACGCCGGCCCACCGCGACACCTGGCTGGCCAACCTGCGCTGGGCAGCTGAGCAGTCCGCGCTGCCGCTGGTCGTGGAGCCCATCAACCGGCGCGACATGCCCGGCTACTTCCTGCACACCCAGGCCCAGGCCCTGGCGCTGCTGGCGGAACTCGGCGCGCCGCGCGTTCAACTGCAACTGGACCTCTACCACTGCCGCGTGACCGAGGGCGAGTCCCTGAGCCACCTGACCTGCGCGCTGGACCTTGGCGTGCTGGGCCATGTGCAGGTGGCCGGCGTGGCTGGCCGCCACGAACCCGAGCGGGACGAATACGCCGCCGAACTGGCGCTGCTGGACAGCCGGGCCTGGGCGGGCGCGGTGGGGCTGGAGTACCGGCCTCGCGCAACGACGTCGACAGGACTGCGCTGGCTGGCCTGACTCAGAGCCTCGCGGCGATCACCTGACGCAGCTGCTCGCCCAGCGCCCGCCGATCCAGCCCCGCCGAGGGCACGCTCGGCAACACCTGCACATCGATGGCCAGGCCGCGCGCGCTGGCGATGCGCCACAGGCTTTGCACCAGCGTGGTGTCGCCGATGAAGCGCGCCGAGCTGCTGAAGCGTTCGCCCGGTTCGTGCCAGCGCAGGGCCAGGGGCAGCACCGGCGCGTCGGTCGACACGGCAGCCTGCAGCAGGTTGGCATGGAAGGGCAGCAGCTCCGGCCCGGCCCCGGTGGTGCCTTCCGGGAACACCGCGACACAGTCGCCGCCCTGCAGCGCCGCAGCCGTCTGATGCACGACGCGCAGGGCATCACGCTTGCTGCTGCGTTCGATGAAGAGCGTGCCGGCTCCGGCGACAAGCGCGCCGACCAGCGGCCAATGCTTCACATCGGCCTTGGACACGAAGCGCGCCTGCGGCAGCACCGCATGCACCGCAGCGATGTCCAGCCACGAGACGTGGTTGGCCACCAGCAGATGGCCGGTGGGCAGCGCCGTGCCGGCCACGTTCAGCCGGATGCCGAGGATGCGCAGCGTCTTGATCGACCACCACTGGATGAGTTGGTGCCGCTCGGCGGCCCCCAGCAGCTCGAAGCGCCGGCGCACGATCCACAGCCCGTGCAGCACATGCGGCACGAGCCGCAGCAGCCGTGCGGCTGCAACCAGTGACCTCATGCGGCCTCGTAGGCGACGTGGCCAGCCACCAGGGTGCAGCGCACACGCGCCGGCAGCTCGAAGCCGGTGCGCTCGAACGCGAAGGGCGTGTGCTTGCCCTGGCTGGCAAGCGCCTCGGGGGTGACGGCCCAGCTGGCGCCTGCGTCGAACACGCAGACATCGGCCACGCCGCCCTCGACCAACCGGCCCGCGCTGGCCGCGAGCGAGCCCAGGGCCGCGCCCAGCACCCGCACCGGCTCCGCCGTCACCACGCCGAGGGCGCGCGACATCGGCAGGCCGCTGTCCTGGGCCCAGCGGAGGGCCAGACTGAGCAGCAGCTCCAGCCCGGTGGCGCCGGGCGTGGCCTCGGCGAAGGGCACGGCCTTCTCGTCCAGCGTGACGGGCATGTGGTCGGACACCAGCGCATCCAGGGTGCCGTCGGCGAGGCCCGCACGCAGTGCATCCCGGTCGCGGCCCTGGCGCAGCGGCGGGGTCAGGCGCATGGCGGAGTCGAAGTAGCCGATGTCCACGTCGCTCAGGTGCAGCGAGTTGATGGACACATCGGCGGTCACGGGCAGGCCGTCGCGCTTGGCGGCGCGCACCAGGTCCACACCCGCCGCGCTGCTGATGCGGCACAGGTGCACCCGCGCGCCCGTGGCCTTGACCAGCTCGAAGAGGGTGTGCAGGGCCACCGTCTCGGCACTCACCGGCACGCCGGACAGGCCCAGTCGCGTGGCTACCGACCCGCTGGCCGCCACGCCGCCGCCCAGCCAGGCATCCTGGGGCCGCAGCCAGACGGTATAGCCATAGGTCGCCGCGTACTGCAGGGCCCGGTGCAGCACCAAGGTGTCCTTGATCGCTACCTCAGCCTGCGAGAAGCCGATGCAGCCCGCTTCGGTCAGCTCCGCCATCTCGGTCAGCGCCTTGCCCTCCAGGCCGCGTGTGAGCGCCCCGAGCGGGAACAGCCGGCAGCGGCTCAGCTTGCGGGCACGGAACTTGAGCATCTCGACCAGCCCAGGTTCATCCAGCGTCGGGTCGGTATCGGGCGGGCAGACGAGACTGGTCACGCCACCGGCCGCCGCCGCAGCCAGTTCGCTCTCCAGCAGGCCTTCATGCTCATGGCCCGGCTCGCGCAGGCGGGCGCACAGGTCCACGAGGCCCGGCGCGACGATGAGGCCGGTGGCATCGATGCTGCGGTCGGCAGTGAAGTCGGTGACGTCACCGAGGTGGACGATGCGGCCATTGGCAATCGCCAGGTCGCCGATGCGGTCGAGACTGGAGGCCGGGTCGATGAGGCGGCCGTTCTTGATCAGGATCTTCATCTGTTAAGCCTCATTGCCTGCAAGGATGGCCATGACCGCCATGCGCACCGCAATGCCGAAGGTGACCTGCGGCAGGATGACGCTGCTCTTGCCATCGGCCACCTCGGACGCGATCTCCACGCCGCGGTTGATGGGGCCGGGGTGCATCACGATGGCGTCGGGCTTGGCCAGCGCGAGCTTGTCGGGCGTCAGGCCGAAGTGCTTGAAGAACTCGCCGCTGCTGGGCAGCATGCCGCCGTTCATGCGCTCGTTCTGCAGCCGCAGCATGATGACGACGTCGGCATCCTTCACGCCTTCGGCCATGTCGTGGCAGACGCGCACGCCCATGTCGCGCAGGTCGCCGGGCACCAGGGTCTTGGGGCCGACGGCGCGGATCTCGGGCACGCCCAGGATGTTGAGGGCATGGATGTCGGACCGGGCCACGCGCGAGTGCACGATGTCGCCCACGATGGCCACCGTCAGGTTGCGGAAGTCCTTCTTGAAGTGCCGGATCGTGTACATGTCCAGCAGGCCCTGCGTCGGGTGGGCGTGGCGGCCGTCACCCGCATTCACCACATGCACGTGCGGCGCACAGTGCTGGGCGATCAGATGAGGCGCGCCGCTCTCGCTGTGGCGCACGACGAACATGTCGGCATGCATGGCGCTCAGGTTGGCCACGGTGTCCAGCAGGGTCTCGCCCTTGGCCGTGGAGCTGCGGGCGATGTCGAGGTTGATGACGTCGGCGCTCAGGCGCTTGGCCGCGATCTCGAAGGTGGTGCGGGTGCGGGTGCTGTTCTCGAAGAACAGGTTGAACACCGACTTGCCGCGCAGCAGCGGCACCTTCTTGACCTCGCGGTCGTTGACGGAGAGAAAGCTGCCGGCGGTGTCCAGGATCTGCTCGATGACCGCGCGCGGCAGGCCTTCGATGGACAGCAGGTGGATGAGTTCGCCGTGCTTGTTGAGCTGGGGGTTGCGCTTGGACAGCATCACTGCACCTCGAATCGGAAACGACCGTCTTCGCTGCGCGCCAGTCGCAGCTTCTGGGCGGCGCCGAGCGTCACGCGCGCGGCCGAGAAGGCGGGCTCGATGGGCAGCTCACGGCCGCCACGGTCCACCAGCACGGCCAGTTGCACGCGCGCCGGCCGGCCGAAGTCGAACAGCTCGTTGATCACCGCCCGGGTGGTGCGCCCGGTGTAGAGCACATCGTCGATCAGCAGGATGTCGCGACCGTTCACGTCGAAGGGCAGCGTGGTGTGGTCGGCCTTGGCCATGCCGCGCGAGCCGAAGTCGTCGCGGTGCATGGCGCTGGAGATGACGCCCGAGGCCACGCCCAGATCGGCCGCGAGCCGCTCGGCCAGCCAGGCGCCGCCGCTCCAGATGCCCACCAGGGCGGTGTCGGGCGTCAGCAGTCGCTGCACGCCGCGTTTGAGCTCGAGGTACAGGGCCTCGGCGTCCAGCAGCAGGTCACTCATGGGTGTTCTCGGAAAAACTGTTCCAGGATCAGGGCGGCCGCGGCGGCGTCCACGTCGTGCGCGCCTTCGGCCTCGGCTTCGACGCTGGTGTAGCGCTCGTCCACCTCGAAGACCGGCAGGTGGTAACGGCCCGACAGCCGGCGGCCGAAGTTCTGCGCCTTGGCGGTCATCTCGTGCGGTGCACCGTCCGGGTGGCGAGGCACGCCGATGACGAGGGCATCGGGCTGCCAGGTCTCGATGAGGGCGGCTATCGCGTCGAAATCACCGCCACGGAGGGTGCCGCGCGGCTCGGCGCTGCCCAGCAGCCGCGTGCCCGAGGCCACGCCGATGCGACGCAGGCCGAAATCAAAAGCAAGAAAGGACTGAAGCTCGTTGGGCGACACGCGCGCCGCCATCACGCGTGCCCCGCGTCCGCGCTCAGCATGCGCGGGTCGATGCCGAGCAGGCCGAGGGCGCGCTCGTAGCGCTGCTCCACCGGCGTGTCGAAGATGATCTCCGGGGCGGCATCCACCGTCAGCCAGCCGTTGCGGCCGATCTCTTCCTCCAGCTGCCCTGCCGCCCAGCCGCTGTAGCCCAGCGTCACCAGCAGCTTCTTGGGGCCCGCGCCGTTGGACAGCGCCTCCAGCACATCGCGGCTGGTGGTCATCTCCAGGCCGCCGGGCACCGCCAGCGTCGCGTTGTAGTGGCCGCCCTGCTCGTCCAGGGGCTCGTGAAGCACGAAGCCCCGGTCGGTCTGCACCGGGCCGCCGTAGAAGACCGGCGCATCCGCCAGGCCGTCGCCCGGCGGGCTCAGTTCGACTTTCTCGAAGAGGTTGCCCAGGGTCAGCGAGATGGGCTTGTTGATGACCAGGCCGAGCGCGCCGTTGTCGTTGTGCTCGCACAAGTACACCACGGTGCCTGCAAAGGCCTCGTCGGCCATGCCCGGCATGGCGATGAGGAACTGGTTGGTCAGGACGATCCGGTCAACAGGCATGCGAAGCATTTTATTCTGGCGGGATGAACAAGCCTTCCAGCCGCTCCCTGGACCGTGCCCTGGTCTGGTTCCGCCGTGACCTGCGGGCCGACGACCATGCCGCCCTGCACCATGCCCTCAAGACCGCCCGTGAGGTGTTCTGCGTGTTCATTCTCGACCGCGACATCCTGGACGCCCTGCCCCGCGCCGACCGACGCGTGGCCTTCATCCTCGACGCGCTGCGGGTGCTGGACGAGGACCTTCAGCGCCTGGGCGGCAGCCTGATCGTGCGCCACGCCCATGCCGTGGACGAGTTGCCCCGGCTGGCCGCCGAGCTTGGCGTGCAGGCCGTCTTCATCAACCACGATGACGAGCCCCAAGCGCTGGTGCGTGACGCGCGGGTGGCCGATCAGTTGCGCGCCCAGGGGGCGGAGCTGCGCAGCTTCAAGGACCACGTCATCTTCGAGCGCAGCGAGGTGCTGACCGCCGCGGGCGGCGCCTACGGCGTGTTCACCCCGTACAAGAACGCCTGGCTGCGCAAGGTCAACGATTTCTACCTGAGCAGCTACCCGATCGACCGCCACGCCACGGCCTTGGCCACGACACCGCTCGCGCGGGGTGTGCCCGAGCTGGCCGACATCGGCTTCGAGCCCGTGACGCTCTCGCCTCACCTGGGCCTGGGCAGCCGGGGTGCCGAGAGCCTGCTGGCCGACTTCCTGGACCGCATCGACGCCTACGACCGCCAGCGCGATTTCCCCGCCGTCAAGGGGCCGAGCTACCTGAGCGTGCATCTGCGCTTCGGCACCATCTCCATTCGCCGGCTGGCGCGACTCGCGCATGCGCGCATGGTGGGCGGCGACCATGGCGCGGAGGTGTGGTTGTCGGAGCTGATCTGGCGCGACTTCTATCACCAGGTCATGCACCACCACCCGCATGCGATGACGGCGGCCTTCCGGCCGGAGTACGACGCCATCGCCTGGGAAAGCGGCCCGCGCGCCGAGGCCCTCTTCCAGGCCTGGTGTGAGGGCCGCACTGGCTTTCCGATCGTCGATGCGGCGATGCGCCAGCTCAACCAGACCGGTTACATGCACAACCGGCTGCGCATGGTGACGGCCAGCTTCCTGACCAAGGACCTCGGCCTGGACTGGCGGCGTGGCGAGGCCTACTTCGCACAGCAGCTGCTGGATTTCGATCTCGCGGCCAACAACGGCGGCTGGCAGTGGGCGAGCAGCAGCGGCTGCGACGCCCAGCCTTATTTCCGCATCTTCAACCCCACGAGCCAGAGCGAGAAGTTCGACGCCGAGGGCCGCTTCATCCGCCGCTACTGCCCGGAGCTGGCCGGGCTGGATGCCAAGGCCATCCACGACCCCTGGACACGCGCGCCGCTGGCGATGCAGGGTGTGGACTACCCGCGCCCCGTGGTGGACCACGCGGTCGCCCGGGAGCGCACGCTGGCCCGCTATGCCGTGGTCAAGTCGCGCGGCCTGCCTGCCGCTTAGGGTCTCATGACGACGGCTACTGGACGCCGAAAGCCGTTGCTTCCGCCAGCGTCAGCAGCCCGCGCGGCGAGACGGCATCCGCCGGGAACAGCGCGACGCCGAGCTCAACCCGCATGCGGTAGGGATGCCCGCCAAACTCGAACGGCCGGGCCATGAGACCCGCGAGATGGCGAGCATGGCTGGCCGCCTGCTCGGCCTGCTCGGCCTTGTCGAGCCGCGTCTGCACGATGGCGAACTGGTCGGCCGCGCTGCGGGCCACGATGTCGGCCTCGCCGCCGGCCTCGGCCAGCCGTCGCGCCGCCTGGCGCACGACGGCCTCAGCCACTGCGCCCGGCAGATCTGCCAGGCCCACCAGGCGAAGCACATGCACGGCCAGGTCCACGCCGTCCCGCAAGGCGCAGCGGGCGACCTGGTCGAGTCGCTCGTGCAATGCCGCTTCCGTGAAGAGCCCGGTCAGACCGTCACGCAGGTACACAGCCGGGCGCTGCTGCGGCTCCGCCGAGGGCGCACCGGCCAAGGCAGCGAGGTCGTCGAACAGGCTCTCCAGGCCGCTCGCCTTGTCGTAGAAGGCATCGGCACCCGCCACGAAGCAGGCGCGGCGGTAGGCCTCGGCATCCTGCGCCGTCAGCACCGAGATGCGTCCTTCGTAGCCGCCGGCACGCAGCTCGCCGAGCAGGTTCAGCCCCGAGCCATGCGCCAGCGACAGGTCCAGCAGCACCGCATCGGGCCGGGCCCAGCGGATCAGTGCCAGCGCCTGGCGTTCGCCCGCGGCTTCACCGACGACGCGCATGCCCGGCATGCTGTCCAGCCGGCGGACCAACAGGCGGCGGATGGAGACGGTGTCTTCGACGACAAAGATGTTCATGGCCACCATGGTGAACCTCGGCACGCAGCCGCAGCAGCGGCCGATATCGTCAGCACACCAGCGCCAAACCCGCGAGCGGGCGTAGTGAGATTGCCTACACGGCGCGCTCGGCCAGCTCAGAGCTCGGTCAACCCATGCTGCACGCAGTATTTGGTGAGCTCGGTGTTGTTGGCCCAGCCCGCCTTCTCCAGGATGCGCGCCCGGTAGCTGCCCACCGTCTTGACCGACAGATGCATGGTCTCGGCGATCTGGGCGGGTGTCTGCCCTGCAGCGATCAGCAGCATGACGCGATGCTCCTGCGCTGACAGCAGCTCGTGCGGCAGCGCATCGGGTGCCTTGCCACTCAGCAGGCCGAGCAGGTGATCGGCCATCGAGGCCGTCACGTAGCGCCCGCCTTCGGACAAGCGCCGCAGTGCCGTGCGCAGTTCATCCGGCGCGCGGTCCTTGGGCAGGTAGCCGGATGCCCCCATCTGCATCAGGCGGGAGGCATACGCCGCCTCGGCATTCAGGCTGAGCACCAGCAACGGCACGCCGTGCAACACTCGCAGCAAGCGGGTGGCGCCCTCGATGCCCTGCGCGTCGGGCAGCGACAGGTCCAGCGTGACGAGGTCCGGCCGGGCGGCTCCGATGCGGGCCAGGGCCTCGGCGATGGTGGGGGCCTCGTCGATCTGGGCGTCGGGCCACTCCTGCCGCACCAGGTGGCTGATACCCACACGCATCAGCGGATGGTCGTCAACGATGAGTACTCTCACGGCGTGGGTTCCTCGGAGTCAGTCCGGGTGATCAGCGTTTGGGGGGCGACCGCCGGCAGCCACACACGAACGCGCGCGCCACCGTCGGGTGCGGGACCGAAGTCAAACGTGCCGCCTGCCAGGGCAGCGCGCTCCCGCATGTTGCGAAGCCCGGCGGCATCGGGCCGGACATCGCCCGGCCCCCGCCCGTCGTCGATGACCTCCAGCTCATAGCCCGCGCCGGCTGCCACCGTGAGCGGCCGGCCTGCCACCCGCAGGTTCTGCGCCTGGGCATGCCGGAGCACATTGGTGCAGGCCTCCTGGATGATGCGAAACAGCGTGCTCGCCTGTTCGGACGGCAGCAGGCTCGGCTCGGCCAGGCCCATGCGCGTGACCACGCCCGACTGGCGTTGCAGCGTCTGCAGGTAGTGGTCCAGCGCCGCTTCCAGGCCGAGTTCATCGAGCAGCGGGGGCCGCAGCGCCGCGGAGATCTGGCGCGCCGAGCGGATGGCCTCGTCGGCCATGGCCTGCAATTCGTCGACCAGCGGCTCGGTCTGCGGCGCCAGCCGGGCGCGCAACGACATCGTCAGCATCTTGATCGCCGTGCCCACCTGGCCGATCTGGTCATGCACCTCGCGCGCCAGGCGCCGCCGCTCGGCCTCGATGCCGCGGTCCATTTCGACCGCGAAACTGCGAATGCGAGACAGCGCCCGACTCAGCGCCTCGGTGCGCTGGGCGACCTGGGCCTCGAGGTTGGCATTGGCATCTCGCAGCGCGGCCTCGGCCTGGTCGCGCAGGCGTCGCTCGCGCATCATCAGCGCCAGGGCCACGGCGCCCATCAGCGCGCCGCCGGCGGGCAACAGGCGGGTCAACCGGGTGGTGCGCCGCTGCACGTCGAGGGTGGCGTTGTCGGCTGCGGTCACCGCGGCCTGCTGCTCCTGCTCCAGCTGGTCGACCTGGAAGCGCAGTTCATCCATCACGCGCTTGCCGTCGACATAGGCACTCAGGTCCTGCGTGAAGGCGCCGCCCTGCTGCAGGCGCTTGTCCACCGTCGTGCGGGCCTGACGCAGGCGTTCGTCGATGAGCGCGTCCAGCCGGGCCAGGGTCATGCGGTTGGCGTTGTGGCGCGGGATGCGCTGACGCAGCGCGGCGCGGGTGGCGCTGAGTTGCTCCAGCGCGTCCTCGTAGGGGCGCAGGAAGGCTTGTTGGCCGGTGATCAGAAAGCCCCGCTGGCCGGTCTCCACGTCCAGCAGAAGGGTCATCAACCGGCGCAGTTCGGTCTGCGTGCCAAGCGCCTGGCTGCGCTCGCCGTCGCGAGAGATCAGCTCCGCCAGGCTCAACGACGCACCGACCGCCGTCCCGATGAAGGCAATGAAGGCTGCGACCAGCAGGCCCAGCGGAAGCCAGGAATAACGCATGCACGATCCACGGCAAAGCACGTTCCAGGGCGCCACCCGGCCTTCGGCCCGGCGGTGTTCAACAAAAGCCCACGCTTCCCAACGCGCCCACGCATGGCAGCTCGTCGGCGCCATTGCAAGGACTCCCGCAGGCTAGGGCTGCGGCGGGCTGAAAGTCAAGCGCTTGCGTGAGGCAAGCAACAGATCTGTTAGCGGGCGAGCCTCAGAACAGCTCGACGTCGCTCAGCTGCGCCGCTTCCTGGATGATGCCGCTTGCCACCAGGGCCGCGTAGTTGTGCACCTGGTTCCGCCCATTGGCCTTGGCGTGGTAGACGGCCTTGTCAGCCCGCTCGAAGGCAGCCGCGGGCGCGTCACCCGCCCGCACTTCCGTGAAGCCGATACTGACCGTGATACGGCCCACCTGCGGGAAGGCGTAGCGCTCGGTGTTCAGGCGCAAGCGCTCGAAGGCTTCGCCGGCATGGATCTCCTCGTCGCAGCGCATCAGCACGACGAACTCCTCGCCGCCGAACCGGTACAGCAGGTCATGGAAGCGGAAGGAGCCTCGCATCAGCCGGGAGAGCAGCAGCAGCACCTCGTCGCCGATCAGGTGGCCGAAGCGGTCGTTGACCGACTTGAAGTGGTCGATGTCGATCACCCCGAGCACATAGTGCGGCGTGGCCGTCTCGTGGCGGCGGTCCTCGGCCTCGTGGCGCACCTCGTGCTTCACCGGGATGTCCGACAGCACCTTCAGGAAGCTCTCGTCGAAGGTCTTGCGGTTGAGCAGCCCGGTGAGGGTGTCGCGCTCGGAGTAGTCGAGCAGGCCCTGGAAGTTGTGATAGATCCGCAGCACGCTGCTGACCATGCGCTGCGCGCCCGTGCCCAGGCGCCGCGTGGACAGGATCTCGATCACCCCGACCACGTCGCGGTCGGTGGCGATCGGGAAGAGGTAGAGCCACTGCCCGCCCTGCGCCACCTGCGTGACAGCCCGGGTGCGCATGGCCTCCAGGCGCAACGGATGCGTGGTGACCAGCGGCAGCGCCTCGGGCTTGGCCCACAGCGGATCGGCCGAGGCCACCGCGTCGCCGGCGCGCAGGTGCGCCCGGGTCAGCCAGCGCTCCTGCCCCACCTCGCCCACCGTGCGGTAGATGGCCACCGACTCCGGCTCCAGCAGATCACGCAGCGCCATGACCAGTGTGACGTCCATGACGTCACGGTCACGGAAGCCGGTCAGTTCGGCGAGATGGTCGACAACCTGGGACACTGTTTCTCCTAGGCCGCCACGGCCTCGCGGTGCGTGTACTGCTGGATCAGGCTCAGCAGATAGTCCTCATCGTAGGGCTTGCCGAGGTAGTGATCCACGCCGAGTTGCTCCGCATAGTCGCGATGCTTCTGGGCGATGCGCGAGGTGATCATGATCACCGGCAGCTTGGCCAGCCGCGAATCGGCCCGCATGTTGCGCACCAGGTCGAAGCCGTCCATGCGCGGCATCTCGATGTCGGACAGCACGACCGCCGGCAATTCGTCACCCGCCAGTCGTTCCATCGCATCCAGGCCGTCCTTGGCCAACAGCACCCGCATGCCCACGCGCTCCAGGAAGCGCTGCGTCACGCGACGCACCGTCAGCGAGTCGTCCACCACCATCACCAGCGGGGCTTGTGCCGCACTGTCGACGACCGGGGCGGCCTGTTGCGGCACGTGGGCCTCGCCCTGTGCCTGAGCCTGGGCCTGTGCGGCGGCCAGGCGAGCCTGGGCGTCCACACCGTACCAATCGGCCAGCGCCACCACGTTGTAGATCAAGGCCACATCGCCCGAGGCCAGCAGGCTGATGCCCGCCAGGCCCGGCACGCGATTGAGCTGCGCGCCGAGGTTCTTGACCACGACTTCCTGGTTGCCGATCACTTCATCGACATGCAGGGCCAGCGAGGCTTGGGCATTGCGCACCAGCACGACGTGGGCGTTGCGACCGTGGGTCACGCCTCGGCCCGCGTGGCCGAGCAGACCACCCAGCCAGTAGAACGGCATCTCCAGGCCGGCATGCTGCAGCTTGCCGCTCAGATAGGCCGCCTCGACAGCCTCCACCGGCACGCGCTGCACCGACGCCATCAGCGCCGCGGGCACCGCGACAACCTGGTCCGCGCTCTTGAGCAGCACGACCTGCGTCAGCGCCGTCGTGAGCGGCAGGTGCAGCAGGAAGCTGGTGCCCTGGCCGGCGGTCGAGGTGGTCTCGATGCTGCCGCCCAGCGTACCCACTTCGGCACGCACCACGTCCATGCCGATGCCACGGCCGCTGAGCTCCGTGACCTGGCTGGCCGTCGAGAAGCCCGGCGCGAAGATCAGGCGCTTGAGCTGCGCGTCGTCCGGCTCGGCATCCGGCGAGATCAGGCCCAGCTGCAGGCCGCGCTCGCGGATGCGGGACAGGTTCAGGCCGGCGCCGTCGTCCGAGAACTTCAGCTGCACTTCATTGCCCTGCTGGCTGACGTCGATGCGCAGCGTGCCCACCGGGTCCTTGCCAGCAGCCGAGCGGGCCTCGGGCGTCTCGATGCCGTGCGCCACGCTGTTGCGCAGCAGGTGCTCGAAGGCACCGGCCGTGCGCTCCAGCACCGAACGGTCGAGTTCGGTCTGGCCACCGCTGATCTCCAGCTTGACCTGCTTGCCGCTGTCGCGCGCCGCCTGGCGCACCACGCGGTGCATGCGTTCGCCGATGCTGTCGAAGTCGACCAGGCGGGTGCGCAGCAGGTCGTCCTGCAGTTCGCGCGTCAGTCGCGACTGCGCGGCCAGTTCGTCTTCGCCGGTCTGCACGCTGCGGCCCAGCGAGCGCTGCAGCGTGGCCACGTCGCCGACCGATTCGGCCAGCATCCGGGTCAGTTCCTGGAAGCGGGTATAGCGGTCGAACTCGAGCGGGTCGAATTCGCGGCCGCCCTGCTGCGCCATCTCCTGCTGGATGTGCATCTGGGCCTCGGCCTGCAACTCCAGCTCGCGCAGCTGGGCGCGCAGGCGCTCCAGGTTGTCGTCGAGGTCGAGCAACGCGCCCTTCATCTGGGCCAGCTCGGACTCCATCCGCGCGCGGCGGATACTGACCTCGCCGGCCTGCGTGGCCATGCGCTCCAGCAGGCTGCCGCGCACACGCACGAGGGCCTGGCCGATGGCAAGGTTCTCGTTGGCGGCTTCGACCTCTGCGGTGTCGGTGAAACGGGTCCAGTCGATCTGGCGCAGCGGCTCGGCGGGTTTGTCGGCGACAAACGCCGGAGCCGGAGCCGTGACCGCCGGCGCGGGCGCCTCGATCGGCGCCGGAGCCGGCTCGGGTGCGGGCGGCGGCGGTGCCACCACCTGCGGCTCGACCGGCGCCGGGGCAGCAGCCATCAGGCTGCGGCCCAGGGCCTCGAAGGCCTGCTCCAGCGCATCGCCCTCGTCCTGCAGGGCCTGCACCTGGACAGCGTCGGCCGTGCCGGCGTGCACCAGCGCCTCGATGGCCGATTCCAGGTGGTGAGCCTGCTCGCCCAGGCGCATGGCACCCGCCAGACGCGCGCCGCCCTTGAAGGTGTGCAGGGCGCGCATGCAGGCGTCGGAGCGGCTGACTTCAGCCGGCTCGGCCAGCCAGTCGCGCAGCGCAGCATGCAGCTGCTGCAGCAGGTCGCGGCCTTCTTCTTCGAAGATCGGGTAGAGGTCAGGCTCGATGTGGTCGGGCAGGCCCGGCTCGGGCTCGGGCTCGACCGCGGGTGCCGCCAGCACGGGCTCGGGCTCGGGCTCGGCCTGCGGCTCGGGCACCACCGGCGCCAGCGCCTCCGGCTCAGGTGTGGGGGCTTCGACCGGCTCGGGCTGCACCGCCTCGATCACGTCGACGACTGGCTGCGGCTCGGGCTCGGCCACAGGCTCCGGCTCGAATGCCAGCACCGGCGCCGGCTCGGCGGGCACTGGCGCATCGGCCAGCGCAAAGCCGTCCGGCAGGTCGCCAGCCACCGTCTCGGCAGCGCCCAGGTCTGCCGCGATGGTTTCCGCGGGCGCTTCGTCCAGGGGCGGCGGCAGGGTGTCCTCGAAGCCCGGCGCCGACGTGGTGACGTCTTCCTCGTCCGGCTCGTAGGCCTGCAGGCGCTCAATGACGTCGGGGTCGTTGGGCTTCAGGAAGCCGGCGGCGAACTGGTGCAGCAGGCGGCGGATATCGTCGGCCGCACGCACGAACAGCTCGGCATCGGCTTCCTTGAAACGCAGGGCGCGCTGGGCGCGCTCCAGCGCATGTTCCAGAGCCCGGGCCAGCGCCGACAGGTCCTCATAACCCACGGTGGCCGAATTGCCCGCCAGCGCATGGGCCTGCACTTCGCAGCTCTGCGGCACCGGTGCGGTGAGTTCGGCGGCCCACTCGGCCAGGCCGATGGAAAGCTTGCGCGAGAGCTCGTCCGCCTCGTTGAGGAAGATGTTGAACAGCGCGATGCTGATGCGCAGCGGGCCGATGACCTTGAAGCCTTCGTCCGGGTCCAGGGCCTCGGGCTCGGGTTCCGCCACCGCTTCGACGGCCGGCGCTTCGTTGTCGACCACCAGGCGGGGCAGCGTGAGCGTGACCTCCTCCGGGCGCACCGGCGGCGCGAGACTCTCGTCGACCACGACGGGTTCGGCGGCTTCGGGTTCGTCCAGGTTGAGCACGACGCCGAAGTTGGCGAGCGTGGGCTCTTCGTCGGGCATCGCCGGCAGGGGCAGCGGCTCGGTCGGCGCATGGGCGCCGTCGAAATCAACCGCCAGATCCAGCGGCAGGGCCGCCGGGTCGAGTTCCTCTGCCACCTCGGGCTGAGGCAGCGGCTCGGCGACGACCGGGGCCTCCAGATCGAGCACGAAGTCAGGCTCGAGCGCAGACCCCGTTTGCATCTCGGCCGGCAACGGCAGCTCGACAGGCGCGCCGGCTTCCTCGACCAGCACTTCTGGGGCCACCGCAACCGGCTCGCCCGGCGCGTCCAGCGACAGGTCGATGGTTTCGATCACCTCGGCAGCCGGCAGCTCGAACGCCGCTTCGGCCGGCGCAGCCGTCGGAGCCTCCGCCTGGAAGGACAGCGGCAGCAGTTCACCCTGCAGGCGCAGGGCGTCGGCACTGCGGCGCACCGGCTCGGGCGTGTGCATGCCCGGCTCGTTGCCGGCAATCTGCTCACGCCAATGCGCAAAGTAGTCCAGCGCCTCGCCCGTGAAGGCCAGCAGCGCGCCATCGGCCTGCGGCGTGGCTTCGGCCAGGCGGGCGTTGTAGAGCTGCTCGCAGGCCCAGGCACCTTCGCCGAAGGCATCCAGGCCCACCATGCGGGCACTGCCCTTGAGCGTGTGGAAGGCGCGGCGGACCACCGTCAGCTGGGCGTGGTCGGTCGGCTGGTCGTGCAGCGCGGCCAGGGCCGCACGTGCATTGCCAATGACCTCGTCGGCTTCCTCCAGGAAGATCTCACGCATCTCCGGGTCGTCGGCCACGCTCGGCGCGGGGGCCGGCGCGGGCGCGGGAGGCGGTGGCGCCACGACGGGTGCGGGCGCGGCCACGCTGAGGTCGACGTCGGGCAGGCTGAGATCAGGCAGGTCGAGGCTGGCGAAGTCCACGCGCATCGGCTGCGTGGCTTCATGCTCGAAGGGTGCCGGCGCGGGAACTTCCGGCTCCAGATCGACATGGAAGCCGCTGGCCTCGAAGTCCGGCAGCGCCACCGCACCTTCGCGGCGGCCCATGACGGCATCCAGGCGGCCGGTGGCCTCGTCGAACTGGAACATGCGCTTGGCCAGCTGGGGCTGGACGCTGAGCATGTCGATCAGGAAGCCCAGCGCACCCAGGTTGGTGGCCAGGCGCTCGAAGACGTCACGCGCGCCGGGGCGGTTGAAGTCGATCTCGGTGCTGGCGAGGTTGTCCACCTCGTCGCGCATGCGCACGGTGGCATGGGCGGCCTGGTCCAGCCCGAGCACGCTGAGCACGCCGCGCATGGCCTGCAATTGGCCGGGCACGGGGATCAGCAGGTCACGCTGGGTCGGGTTGCGGAAGTACTCGTCGCAGTGCTTCTCGACTTCGGAGAGGCTGGCACGCAGTTCATGCACCACGCTGCCGAGCGTCTGGCGGTCGGAGACGCGGCGGTAGAGATCCTCCATCCAGTCTTCCAGCGCCTCGGCGGGCTCACCGTGCGCCACGGCCTCGACGCGGCGTGCCAGTCGGCGCACCCGGTCGGCCTGCTCGGGCTGGTCGAAGGCGGCGTCTTCCAGGGCAGCCTCGACGTAGAGCAGGCTGGTGGCAACTTCCATCGCCAGCGCGGGCGGCGGCGTGGTGCGCGAACGCAGGGTCGCGACAACGGCGCGTTGCAGCGTCTGCGCCAGCACTTCGCCGCTCGGGAAGAGACGGGTCAGCGATTCAGCCAGGGCCGCAAACTGCTCGTCCAGGCCGGCGAGGCGATGTTGGTCGCCTTCGGCAGCGCTGGACCAGCTTTCCTTGGCGGCGAGCACGCGGCGCTTGGCCTGCGCCACCCAGGCGGGGTCGATGCGGCCCAGGCTGGCGTCTTCGTAGTCGCCCGCCTGCTCTTCGGTCAAGCCGTAGGCCTCGTGAACGGCCGTCAGGCGCGGGCCGGCGCCGCGGCTGATGCGGCACTGGGCGCAGAAGAAGAGCAGGTCCTGCGCCAGGCGCTCGCGCGCCGCGTCGGCCTGATCGCCCTGCCCCACGCGGCGCAATTCATGCAGCAGCTTGGAGCCCAGGCGCTTGGTGTGCGCATCGCTGCCGATGAGCTTGAGGGCCTGGCCCTCGAACACCGCGGCCGCCAGTTGCCACAGCGTGCGCGAATTGCCCGCCGGCAACGACGCCGCCAGACCGGCGCACAGGCCCGACAGATTGGCGGCGTGGGCCGGGCTCGGCTCGCGCATATGGCGCAGCAGCGCGGCCTCGAATGGAGCACGCACGGCTTCAGCCGAGCGCGGTGCCACGTCCGCCTCGGCGCGGATGGTGCGCCAGGACCAGTCGAACTGCCACAGGTCGGCCGGGTGGATGCGGTCGGCACCGTTGAGATCCTGCAGCGCACGGTAGCTCGGGTAGAGCGCCAGCGAGGAGGTCTTGTTGCCCGCCAGCAGGCGCGCCATATAGGCCAGCAGCGCGAAGTCCGCGCGCTCGATGATGTCCACCGCCGCGGCTTCAACGCTCAGCGGTTTCTCGGCCAGGCGCTGCACCGCCGCCTCGGCGGCACGCAGCACGCTGGCACCGGCCGGCAGGCCGACGAGGGACAGCACACCGCTGACCTGATGGAGTTGAGCCGCCGCCTGTTGGAGCGGCTGGCTGGCGGGCGCCTCACCGCCCAGGGCCGTGGCGCGGTTGTCACCACTCTCGCGAACGAGGCGGCGCAGGGTCTTGTGCACTGACTCCAGGGAGCGGCGCAATTCCTCCTGCACCCAGGCCAACGGGCTGAGGTCGGCCGGGAGTTCGGAGTCTCGCAGGGAGCTGTCCATGCGTCTGGCTTTCTCGGGATCGGAGCGGTCAGGCGACCTTGAACCGGGACACGGAGGTCCGCAGGGCTTCGGCAGAGCGAGACAGCTCATGCACCATCTGGGCGGTGGAGCGCGTGCCCTCGGAGGTCTGCTCGGTCACCGCGAAGATGTGCTGGATGTTGGACGCCACGCCGTTGGCGCGTTCAGCTTCCTGCTGCGCCTGCGCCGAGATGCGCTCGATCAGTTCGTCCAGCTGACGCGACACCTTGTCGATGTCTTCCAGCGCCTTGCCGGCCGCGTCGGACAGCTGCGTACCTTCCACCACACCGCGCGTGGAGCGCTCCATGGCGGCCACGGCGTCGTGGGTGTCGGTCTGAATGGTCTTGACCAGCGCGGCAATCCGGCGGGTGGCGTCGCCCGAGCGTTCGGCCAGACGCTGCACCTCTTCCGCCACCACCGAGAAGCCGCGACCGGCTTCACCGGCAGACGCGGCCTGAATGGCGGCGTTCAGGGCCAGCACGTTCGTCTGTTCCGTAATGTCCGAGATCAGCTCCGTGATCTCACCGATTTCCTGAGACGACTCACCCAGGCGCTTGATGCGCTTGGAGGTCTCCTGGATGGAGTCACGGATGGCGTTCATACCGGCGATGTTGTTCTGCATCGCTGCCAGACCCTGTTCAGCGGCCTGACGGCTTTGACGCGCCACCTCGGCGGTCGTCTGCGCCTGCGCAGACACCTCGGTGATTCGTTCCGCCATGCCGAGCACGGCCTCACCCGTCGCGCGGATCTCGTGCAGCTGCTCCTTGGAAGCGGCCAGCAGGTCGGTGGACGTCTGGTCGACCGCACCGGTCGTGTCCGTCACGCGAGCCGCCGTGGCCTGCACCTGGCCCACGAGGTTGCGCAGTTCTTCCACGGTGTAGTTCACCGAGTCGGCGATCGCGCCGGTGATGTCTTCCGTCACCGTGGCTTGCTGCGTCAGGTCACCTTCAGCGACGCTGGCCAGTTCGTTCATCAACCGCAGAATGGCCGCCTGGTTGGCGTCGTTCACGCGCTTGGCTTCCTGCTCCTGAGCCTCGGCCTCGCGCTTCTGCGCTTCGGCCAGCTCGGCACGGCGAGCCTGGTCAGACAGATAAAGCCGCAGGAAACCGACCGCACCGATCGCCAGCGAGATCAGCGACAGGGCCATCACAGCGAACAGGCCGAAACCGGCACCCCCCGACTTTTCGAGGTCGGCGGCGGTCTGCTCCAGGCCTTTGCGCAGCGGTTCGGAGTCGTTGAGGATGGCTGTCTGGGCCTCACGAGCCGCCACCAGGCCCTGCAGGTTGCCCAGAATGGCGGAGGCCTGGGTCCGGGTCTGTTCGTACTGCTTGAGCAGGGTCTGCAGGCGTTCCTTGAGCTGCGGATCCTTGGCGGCATTCAGGCGCAGCTCGGGGCTGCCGTTGATCAGGGCCTCGGTGATCAGCTTGAAGGAGTTCAAGTCCTTGCCCAGCAGGAACACGGCCTCGGGGCTCACGCCTTCCTGCGTCAGGAACTCGTTGGCGCTCTTGCCGATACGCTGGGTCAACATCACCAGCTGACCGACCGCGGAGACCTCACCGGCCGACGCACCGATCTGCAAGGCCTGCGAGGACACCGCCTCGGCGCTTTCCAGCAGGTCGCTCGACTGCCGGTTGATGGCGCGCAGGGCCTGGCCCACTTGCGTCAGGATCTTTTCCTGCGCTTGCACGATCTTGCCGTTCTTCTCGGCGCGCTCGACCATGGGCTTGAGCATGTCCAGCGTGGGCTGCACGCCGGCCGGCGCAATCGCCAGTTCGCCTTCACCCGTGCGCAGGTTGGTGACGACGCCGCTGAGGGTGCCAACCGACTCGCGCAGTTCAGCGAAGGCGGTCGGGTTGCCGACCAGGGCGGCCGACACGGACTTGGCCATCCGCTGCGAGTGCATCAAGGCCGAACCCGCTGCGCGCACCTGGGCGGCGCTGCGGTTGGAGCTGGACACCACCAGGAAAACCGACGCGAACGTGCCGATGAAGCCCAGGGCCACCAAGCCGGTCAGCACGCGCTGGCGGTTGCGACCGAAGAGATCCGTCAGCTTGTCGGAGCCCGACGCCGGCAGCGACGGAATGGCCGTCGGATCGGCCGCCTGGGTCGTGGGGGCAAAGCTCATCGTGCTGCTGGGCGCGAACTCGCTGTTGGGACCCGGCTCGGTCGGCACGGCCGGCGAGATGATCGACGAGCCCTCGTTGCGCGGATAGAGGTCCGAACCGGCGAGCGTCGAGTCGGCGTTGCGCGTGGCATCGAAGCTCGTCGTGCTGCCCGAGTCGATGGCCGTATCGACGCCTTCCACCGGCACCGGCGGCTGCTTGTCGGCTTCGGACTTTCCCCTGATTGTGTCCAGCAGGCTCATTTCACCCTCGTCCTTCAATGTGTGTGATGTCCGCACTCGTGGCGGCTCGGAACTTCGAAATGGATGCGCATCAAGCGACGATGTGCAGGAAGTTTTCCTGCCGCGACAGCGCCTCGAGATTGATCACTTGCCAATCGCGCCCGGCTTCATCCCGGCGCAGGGCCCCTGCAAATCGCGGCAGCGGCCCCGTGGGTTGCTGCGGCGCCAGAGGCAGTTGTTCGTCACTGCGCAGGCCGGCCAGGCGGTCCACGAGCAGGGCGCAATTCAGGTTCAGGTCGCTGCCCAGCGACACCAGGCGTGTCTGGGCGGTGGTGGCGCGACCCGGCTGCGGCTCGCACAGCCCCAGGTAGACGGCCAGGTCGACCACGGTAAACAGGCCGCCCCGCAGGTTGGCCACGCCCGCCAGCCAGGGCTTGGCGTAGGGCACCGGCTTGATGGGCACCGGCGCGAAGATTTCGCTGGCCTGCTTCAACGAGAACAGCAGGCCCACGCCGGCGCATTCAACGGCCAGCCAGTTCGCAATCAGCGTCTGCTCGCGAGCAGCCTGCATGCGCTCTGCCAGGCGCTGCTGCAGCTCGCGAAGGGCGGTCTTGTTGGCCATGCGTCAGCCTTCAGCCGAGGGCTTTGATCTTGGCCAGCAGTTCGTCTGCCTTGACGGGCTTGACGACGTAATCGCTGGCCCCCTGGCGCATGCCCCAGACCTTGTCGGTTTCCTGGTTCTTGCTCGTGCACATGATGACCGGCACGCCGGCATAGCGCTCGTCGCGGGTGATGGCACGGGTCAGCTGGAAGCCGTTCTGGCCGGGCATGACCACGTCCATCAGGATCAGGTCGGGCTTGGCCTCGGCCAGGCGCTTCATGGCCTCTTCGGCGTTCTCGGCGGTGCGCACGTTGTAGCCGCGCTTGACCAGCATCTCGGACAGAGCGTGCAGTTCGGTCTTGGAATCGTCAACCAACAGGATGTTTTGGATGCTCATGGCAATACTCTCTTGGGAGGAGGCTCAGGGCCGGTGTTGGATGACCGCCTGCAGCAGCTGGTCTTTGGTGAACGGCTTGGTCAGGTAGTCCTGTGAGCCCACCATGCGTCCGCGGGCCTTGTCGAAAAGGCCGTCCTTGGACGACAGCATGATCACTGGCACTCCCGAAAACTGCGGGTTGCGCTTGATGATGGCGCAGGTCTGATATCCATCCAGCCGCGGCATGAGGATGTCGCAGAAGACGAGATCAGGATGAAAGTCGCCCAGCTTGGCCAGCGCATCGAAACCATCTTCCGCGAGCGCGACCTCGTGACCTCCCTGCTTGAGGAAGATCTCCGCGCTGCGACGGATGGTGTTGCTGTCGTCGATGACCAGGATGCGGGTTGGACCTGCACCGGAAACTTGCTCGTTCAAACGTCGTCTCCTAGGAACTTCAGCTCGGGGCCGGGCCCTGTCGGCAATCGATGAATCGGCGTCAGATGCGCACCATCTCGAAGTCTTCCTTGCGCGCGCCGCAGTCGGGGCATGTCCAGTTCATGTCGACATCGGCCCATGCCGTCCCCGGGGGGATACCGTGGTCGGGATCGCCGGTTGCTTCGTCATAGATCCATCCACAGATCAGGCACATCCAGGTACTGGGTTCGCTCACGGTGCTCAGAGTTTTGCTCACTACAATCGATTCATTCTAGCCAGGGCCCGAGAGCGCAATGCTGAGGGCAAATGCCGGTGTGCTCCGCGTTAGAAGCGCACTTTTAGCGGCAGACTCCACGCTTTGCGGCAGCTCTTTCGACCGCGTTCCGCCAAGACTCCCATGAGCCCAACACCCCTGCGCCCCGACCCCGAGGTCGACGACACCCCAGCCGAGGAAGAAAGCCCGCCGCCGGCGTGCGTGCTGACCTTCAATGCGAGCGACGCCAGCGGTGCCGGTGGCCTGGCCGGCGACGTGGCCACCATCGCCGCCATGGGTGCGCACTGCCTGCCGGTGGTGACCGCCGTCGTGCTGCGCGACACCGCCGAGACCTTCGAGCATCACAACCTCGACGCCGACACCATTGCCGAGCAGGCGCGCCACATCCTTGAAGACGTGCCGATCACCGCGTGGAAGGTCGGCTTCCTCGGCAACGCCGAGGCCGTCAGCGCCGTCGCGGAGGTCTTGAGCGACTATCCCGACATACCTTTGGTTACCTATTTGCCCTCGGTCGCCTGGATCGATGAGGACGATCAACAACAGTATCTGGATGCGCTGCGCGAATTGGTGCTGCCGCAGACTGCGGTGCTCGTCGGCAATCACAAGACGATGACCGACTTCCTGCTGCCTGACTGGGACAACGAGCGCAGCCCCTCGGCCCGCGAGCTGGCGGTGGCCGCCGCGCAATCGGGCGCCCAGCACGTGCTCGTGACGGGCATCCAGCTGCCCAACCAGTACGTGGACAACGTGCTGGCCAACTCGCAGGGCCCGATCACCGGCGAGAAGTTCGAGCGCTTCGAGACCGCGTTCCTAGGCGCGGGCGACACCCTGTCGGCCGCCCTCGCGGCACTGCTGTCGGTGGGCGCGGAGCTGCACTCGGCCGTCAGCGAGGCCCTGTCCTTCCTCGACCAGTCCCTGGACGCGGGCTTTCGCCCCGGCATGGGCAACGTGATTCCCGACCGCTTCTTCTGGGCCCTGCCCGCGCCCGACGAGGCCGCCGGTGAGCCGCCTGAATTCGAACCCGATCCCGAACCCGAGCAGCCGCCCAAGACGCCGCGCCGGATGCACTGATCACCTGAACCTGAACCCATGGCCAGCAACACCGAGCTCTTCGAACGCGCCGCCCGCGTCATCCCCGGCGGCGTGAACTCCCCCGTGCGCGCCTTTCGCGCCGTCGGCGGCACGCCGCGCTTCATCGCTCGCGGCGAGGGCGCCTACATCTGGGATGCCGAAGGTCGCCGCTACATCGACTACATCGGCTCCTGGGGGCCGATGATCCTCGGCCACGGCCACCCGGCCGTGCTGGAAGCCGTCACCAAGGCCGCCACCGAAGGCTTCTCGTTCGGTGCGCCCACCGAGCGTGAGATCGAGCTCGCCGAAGAGATCCTCAAGCTTGTGCCCAGCATCGACCAGGTGCGCCTGGTGAGCTCCGGCACCGAGGCGACGATGAGCGCCATCCGCCTGGCGCGCGGTGCCACCGGTCGCCCGAAGTTCATCAAGTTCGAGGGCTGCTACCACGGCCACACCGACGCCCTGCTGGTGAAGGCCGGCTCAGGCCTGGCCACCTTCGGCCATCCCACCAGCGCGGGTGTCACGCCCGGCGCCGCCGCCGACACCTTGGTCCTCGAATACAACAACGTCGAGCAGCTGGAGGCAGCGTTTGCCGAAGTCGGGCACGAGCTGGCCTGCGTCATCGTGGAGCCCATCGCCGGCAACATGAATTTCGTGCGCGCCTCGGTGCCCTTCATGACCGCGCTGCGCCGCCTGTGCTCCAAGCACGGCGCGCTGCTGGTGCTGGATGAGGTGATGACGGGCTTTCGCGTGGCCCTCGGCTCGGCGCAGTCTCACTACGCCACCCTCATTCCCGGCTTCGCGCCCGACATCTCGGTCTTCGGCAAGGTCATCGGCGGCGGCATGCCGCTGGCGGCCTTCGGTGCGCGGCGCGACGTGATGCAGCACCTGGCCCCGCTGGGCGGCGTCTACCAGGCCGGCACGCTGTCGGGCAACCCGGTGGCGACCGCCTGCGGCCTGGCCACGCTCCGCGAGATCCAGAAGCCTGGCTTCTTCGAGGCGCTGTCCGCGCGCACGCGCCAGCTCGTCGACGGCCTGAAAGGGGTGGCTGCCGAGAACGGCGTGCCCTTCAGCGCCGACAGCGAGGGGGGCATGTTCGGCTTCTTCCTGTTGCCGGAGCTGCCGCAGAACTACGCCAAGGTCATGACGACCGACAAGGAGCGCTTCAACCGCTTCTTCCACGCCATGCTGGACGCTGGCATCTATCTTGCACCGGCCCTTTACGAGGCTGGGTTCGTGTCGGCAGCCCACAGCCAGGCCGACATCGACGCCACCCTCGCGGCCGCGCGCACCGCCTTGCGCTGAATCCAGGCGCTCCCCCGGGAGCGATCCCGACATGCATCTGCACATCCTCGGCATCTGTGGCACCTTCATGGGCGGCCTGGCCGCGCTCGCACGCGAAGCGGGCCACAAGGTCACCGGCTGCGACGCCAACGTCTACCCGCCCATGAGCACCCAGCTCGAAGCCCTGGGCATCGAGCTCATCACCGGCTTCGACGCGGAGCAACTCGAACTCAAGCCAGACGTGTTCGTCATCGGCAACGTCGTCACCCGCGGCGAGCGCTTCCCGCTGATGGAAGCCATCCTGGATGCGGGCCTGCCTTACGTGTCAGGCCCGCAATGGCTGGCCGAGCATGTGCTGCAGGGGCGGCACGTGCTGGCCGTGGCAGGCACGCACGGCAAGACGACCACGACCTCCATGCTGACCTGGATCCTGGAACACGCCGGCCTCAAGCCCGGCTTCCTGGTGGGCGGCGTACCGCAGAACTTCGGCGTGTCGGCGCGGCTGGGCGAGGGCCGCCCCTTCGTCATCGAGGCAGACGAATACGACACCGCCTTCTTCGACAAGCGCAGCAAGTTCGTCCACTACCGGCCACGCACCGCGGTGCTGAACAACCTCGAACACGACCACGCCGACATCTTCCCCGACCTCGCCGCCATCGAGACCCAGTTCCACCACCTCGTCCGCACCGTGCCCGCCAGCGGTCGGCTGGTGGTGAATGCGCGCGAGGAAGCCTTGCAGCGCGTGATCGCCCGCGGCTGCTGGAGCGAGGTGCAGCGCTTCGGCGCCAAGAAGGAAGAAGCCGGCATGCTGCGCGCCCGCGGCGAGCCCCAGGCCTTCGACGTGCTGCGCGGCAGCCTGAAGGTGGCCCGCGTGGAATGGGGCCTCATCGGCGAGCACAACCAGCTCAACGCGCTGGCCGCCATCGCGGCGGCGGAGCATGTGGGCGTGACGCCGGAACAGTCAGCCGAGGCGCTGGCCACCTTCCAGAACGTGCGCCGCCGCATGGAACTGCGCGGCGAGGTGCGCGGCATCAAGGTCTACGACGACTTCGCCCACCATCCCACGGCCATGCGCACCACCATCAATGGCCTGCGCCGCCGCATCGCCCCGGCCGAGCGCATCCTCGCCATCTTCGAGCCGCGCTCCAACACGATGAAGCTCGGCACCATGAAGGCCCAGTTGCCCTGGGCGCTCGAGGAAGCCGACCTCGCCTTCTGCAACCAGCAGGGCCTGGCCTGGGACGCCAAGGAGGCCCTGGCACCCATGGGCGCTCAAGCCGTCGTCGGAGCCGATGTGGATGCCTTGGTGGCAGCCGTCGTGAAGGTCGCGAAGCCGGGCGACCATCTGCTGTGCATGAGCAACGGGGGCTTCGGCGGCATTCACGAGAAGCTGCTGGCGGGGTTGGCCGCCCGCGCCTGACGACTGGCAAGCGCGTTGAAGCATCAGCGACGCCAGCAGTTGAGCCGATGCCTTTGCTGAGAGCCTTTCGACTCGGTGCGCCGAGTCGCAACGGCTCCCGGCAAAGGCAACGCCGCAACAACGGCGGCGGACAAACCACCCTTCACTTCCCGTACAGCACCATCTGCGTACACCGGAACAAGGCCATCGTCTTGCCCGTTTCCTTGTTCGTCACCACCGCATCCCACACCTGCGTCGTCCGCCCCAGGTGCACAGCCTTGGCCACACAGGCCACCGTGCCCTCGCGGGCCGTGCCCAGGTGGTTGGACTTCAACTCCACGGTCGTGAAGCCGAGCGCGCCTTCCGGCAGGCTGGCCATGCAGCCGTAACCCGCACAGGTGTCGGCCAGCGTGACCACGCTGCCGGCATGCAGAAAGCCGTTGGGCGCCATCAGTTCAGGGCGCACCGGGAGTTCGGCATGTACCTCGCCGTTCTCGACCCGGGTGATGACGATGCCGAGATGGCCCGGCAGGTTGCGTGCGCCGGCAGCGTTGAAAGAGGCGGTGTCCGCCATGCAGTTCTCCTGGTGGTTGATTGATCGTAGCGACCATGAAAAAGGCCAGCCCGGGGGCTGGCCTTGCGTTGCAACGAAGAACGCCGATCAGCTGCGGGTCAGCGTGGCCTTGAGCATGCTGTTCAGCAGGTCCAGCGACTCGGCCAGATGCGCCCGCGTCTCGACCGACAGCCCCGGCTTGGCCGAGGCCACGCGCAGCTCGTTGGCCAATTGCGTGGCATGGAAGCGCGCCATCGAGAAGGCGTCGGCATAGGCCGTGGCGCCGTTGGTGGAGCGGTTCAGCTGGGCTTGCAGACGCTTGAGGTATTCGCGCTGCAGGCTGCGGCGCATGCGGTCGATCTCGGCGCCGGTCTTGAGCTCGCTGAAGATCGCGCCCTGCAGCGTGCCGTAGACCTCGTTCAGCGACACCGCGCCCTTGCGCTGGCTTTCAGGCAGGAAGGAAGCCTGCTCGATGAGGCGACGTGCGGTGTTGGGCGACATCAGGCGATCCAGCACCCGGCCTTGCAGCGCGGCGACGGCGTCCGGGATCGACAGCGGCAGGCCGCGGTCCCATTCGTTGTAGTCGACCGTCTGGGTGGCCAGGAACTCGGGCTTGAACTTGAACGAGTCGCTGGACAGCAGGCCGCTGGCGATGAATCGCAGGGCGTCGCGCTGCTGGGCGTTGTCCACCGGCTTGAAGGCCGGGCCCGTGGTCACGCCGGGCACCACGCGCTCGGCGTAGATGCCGCCTACGTACTTGCTGACGTTGTTGGCCGTCATGCCGAGTTGCCGGAAGGCGTCGGCCACGGAGCGGCGGTTGCGTAGCGGGTCGTCGCCCAGGTTGGCCGGGCGCGCCTGCACGCGCTCCCACAGCTCCTGGCTGAGCTTCAGGCGCTTCTTGGCGTAGGCCAGCGGGTCGTCGCCCAGGTCGCGCTGGTTGCTGCGCGGGTCAAAGCCGTCGTACGGGCCGCCCACGCCCTGGTCGAAGTCATCGCCATAGGCCAGCTGCGGCTCGGTCGAGCGGGCGGCGACCTTCGCCAGCTCCGCAGCCTCCTGCTCGGCCGGCACTTGCTTGTAGGCGTATTCGATGGCCCAGTAGTCGTAGGCCCCCAGCGTGGTGTTGGTCAGGCTGGCCTTGGGCTCGCCCTTGAGTGGCAGGTTGTAGGCGTTGTAGTCCATCACCGAGTTGGAAATGCCGTGGGCCTCGGTGTAGGCCTTGTCGCGCAGTTGGGCCTGCGTGACCGTGGTGGACGAACGGAAGTTGTGCTTGAGGCCGAGGGTGTGGCCCACCTCATGCATGATCACGTCCTTCACCACGGCCTGGGCCAGGGCCTCGGCCTCGGGGCCGTTCATGTCCATGCCGTCGCGCAGCGCGAGCAGGTCGAGCGCGAAGCCCAGTTCGTTGGCCTGGTCGGCCATGTAGCTGCACTGCTCCTGCGCCAGGCGCAGGCTGCGCTCGCCCATCCAGGCGCTGGCGGCGTGGTCATGGTCGTGGGCGGACTGACCCAGCACGTCGTCAGTGGCCAGACGGCGGGAGCCGCGGCCGAAGACGTCGCTCATGCCGATGTCGGCGTCCAGGATTTCGCCGGTGCGCGGGTCACGGTTGCTCGGGCCGATGGCAAAGCCCACGTCAGCGCCGGTGAACCAGCGGATGGACGCGTGGGTCGAATCCATGTTGTCCCAGTCGGCATCATCGGGCTGCTGCTTGGCTTGCACGGCGTCCTTGAAGCCGATCTTCTCGAAGGCCTTGTTCCATTCCAGGATGCCGGCCTTCACGGCTTCGCGGTACTTGGCCGGGATGTTCTTGTCCATCCAGTAGACGATGGGCTTCACCGGCTCGGACAGGGCCGCGCTCGGGTCCTTCTTCTCGAGACGCCAGCGGGCCACCATGTGCACGCGCGGGTTGGCCTTGAGGTCGTCGCCCAGGTTGCTGTAGCTTTCCGTGAAATGACCCAGGCGCGGGTCGGCGTAACGGATGGCGGCGGGCGTTTCGGGCAGCGCGCGGAAGCTGTAGACGAAGCTGAAGAACATGGACCGCGGGTCCGGCGTGGCCTGCGGCGGCGAAGGCATCGGCACGGGCATCGGCGTCAGCGGCGGGGCGGGAATGCGGGCCGTGGCGAAGTGGATGCGCGAGGTCAGCGTGGAGATTTGCGGGTCGGCGCGCGTGGCTTCGATGAAGGAGTTGGCACGGTCCGGCGCGAACGGCAGGCGGTAGGCCATCTCCAGGCGCGTGGAATAACCCGGGATGTCGCCGAGCAGCAGGCCGCTGGCATCCACCAGCACCGACTTGCGATCCGGGTGCTCGGCGCTGGCCACCGGCGTGCCGGCGATCAGGCTGGGCGAGAAGGCCTGGTCGAGCGCCAGCTTGCTGTCGGGGTTGCTGGTGCGGAACTTGGTGTTCAGCGCGATCAGCTGGACCTGGTTGCCGATGCGGCGCCACTCGGCGAGTTCATCGCCCAGCATCTGGCTGGCGTACAGGCCGCGCTCGCCCACCGAGTTGGCGACGTTGACGCTGAACAGGAAGGGCTTGTTGAAGGCTTCCTTGGGGATCTCGATCCAGACCTTTTCGTCCTTGCGCCAGATCGGGAACAGACCCGGCTGCTCCTTGGCGCCCTTGATGACGTCGGCGAAGGGCTTGGGTGCCGTCGGGTCGACCGGGGGCCGCGGCGCGGCGGCGGCAGGAGCGGAAGCACCCGCGGCGGGAGCGGCAGGCGTCTGGGCATGCGCCAGGCTGGTCAGCGCGATCAGCGCAGCAGCAGCGAGGGCGGAACGAGGCATCGGGATCATGGTGTGACCGGATAAGACGAAAGGGGGCGACTGTGGAGGCGGGCGAAACTCACGTCAATCCGAGTCCGCCCGCGTCGCATCGTCGCGCCAAACGTCGCCAATGACTTCCGTCATGAATCTCACGCATCTGCTCTATTTGCATGGCTTCCGTTCCTCGCCCGCCTTGGCCAAGGCCCGTCGCATGGCCGCCTGGGCGGCAGAGCAACCCGGCCTGACCTTCGTCTGCCCTCAGTTGCCCCCCTCGCCAAAGGCCGCCATGGCGCAGGTCAGCGACCTCGTCGCCGGCTGGCCGGCCACCGGTGTGGCGGTCGTGGGCAGTTCGCTGGGCGGCTTCTACGCCACCTGGCTGGCCGAACGCCCGGCCCACCGGGCCTGGCGGGTGGGCGTGCTCAACCCGGCGGTGGACCCCGCGCGGGACCTCGCCCGGCACATCGGCACCCTGACCGCCTGGCACGACCCCGCGCTGCAGTTCGACTTCACCGCCGAGCACGTGGCCGAGCTGGCGGCCCTCGCACCGCCCGCACGACTGACCCAGCCCAGCCGCTACTACGCGCTCATCGCCAAGGGCGACGAGCTGCTGGACTGGCGCGAAATGCTGGCCCGTTACGCCGGCTGCGACGGCGATGTGTTGGCGGGCAGCGACCATGGTCTGACCGACTTCGACGACCACCTGCCCGGCCTCACGGCCTTCCTGCGGGCCTGACGCCCGACGGCGCCGTCAGCGCACCGCGTCGGCGTCGCCGACGATCCTGCCGAGCAGGTCGAACATCGGCCTCGGGCGGGTGGCATAAGTGGGTGACGCGAGGCTGTGTGACGCGTCGCGCCCGGACCATTCCACGCCTGCGAGGTCGAGCAGGGTCGGGGCGACGTCCCGGTGGCCGACCGGCAGGCTAAGCCTGGCCTGCAGTGCGGGCCAGACCTCGGGCCGCCAGCGCTCATAGGCCGGATTGCGCCAGACCAGCAACGGCACGCGCAGATCCCACCGGCTCGCATCCGGGTGGGCATGCATGAAACGCTGCCGTTCATCGTCGAACAGGTTTTCGCCGTGATCGGAGACGTACAGCAGGAGCACCGGCCGGGACTCGCGCGCCAGCACTGCGACGACGCGTTCGAGGAACTGGTCCAGCGCAACGAGGGTGTTGTCGTAGGAGTTGATGGTCGCGTGGCGGAACGCCGGGCCCGGGTGGCCGCTGACGCCGGCGTCACTCAGCGTCGGCGTGAAGCGGCGCTGGTGGCGCTCATAGCGCTCCTCGTACGGGAAGTGGCTGCCCATCATGTGCAGCAGCACGAACTGACGCGGCCGCCCTTGCCGGACGAAGGACTCGAACAGCGGTAGCAGGTCGGTGTCCTTGCGGAAGTGGAAGTCCACGTCGTGGCGGGAATGCTCGACGACATCGGCCGCCCGGCTCATCGGCGTGGGCTCCTGGTTGGACAGCCACGCCGTCTGGAAGCCCGCCTCAGTGAAGGTCTGCACGAGCGTGCCGCGCACCCCATGCTGCCCCGTCAGCGTCAGCAACTGCGGCACGGCCACGGCTGTCCATTGGGCGGTGGACATCACGTCCTGGAAAGCCAGCCATTCCGCCGAGCGGGACGTCAGCCACGGCGTTGTGTTGCGCGGGTAGCCCATCAGGCCGAGGTGGTCGGGCCGCACCGATTCGCCGACCACCAGCACGATGAGCGCCGGCTGCGCGGACGTGCCGGGCGCGGGCCGGCCGGCCAGGCTGTTTGCTTCAGCCAGGGTGCGCTGGTGGGCCAGCGTGCGCTGGACCGACAGCGCCAGGTTGGCCGGAAAGACCAGATTGGCCGTGCTTTCCTGGAACAGCGGCGGCAGGCGCACCCACACCGCCAGATCCTGCCGGCCCAGCATGCCGACCGCGGCATAGACCAGCAGGCCCGCCAGCACGCCCTTGGGCTGGCCCGCGGTCAGCCGCACGCTGGCCGGCACCCGCCATGCCAGGCCCAGGTAGACGCCCAGGTAGGCCGGGATCCACAGCAGGCGCGCCCCCTGGTCCAGCACGAGGCCGAGCGTGGCACGCCACTCGGTGTTGAGCGCGGCCGACACCAGCACATCGCCCGGCACGCTGCGGTAATAGAAGCACAGGAAAACGTAGGGCGGCACCAGCACCGCGAGGGGCGTCAGCGCGAAAAAGTAATGCCGCAATCGACTGAAGGCCGGCAGGGGCAACAGCAGCGCGAACAGCGACAGCGCGAGCACCGCCCCCTGCTCCAGCGGCCCGAGCCCATGGCCGATGAAGGGCACGACGAGCCCCGGCAACCAGAGCAGCAGCCAGAGCAAAACCGCGGTGAGTCGGACTCGGGTCGTCATGGGCGCGGCATGATAGGGCGTGCCGGGAGGACGCCGAGGATCAACGACAATGCCGCGCTTATGTTTGCGCTGTTTGATGATGCCGGGAAGTTTCTCGCCGGCCGTGTGATGTCCGAGGCCGATGCCTCGCTGCAGGTCGAACTCGACTCCGGCAAGCGGGTGAAGGTGAAGGGCGCCAATGTGCTGCTGAAGTTCGAGCAGCCGGCGCCCGCCGTGCTGCTGGCCGACGCCCGCGCCCTGGCCGACGACATCGACCTGGACCTGGCCTGGGAGTTCGCGCCCGAAGGCGAATTCGGCTTTGCCGACCTGGCACGTGACTACTTCGACGCCAAGGCCGGCGTCGTGCAACAGGCCGCGGCCCTGTTCCGCCTCTACGACGCACCGCATTACTTCCGCCGCGCCGGCAAGGGTCAGTTCAAGAAGGCGCCCGAGGAGACGGTCAAGGCCGCGCTGCTGGGTATCGAGCGCAAGCGCCAGCAGGCACTGCAGATCGAAGCCTGGGCGGAGCAGCTCGCCGCAGGCAGCTGCCCCCAGCCCATCCAGGACCAGATCTACAAGATCCTCTTCAAGCCCGACAAGAACGGCCCCGAGTACAAGGCGGTGGTCGAGGCCAGCAAGCAGTCGCACAAGGCGCCGCTGGAGCTGCTGCAGGCGGCCGGCGCCATCACCAGCCCCTACCAGTTCCACTGGAAGCGCTTCCTGTTCGAGAACTTCCCCAAGGGCACCGGCTTCCCGGCGCTGACGGCGCCGGAGATCAAGGACGAATTGCCGCTGAGCCCGGCGCGCGCCTTCTCCATCGACGACTCCCAGACCACCGAGATCGACGACGCGCTGTCGGTGCAGGGCCTGGGCACGGGCACGGTCACGTTCGGCGTGCACATCGCCGCGCCCGGTCTGGCGATCACGCCGGATTCCGCCGTCGACAAGGTGGCCCGCGAGCGCCTGTCCACCGTCTACATGCCGGGCTGGAAGCTCACCATGCTGCCCGACGAGGTGGTGCAGGCCTACACCCTCATCGAGGGCCGCGACTGCCCGGCGGTGTCCATCTACTTCACGATGGACGAGTCCACATTCGAGATCACCGGCCGGGAGACCCGGCTGGAGCGGGTGCACATCGCCAGCAACCTGCGCCACGACAAGCTCGACGGCATCGTCACAGACGCCACGCTGTCGGGCGAGGCGCCGGCCACTTATGCGTTCGCGCCCGAGCTGGCATTCACCTGGCGACTGGCCAAGCACCTCAAGGCCCAGCGCGAAGTCGTGCGCGGCAAGCCCGAGAACTTCAACCGGCCCGACTACAACTTCCGCCTGGCCGGCGAGCGCTCCGAGGCGCCCAACGGCACGGAGTCGGTAGAGATCACGGTGCGTGCGCGCGGCAGCTCGCTGGACCTGATCGTGGCCGAGGCCATGATCCTGGCCAACTCCGCCTGGGGCGGCTGGCTGGCCGAACTGGGCCTGCCGGGCATCTACCGCAGCCAGGCGAGCCTGGCGCCGGGCATCAAGGTGCGCATGGGCGTGAAGGCCCTGCCCCATGCGGGCATGGGTGTGGCGCAGTACACCTGGGCCACGTCGCCCTTGCGCCGCTATGTGGACCTGGTCAACCAGTGGCAGATCATTGCCTGCGCCCGGCACGGCCGCACGGCCGCGCTGGCCGCGCCGTTCAAACCCAAGGACGCCCAGCTCTTCTCGATCATCTCGGCCTTCGAGTCGGCCTATGCCGCCTACAACGGCTTCCAGAACGGCATCGAGCGCTTCTGGACGCTGCGCTGGCTGCAGCAGAACGCCACGACCGAGCTGACCGCCGCCGTCATGAAGGACGGCCTGGTGCGCGCTGACGACCTGCCCCTGGTGTTCAAGGCCCTGGGCTGCGAGAACCTGCCGCGCGGCAGCCATGTGAAGGTGCGCATCACCGGCCTGGACGAAATGACGCTGGACGTGCATGCCACCCTCATCGAGCGCCTGGACGAGGCTGCCACCGCCCCTGAAGAAGCCGAGGGCGATGACGACGAGCTGGAAGCCGCCGCCGCGCCGCTGGCCCTGGCCATCGACGTGAACGATGCCGGCGACGCCGACCCCGGCACGGCAGAAGGCGGGCCCCGCTGACATGCGCCGGTTCAGCACGCTGCAGATCGCCCTCGCCTTCTCGCTGGGCCTCCACGGCGCCCTGCTGAGCTTGCGCATTGCGGCGCCTGACACCTTCAACCGGATGTTCCAGGACACCCCGCTGGAGGTGGTGCTGGTCAATGCGCGCTCCACCGAGCCGCCCCCGAAGGCCGCCGCGCTGGCGCAGGCCAACCTGGCGGGCGGCGGCAACACCGAAACCGGGCGCGCCACCTCGCCCTTGCCGCCCGCACGGCAGCGCGAGACCGGCGACGCCGTCGAGGCCGCCCACACCCAGATCACGCAACTGCAGCAACAGCAACAGCAGCTGCTCACGCAGGTGCGCCGCGAGCTGGCCCTGCTGCCGCCGCCTGACCCCCGACGCGAGAAGAGCGACCCCAACGAGCGCGCCCAGGCCGAGAAGCGCCGCCAGCTGGTCGACCTGCTGGCCGAGATCGAGAAGCGGGTGAACACCGAAAACGCCAGGCCGCGCAAACGCTACGTCAGCCCTGCCGTGCGCGAGGTGGTCTACGCCCAGTACTACGACGGCCTGCGGCGCCGCATCGAGGAGCGCGGCACCCGTGACTTCCCGACCTTCCGCGGCCGCAAGCTCTACGGCGAGCTGGTCATGAACATCCACGTCGACCACAAGGGGCGCGTGATCGAGACCGAAATCGTCTCGCCAAGCGGCAATCCCAACCTGGACAAGCGCGCGATCGCGATCGTGGAAGCGGCAGCCCCCTTCGGCAACTTCACCCAGGACATGCTCAAGGGCGCCGAAGTGCTGATCATCACGTCACGCTTCAAGTTCACCCGCGACCAGGAACTGGAAACCACGCTGGCAGGACAGCAATGACCGATCGATACGCCGTTGTCGGCAACCCCGTGGCGCACAGCCGCTCGCCCACCATCCATGCGCTGTTTGCCGAGCAGACCGGTCAGGCGCTGGTGTACGAGCGGCTGCTGGCGCCGCTGGACGGCTTTGAGCCCACGCTGCGCGCCTTCGCGGCCGCGGGCGGCCAGGGCTGCAACATCACCGTGCCGTTCAAGTTCGATGCCTTCGCGCTGGCCGCCCGCCGCACCGAGCGCGCGCAACTGGGCGGCGCGGTCAACACCCTGCGCTTCGACGCCGATGGCTGGGTGGGCGACAACACCGATGGCGCCGGCCTCGTCAACGACATCCAGCGCAATGCCCGCCGCCCGCTGGCCGGCCTGCAGGTGCTGCTGGTGGGCGCGGGGGGCGCCGCCGCGGGCGTGCTGGGCAGCCTGATCGCCGCGGGGCCGGCCCTCATCACGGTGGTCAACCGCAGCGTCGACAAGGCCGAAGCCCTGGTGGCCAGCCACGCGCATCTCGGCGTGCCACTGGCGGCTGGCACGTTGGCTGACGCGCCGGCGGCACAGGATGTGGTGGTCAATGCCACGAGCACCAGCCTGGCAGGCGCCGCCGCGCCCGTCGGCGCCCAGGTGCTCAAGCCGGGCAGCCTCGCGCTGGACATGATGTACGGCCCCAAGGCCCAACCCTTTCTCGACTGGGCCACCGCGCACGGCGCCGAGGCGCGCGACGGCCTGGGCATGCTGGTGGAACAGGCCGCCGAGGCCTTTTTCTTCTGGCGCGGCGTACGACCCGACACCCGGCCGGTGCTCAAGGCCCTGAGGGCGACGCTGTGATGCGCCACGCCCTGCGACTGCTCGCCGTGCTGCTGCTGGCGGTGGTCTGCCTGCAGCTGTGGTTCGCCGGGCGCATCGCGCTGATGCGGGTGCTGGCGCCGGAGTCCACCAGCTTCCAGCGCAGCGAGATGGTGCGCCTGCTCAAGGAGAAGCACCAGGTGGCCTGGTCGCAGACCTGGGTCGACGACGCGCAATTGCCCGCCACGCTCAAGCGCGCCGTCATCGCCAGCGAGGACGACTCCTTCGCCGAGCACGGCGGCGTCGACTGGGAGGCCCTCAAGGGCGCCTGGCAGAAGAACGAGAAGGCCCAGGCCCGCGCGGCTGCCCGCGGCAAGGCCACGGCCAAGGTCATCGGCGGCTCCACCATCACCCAGCAACTGGCCAAGAACCTGTTCTTGTCCGGCGAGCGCACGCTGCTGCGCAAAGGGCAGGAGCTGGTCATCACGCTGATGCTCGAAGCCCTGCTGGACAAGCGCCGCATCCTGGAGATCTACCTGAACAGCGTCGAGTGGGGCGAAGGCCTGTTCGGCGCCCAGGCGGCGGCCCGCCACTACTTCCGCGTCGATGCGGCACGGCTCGGTGCTTTCGAAGCCGCGCGGCTGGCGGTGATGCTGCCCGCGCCCAAGCGCTTTGAGCGACAACCCTCCGGCCCTTACGTGATGGGGCGCGCAGGCATCATTGCGGGCCGCATGAATAGCGCCCAACTGCCCTGACCGCCCGTGACTGACACCCTGGAGATCGCGGCCGCCGCTGCCCGCCTCATCGTCGACGAGGGCATGGACTGGGGGCCGGCCAAGCAACGCGCCGCCCGTGACCTTGGGTTGCCCCGTGCGGCGCTGCCCGGCAACGATGAGGTCGAAGACGCGGTGCGCGAGCACATCGCGATCTTTCATGCCGACACCCAGCCGGCTGAACTGCACGCCCTGCGGGAGGTGGCCGCAACCTGGATGGGCCGGCTCGCCGAATTCCGCCCCCACCTCACCGGCGCCGTCTGGCGCGGCACGGCCACCCGCCTGTCCAACATCCACCTGCAGCTCTTCTGTGACGACAGCAAGGCCACCGAGATCGCCCTGCTCAACCGCGGGCTGAGCTTCGACGTGGCCGAGACCAGCGCCGGGCGCGGCCGCAGCGTGGACATGCTCATCCTGGACGTGCCCTGCGCGGCACTGGGCGAGCGGGTGACGCTGTGCCTGACCATCCTGGACTTCGACGACCTGCGCGGCGCCCTCAAGCCGGACGCCCGCGGCATGACCGAGCGCGGCGATCTAGAAGCCCTACGAAAGTTACTAGATGAAGCATGAACCTCCCCTGGCTCGCCGCACCTTACTCGTTGGCGCCGCAGCGGGTGGCGCGGTGATCGCCGGCAACCTGGCTTGGCGCGCGCTCAATCCAGCACCTGTCCAGCTATCACCAGCTGCCGAGAACTTCTGGGCCCAGCGCTTCCCCGCCCTGGACGGCACGGAACTCGCCGTCTCGCGCTGGCGCGGTCAGCGCCTGCTGGTGAACTTCTGGGCGACCTGGTGCCCGCCCTGCGTGAAGGAACTCCCCGAGATCAACCAGTTCTACAACGAGGCCAAGGGGCAAGGTTGGCAGGTGCTGGCGCTGGCCGTCGACCAGCTGGACCCGGTGAAGGCCTTTCTTCAGAAGACGCCGCTGGACTTCCCGGTCGCGCTGGCGGGGCCGAAGGGGCTGGGCCTGGTGCGCGAGCTGGGCAACGCGGCGGGCGGCCTGCCCTTCTCACTGGCCTTCGACACGGCGGGTGAGATCGGCTGGCGGCGCCTGGGGGTGACCCGGCTTGAGGATCTGCGCGAGCTGGCCAAGACTTGAATCCGGTCAGCGCTCGGGCCGAGGTGCACCGCATCGGGCGTCAAAAGCGGCCCGACGGCGATTTACTTGAGAATTTCCCTATCCCGCGGGAAATCGGCCTCAAAACGCGTAAAGTTCGCCCTTCCTCAATTTAGTGGTGCCTCTCTAACCCTCTAGGGCCGAGCGACACCACGTGTTTGATGCAAGTTCTCGTCCTGCATGGCCCCAACCTCAACCTGCTCGGCACCCGCGAGCCCGAGGTCTACGGCGCGCAGACTCTGGCCCAGATCGATGCCGAATTGAGCAAGATCGCAGCGGATGCCGGCGCCCGCCTGGAAAGCTTCCAGAGCAACCACGAAGGCGCGCTGGTGGACCGTATTCAGGCCGCCCGCAGCGACGGAACCCGTTTCATCCTCATCAACCCGGCCGCCTACACCCACACCAGCGTCGCCATCCGCGATGCGCTGGCGGCAGTGGCCCTGCCCTTCATCGAAGTTCACCTGTCGAACATCCACCGCCGCGAAGCCTTCCGCCACCACAGCTATCTGAGTGAGTTGGCGGTCGGTGTCATCTGCGGCCTGGGCGCCAATGGCTATCGCCTGGCCTTGCGCCACGCCCTCGAATCGTTGGAAGCCGGCGCCTGACCCGGGCGCCGTCTCTTTCTTTCCCACAACAACAAATCAGCCTGGAGCCACGATGGACCTGCGCAAGCTCAAAACCCTGATCGACCTGGTCTCGGAATCGAACATCTCCGAACTGGAAATCACCGAGGCCGACGGCAAGGTCCGCATCGTCAAGGCCGACCCGGCTGCCGCCGCAATCGCCCAGCCCGTGTACGCCCCCGCGCCTGCCGCGCCGGTGGTGCTGGCCGCCGCGCCGGCGGCCGCGCCGACCGCTGCTGCACCGGCCGCCCCGGCCGCCGCGCCGGTCGAAACCGGCCACATCGTCAAGTCGCCCATGGTGGGCACCTTCTACCGGGCCTCCAGCCCCAACGCGAAGCCGTTCGCCGAAGTCGGCCAGGCCGTGAAGGAAGGCGAGGCGATCTGCATCATCGAGGCGATGAAGATCATGAACGAGATCGAGGCCGACAAGTCCGGCACGATCACCAAGGTGCTGTGCGAGAACGGCCAGGCCGTTGAGTTCGGCCAGCCCTTGTTCGTGATCGAGTGACAAGGACTTCCTGATGTTTAAGAAGGTCCTGATTGCCAACCGAGGCGAGATCGCCCTGCGCATCCAGCGCGCCTGCCGCGAACTGGGCATCAAGTCGGTCGTCGTCTATTCCGAGGCCGACCGCGACGCCAAGTACGTGCGATTGGCCGATGAAGCCGTGTGCATCGGCCCGGCGCCCTCCGCGCAGAGCTACCTCAGCATGCCGGCCATCATCGCCACTGCCGAGGTGACCGATGCCGAGGCCATCCACCCGGGCTACGGCTTCCTGTCCGAGAACGCCGATTTCGCCGAGCGTGTGGAGCGCAGTGGCTTCACCTTCATCGGCCCGACGCCCGAATCCATCCGCCTGATGGGCGACAAGGTCTCGGCCAAGCAGGCCATGATCCGCGCCGGGGTGCCCTGCGTGCCCGGCTCCGAAGGTGCGCTGCCGGAAGACCCGAAGGAGATCGTGCGCATCGCCCGCTCCATCGGCTACCCGGTCATCATCAAGGCAGCCGGCGGCGGCGGCGGTCGCGGCATGCGTGTCGTGCACACCGAGGCAGCGCTGGTGCACGCCGTGCAGACCACCCGCGCCGAAGCCGGCGCGGCCTTCGGCAATCCCGAGGTCTACATGGAGAAGTTCCTGGAGAACCCACGCCACGTGGAAATCCAGGTGCTGGCCGACACCTTCAAGAACGCCGTCTGGCTGGGCGAGCGCGACTGCTCCATGCAGCGCCGCCACCAGAAGATCATCGAGGAAGCGCCGGCGCCCGGCATCCCGCGTCGCAGCATCGAGAAGGTGGGCGACCGCTGCGCGGCCGCCTGCAAGAAGATGGGCTACCGCGGCGCGGGCACGTTCGAGTTCCTGTACGAGAACGGCGAGTTCTACTTCATCGAGATGAACACGCGCGTGCAGGTCGAGCATCCGGTCACCGAGTTGGTCACCGGCATTGACATCGTGCAGCAGCAGATCCGCATCGCCGCAGGCGAGAAGCTGCCGTTCACGCAGCGGCAGATCGAGATGCGCGGCCACGCCATCGAGTGCCGCATCAATGCGGAAGATCCGGTCAAGTTCGTGCCGTCGCCCGGCCGCATCACGATGTGGCACGCGCCCGGCGGCCCGGGCGTGCGGGTGGACTCGCATGCCTACACGAACTACTTCGTGCCGCCGAACTACGACTCCATGATCGGCAAGATCATCGTGCACGGCGACACCCGCGAACAGGCGCTGGCCCGCATGCGGATTGCGCTGAGCGAAACGGTGGTCGAAGGCATCCAGACCAACATCCCGCTGCACCGCGAGCTGATGGCGGACGCCAAGTTCATCGAAGGCGGCACCTCGATCCACTACCTCGAAAGCTGGATGGCCGCCCACAAGCGATGACCCCCGACCCCGCTCACGCCGCGCCCCGCACAGCGACGACGTGAGCGCCATGGCAACGCCATGTCGGCGGCCGCTGCTGGGACAATACAAGGTATGAGTCACCTTTTTGAACTAGCCCTGGTCTGCCGCGAGGCCGATGTCGAGATCGTCAGTGACGCACTGATGGAGATCGAGGCCCTCGCGGTGTCGGTCGAGGACGCCGACGCCGACACCGATGCCGAGCGCGCCTTGTTCGGCGAACCTGGCATGCCGGCGCCCAAGGCGGGCTGGGCCCGCTCGGTGGTCAAGGCCCTCTTCCCCTCCGAGCCCGAAGCCACTGAAGCCGCCACCCTGCTGCTGGCTCAGGATTGGGCTGCCGATGTCCACGTCCAGGCCATCCAGGCCGTGCCTGAGCAGGACTGGGTGCGGCTCACGCAGAGCCAGTTCGCGCCCGTGGAGATCACGCCCGAGTTCTGGATCGTGCCGAGCTGGCACGAGGCCCCACCGCAGGCCAAGCGCGTCATGCGTCTGGACCCGGGCCTGGCCTTCGGCACCGGCACCCACCCCACGACGCGCATGTGCCTGCGCTGGATCGCCACCCACGCCGAAGCGGGCCCCCGCTGGCCCCGCGTACTCGATTACGGCTGCGGTTCCGGCATCCTCGCGATCGGCGCTGCGCTGCATGGCGCCGCTGTGATCGACGCCGTGGACATCGACCCCGCCGCCGTCACGTCCTCCCGCGACAACGCCATCGCCAACGGCGTGACGCTCAACGTCGGCCTGCCGGAGCTGGCCCAGGGCGAATACCCGCTCGTGATCGCCAACATCCTGGCGCAGCCGCTGAAGCTGCTCGCACCACTGCTCTGCGCGCATGTTGCGGCCGGCGGCCATCTCATCCTGGCGGGCATCCTGAGTCGCCAGGCGGGTGAGCTCAAGGCGGCTTATGCACCCTGGCTGAGCCTCCAAGTCTCCGACGAAGAGGACGGCTGGATCCTGATGACCGCGAAGCGCGCCGCATGAGTCTCGCCACACGCTGCACGGCCTGCGGGACGATCTTCCGGATCGTGGAGGATCAGCTGCGCGTGTCCGATGGCTGGGTGCGCTGCGGACGCTGCGCCGAGATCTTCGACGCACGCGAGTTGCTCTTCGACATCGAGCGCGACGCACCGCCGCCCTGGCCGCCGCAATTTGTGCCCCAGGCCGCGCCCGAGCCGTACTCACCGCCACCGCCCCCGCCGCCGCCCCCTCCTCCGCCGCCGCCACCGCCGCCTGCGCCGGTGTTCGAGGCGCCTGCCCCCTGGATGCCGCCGCCGGAGCACGAGCCCCGGATGGACGACCTGCCCACGGGCTGGCCTGCGACCGAGCTTGCCCGGCACGAACCCCGCTGGGTCGATGACGACACAGCCACCGCGAGCGCGCACAGCGCATCGCAGGACGCGGCGGTCGAGGCCGCCTCAGCCCATGCCGCGGCCGCCTCGGCGATGTCTGCGGAGCCCGAGAGCGGGCCGGCGCCACACACGCCACACACGCCGGACATGCCCGAATTCATGCGGCGTGCGCAGCGCCAGGCGCGCTGGAACCGCCCGGTGGTGAAGCTCGCGCTGGGCGTAGTGTCTGTGCTGCTGGCCGTGCTGCTGTCGCTGCAGGTGATGGTGCATTTCCGCGATGCCCTCTCCGCGCTGCACCCACCGCTGCGCGGCACGTTGACGGCGCTGTGCGGCCTGACAGGCTGCGAGATCAAGCCCTGGAAACGCATCGATGCCCTCAGCATCGACGCCACGTCGCTGAACCCGGTGGGCAGTGCCGGCTACAAGCTCAGCCTCGCCCTGCGCAACAAGACCGCGGTGGACGTCGCTGCACCGTCGGTCGAGCTGAGCCTGACCGATGCGAATGGGGCGCCTCTCGCACGGCGCGTGATCGGGCCCGAGGCGATGAGCCCGGCACTGACACAAGTGGGCGCGGAGTCCGAGCAGACGCTGAGCCTGGTCTTCACGACCGGCGGCCAGCGCGTGAGCGGCTACAGCGTCAACATCTTCTATCCCTGAGCAGGGCCGCGCGGCCGTCGCCTGCCGCGGCAAGCGCCATCTCACGGCCCGCCAGGGCTCAGCCAAGAAAAAACCCGGCACCGCAGCGGGGGCCGGGTTTCGCGCAGGTGCCGATTGGGCGGCTTGTGGCACCCGCCAGCGTCATCGCTCAGGGCTTGTTGCCG
>JAIPCJ010000090.1 GCA_021738245.1 Methylotenera sp. | reverse complement strand
CCTCAATGAGTTCGCCGAGTACCTCAAGTCGGCGGACCTGCGCTTCAGCGGCAACCAGGCCGTGCGCGCCGCCGAGCAGCTGCCCCTGGCCAGCGTCGACGCGATCTCGCGCATGAAGGATGGCGACTCCATGATCAGCCCCAACCCGGCGGGGCTGACCGTGCTCTTCCTCGTGGGCTCGCGCAGCGAACCGGTGGACGAGGCGCGTGCGCGCCCCGCCATCGAAGCCTTCCTGCTCAACCAGCGCAAGGCCGAAGCCATCCAGAAGGACCTCAAGGCCCTGCGCGAGAGCTCCAAGATCGAGTACGTGGGCAAGTTCGCCCAGCCTGCGCCGGGCGGTGCTGCCTCAGCGCCCGTGCTGCCGGCCGCCTCCGATGCCGCCGCGCCGGTCGCGCCGGCTGCCAGCGGGCTCGATGCCGCCTCCATCTCCAAGGGCATGGGCCTGAAATGAACCGATTCCCTCACCTGCTCATCGCCGCCACACTCGGCCTGGCGGCCCTTGGCGCCCAGGCCCAGACTTCTGCGGCAGCCGCCAATGCCAACGCCAATGCCGAGTACCGGCTGGGCGCTGGCGACGTGGTGCGCATCGTCGTCTACCAAAACCCCGACCTCACGCTCGAGACCCGCGTCTCCGAGACCGGCGTCATCAGCTACCCGCTGCTGGGCAGCGTGCGCATCGGCGGCCTGCCGGTCAGTGCGGCGGAGAAGCTGATCGCCGACGGCCTGAAGAACGGCAGCTTCGTGAAGGCGCCGCAGGTCACCCTCATCCTGCTGCAGGTCAAGGGCAACCAGGCCAGCGTGCTGGGGCAGGTCAACCGGCCGGGCCGCTACCCGATCGAGACGACCGACATGCGCCTGACCGACCTGCTGGCCAACGCCGGCGGCGTGGCCACGGCCGGCGGTGACATCCTCGTGCTCAGCGGCACCCGCAACGGCAAGCCCTACCGCCTGGAGGTCGACCTGCCCAGCGTCTTCGGCCCGAGCGCCGACGCCGGCCGGGCCAACGACGTCATCATCCAGAACGGTGACGTGCTCTGGGTCGACCGCGCGCCCATCGTCTACATCTACGGCGAGGTGCAGCGCCCCGGCCCGATGCGCCTGGAGCGCGGCATGACGCTGATGCAGGCCCTGGCCACCGGCGGCGGCCTGAACCCGCGCGGCACCGAACGCGGCATCCGCGTGCATCGCAAGGCCGCCGACGGCAAGGTCCAGGTCTTGCAACCCGGCATGGACGACAGCCTGAAGGACGGCGACGTCGTGTACGTCAAGGAAAGCCTGTTCTGAACCCGAGGGCCCTGCAATGAACTTCGTCCAATTCCTGGCCATCCTGCGAGCGCGCTACAAGCTGGCGCTCGGCGTGTTCGGCGTCATCGTGCTGGTGGCACTCGTGCTCAGCCTGGTCTGGCCCAAGAGCTACACCGCGTCGGCCTCGGTCGTCATCGATGCCTCCAAGCCCGATCCGCTCGCGGCCGTGCTCTACCCCGGCGGCATGAACCCCAGCGTGATCGCCACGCAGATCGACGTGATCCAGAGCGACCGCGTGGCCTTCAAGGTCGTGCGCAACCTCAAGCTCACCGAAAACCCGCAGATCCGCGAGCAGTGGCAGGACGCCACCAAGGGCGAAGGCTCCATCGAGCAGTGGCTGGGCACCGTGTTCCAGCGCGCGCTGGACGTGAAGCCCTCGCGCGAGTCCAACGTGGTCACCGTCACCTACAAGGCGGCCGATCCCAAGTTCGCCGCGGCCCTGGCCAACGCTTTCGTGCAGGCCTACCTCGAGACCAACATCGAGATGAAGGTCGAGCCGGCGCGCCTGTATTCATCCTTCTTCGACCAGCGCGCCAAGGAGGCTCGTGACGTGCTCGAAAAGGCGCAGAGCCGCCTGTCCGAGTTCCAGAAGGAAAAGGGCATCATCGCCACCGATGAGCGCCTGGACGTCGAGAACGCCCGCCTGACCGAGCTGTCCAGCCAGTACGTCGGCCTGCAGTCGCTGGCCTCCGACTCGGTCAGCCGCCAGGCCGCCGCGCGCGGCAACGGCGCAGACCGCATGCAGGAAGTGCTCAACAACCCGCTGATCGCCGGCCTCAAGGCCGATCAGGCGCGCCTGGAGGCCAGGCTGCAGGAGCTGACCGCCAAGCTGGGCGACAAGAACCCGCAGGTCATCGAGACGCGCGCCAACCTCGCCGAGCTCAAGACGCGCATCGACAGCGAAATCGTCAAGGTCGGCAGCTCGCTGGGCATTGCCAACAGCATCAACCAGCAGCGTGCGGGCGAGATCAAGGCGCAGCTGGAGGCGCAGCGCGCCAAGGTGCTGCAGATGAAGGCCGTGCGCGACGACGGCGCCGTGCTCGTGCGCGACGTCGAGAACGCTCAACGCACCTACGACCAGGTCATGACCCGGCTCAACCAATCCACGATGGAAAGCCTGGCCACGCAGAGCAATGTGTCGGTGCTGTCCCAGGCCGTCGCGCCCATCACGCCGACCTCGCCGCGCTTGACCCTGAACATGGCCGTGGCCGTGTTCGCCGGCACGCTGCTGGCAGTGGCGCTCGTCATCGCGATGGAGATGCTCGACCGCCGCGTGCGCAGCGCCGAAGACGTGGCCCAGGCCGTGGCCCTGCCCATCCTTGGCGTGCTGCCTTCGCCCACCGCGCGCCGCCTGTTCGGCAAGGCCACCTCGGCCAACCTGATGCAGCAGCGTCTGCTCGGCCAGGGTGCGGGCAAGTGAGCCCGCGCCGATGAACGCCCCCACCTCTGGAGCATCCGTGAACGCTGCCGACCTGCATGACCGCCCGATTGGCGATCTGATCCGTGATGCGCGCAACCTGAGCGCCGCAGAAGTTGAAAAGGTGCTGAGCTACCAGCGACAGCATGGCGTGCGCTTCGGTGAAGCCGCGGTCACGCTGGGCCTGGCCAGCCCCGACGATGTGCTCAACGCGCTCGCCCAGCAGTTCCACTATCCGCTGGCCAACGCCGAGCGGCGCATTGCCAGCCCCGAGCTGGTCACGCTGCTGCAGCCCTTCTCGGTGCAGGCCGAGGCCATCCGCGCGGTGCGCAGCCAGGTCACCATGCGGCTCACCAAGGCCGAAGCCACCCGCCAGGCGCTGGCCGTCATCAGCCCCGACACCGGCGACGGCAAGACCTACTTCGCGGCCAATCTCGCGGTGGCCCTGGCCCAACTGGGCGGGCGCACCCTGCTGGTCGATGCCGACCTGCGCGGCCCGCGCCAGCACGAGGTGTTCAAGGTCAGCAATGCGGCCGGCCTGTCATCGCTGCTGTCTGGCCGCACCGAGAGCCAGGTGATCCAGTCGGTGGAGGGCGTGCCGGGTCTGTTCGTGCTGCCCTGCGGCCCCATCCCGCCCAACCCGCTGGAGCTGATCGAGCGCCCGGCCTTCGGGCTGCTGGTGCGCGAGCTCACGGCCAAGTTCGACCACGTCGTCATCGACACCGCCGCAGGCTCGCTCGGGTCTGACGCCTGCGTCGTCGCAGCCAAGTGTGGCGCGGCGCTGGTGCTCACGCGCAAGCACAAGAACAAGGTGTCGGGTCTGCAGGACCTCGTGGCCAGCATGGCCGGCAGTTCGGTGCAGCTGCTGGGCGCGGTCGTCAACGAGTTCTGAGTGCGAGCGGTGCCGTGATGTCTGCAACTGCACCCGAGGCAGGCCGTCCGGCCCTTCTGCCCGCACGTGTCGACCTGCCGTCCCTGCTGCTGGTGCTGCTGGGCTTGCTGGTTGTCTACGTGCCCGAGTACGCCGAGCTGTTCCGCGGCCTGTGGCGCACCGATGAGCAGGGCCACGGCCCGATCATCTTTGCGGTCTCGCTGTGGCTGCTCTTCAAGCAGCGCCACAAGCTGGCCGAGCTGGACAGCCGCCCGGCCACCATCAGCGGCATCCTGGTGCTCGCCTTTGGTGCGTTGCTGTACGCCTTCGGCCGCTCGCAGAGCATCTGGATCTTCTCCATCGGCTCGCAAATCTGGGTGCTGGCCGGCCTGGCCCTGATCTTCAAGGGCTGGCGCGGGCTGCGGCTGATCTGGTTCCCGCTGTTCTTCATGCTCTTCATGGTGCCGCTGCCGGAGGCGCTCGTTGCGGCAGTCACGGCGCCGCTCAAGACCGCCGTGTCCTACGTCGCCAGCAGCCTGCTCTACAACATGGGATTGCCCGTCGGTCGCTCGGGCGTCATGCTGACGGTTGGCCAGTACCAGCTCCTGGTGGCCGATGCCTGCGCGGGCCTGAACTCCATGTTCACCCTCGAAGCGCTGGGCATGCTGTACATGAACCTCATGCGCTACACCTCGGTGGCCCGCAACGTCACGCTGGCCCTGCTTCTCGTGCCCATCGCCTTCGCAGCCAACATCGGTCGCGTGATCATCCTCGTGCTCGTCACCTACTTCTTCGGTGACGCGGCAGGGCAGGGCTTTGTGCACGGTTTCGCCGGCATGGTGCTGTTCATGCTCGCCCTGATGCTCATGCTCGTCGCCGACCGGGTGCTGGGCTTGTTTTTCAAGTCCGAGCGGGGGGCGCAGGCATGACGACCTGGCTCACTGGCGTGCGGTTGCGCGCGCTGCTGGCGCTGGCGCTGTTGCTCGGTGCCTCGGTGCTGGCCGAGGCCACCCGGCCCACCAAGCACCTGGCCGACCTGCATCCCAAGGTTGACCTGGAGCAGATCTTCCCGGCCAGCTTCAACGGCTGGCAGCAAGACCCCAACCGCCCCGTCACCATCGTCTCGCCTGACCAGGCCGAGCTGCTGAAGCTGCTGTATGCGCAGACCGTGTCGCGCACCTATATCGGCCCGCAGGGCGAGCGCATCATGCTGTCGGTGGCCTACGGCGGTGACCAGTCCGAAGCCACCCGCGCACACCGGCCTGACGTGTGCTACCCGGTGCAGGGCTTCCAGATCCTCGCCAACGACGACGCCAGCCTGCGCGTGGGCAGCGGCGAGCTGTCGGTGCGGCACATGTTCGCCAAGCTCGGCCAGCGGCACGAGCCTGTCACGTTCTGGTTCGTGGTGGGTGAGTACGTCGCCACCACCAGCCCGCAGCAGAAGTACGCGGAACTGCGCTACAGCGTGCGCGGGCTCATTCCGGATGGTCTGTTGATGCGCGTCTCGTCCATCGACCTTGATCCGGAAGCAGGCTACCGCGTGCAAACCAGATTCATCAACGATCTCTACGCTGCCATGCGGCCTGAGCATCGGATGCTGGCCTTCGGCTCCGCCGTCAGCGGGCGCTGAGCGGCTCTCCCATTTCCTTCACCTCCGCAGAACTGTCCATGACCAAGACCGCCCTGATCACCGGCATTACCGGCCAAGACGGCGCCTACCTCGCCGAACTCCTGCTGTCCAAGGGCTACGTGGTCCATGGCATCAAGCGTCGCAGCAGCCTGTTCAACACCGACCGAGTCGACCACCTCTACCAAGACCCCCACGTCGACAACCAGCGCTTCAAGCTGCACTACGGTGACCTGACCGACTCCACCAACCTCATCCGCATCGTCCAGGAGACGCAGCCCGACGAGATCTACAACCTCGGCGCGATGAGTCACGTGGCCGTGAGCTTCGAGCAGCCCGAGTACGCCGCCGACGCCGACGGCATCGGCACCCTGCGCCTGCTGGAAGCCATCCGCATCCTGGGCCTGCAGAAGAAGACCCGCTTCTACCAGGCCTCCACCTCCGAGCTGTACGGCCTGGTGCAGGAGATCCCGCAGAAGGAAACCACGCCCTTCTATCCGCGCAGCCCCTACGCGGTGGCCAAGATGTACGCCTACTGGATCACGGTGAACTACCGTGAGGCCTACGGCATGTACGCCTGCAACGGCATCCTGTTCAACCACGAGAGCCCGCTGCGCGGCGAGACCTTCGTGACCCGCAAGATCACCCGCGCCATCGCCCGCATCGCGCTGGGCCTGCAGGACTGCCTGTACCTGGGCAACCTCAGCGCGCTGCGCGACTGGGGCCATGCCAAGGACTACGTCGAGATGCAGTGGATGATGCTGCAGCAGGAGCAGGCCGAAGACTTCGTCATCGCCACCGGCGTGCAGTACAGCGTGCGCCAGTTCGTCGAGTTCGCGGCGGCCGAACTGGGCGTGACCGTGGCCTTCGAGGGCCAGGGCGAGCAGGAGATCGGCCGCGTGGTCAAGGTCGAAGGCGACAAGGCCAAGTGCAAGGTCGGCGACGTGATCGTGCGCGTGGACCCGCGCTACTACCGCCCCACCGAAGTGGAAACCCTGCTGGGCGACCCGACCAAGGCCAAGGAGAAGCTCGGCTGGACGCCCAAGACCACCCTGCGCGAGCTGGTGGCCGAGATGGTCGCGGCCGACTACACGTCCGCCCGCCGCGACAGCCTGGTCAAGATGGCCGGCTTCCAGGCGTATGACTACAACGAGTGACGCCATGAGCAGTATTGGCAAAGACGCACGCATCTTCGTAGCCGGCCATCGCGGCATGGTCGGCTCGGCCCTCGTGCGCCGGCTGCAGGCCGGTGGCTACACCCAGGTGCTGACCGCCTCCCGCCAGGAGCTGGACTTGCTGGACCAGCGCGCCGTGCATGACTGGCTGCAGGCCAAGAAGCCCGACTACCTCTTCATTGCCGCGGCCAAGGTGGGCGGTATCCAGGCCAACAACGTCTACCGCGCCGAGTTCCTGTATCAGAATCTGATGATCGAGGCCAACCTCATCCACAGCGCCCACCTGGCGGGCGTGCAGCGGTTGATGTTCCTGGGCAGCTCCTGCATTTACCCCAAGCTCGCGCCGCAGCCGCTGCGTGAAGACAGCCTGCTCACCGGCCCGCTGGAAGCGACCAACGAGCCCTATGCGATTGCCAAGATCGCCGGCATCAAGCTCTGCGAAAGCTACAACCGCCAGTACGGCCGGCAGTACGTCAGCGCGATGCCGACCAACCTCTACGGCCCCAACGACAACTACGACCTCAACAACAGCCATGTGCTGCCTGCGCTCATCCGCAAGGCCCACGAGGCCAAGCAGCGGGGTGACAAGGAACTGGTCGTCTGGGGCACGGGCACGCCGCTGCGCGAGTTCTTGTATGTGGACGACCTGGCCGACGCCTGCGTGCACCTGATGGAAACCGGCGCCGAAGACGTGCTGGTGAACGTGGGCGTGGGCGAGGACGTGAGCATCCGCGACCTGGCGCAGCTGGTGTGCGAGGTGGTGGGCTTTGGCGGCGAGTTGGTGTTTGACACCAGCAAGCCCGACGGCACGCCGCGCAAGCTGATGGACGTGAGCCTGCTGGCCAGCCGCGGCTGGAAGGCGAGCACCGCGTTGCGCGAAGGTATTGCTCTGGCTTACGCTGATTTCAAGCAGCGGTTTGCCGCTGGCGCGGCCGGCGCGTGAGGTGAGTGCAACTCGTCTCGCCATCCCCGGCGGCGCCCATGACGCCGAAGGCTGATCTCGGCCGCCGCACCCTCGCGGCTCTGGTCTGGACCTACGCCGGTGCCGTGGGCCGTGTGCTGCTGCAGTTGGTGTTCCAGCTGCTGCTGGCGCGGCTGCTGGGCCCGGAGGCTTTCGGCCAGGCATCGCTGGCGCTCATCGTGCTGGGCTTCGGCTGGATTCTTTCGGAGGCGGGCTTTGGCTCGGCCCTGATCCAGAAGGCCGAGATCAGCACACAGGACATCCGGTTTGCGCTCGGGTGGGTGTTGCTGGCGTCTGTGCTGGCGGGCGCCTGTATCGCACTGGCGGCGCCGTGGTGCGCCCGCTGGTTGGGTGATGCGCAGGCCTGGCCGCTTCTCGCCGCGGCAGGCGCACTCATACCCATCCAGGCGGTGTCCAACATTCCATCGAGCCTGATGCGCCGCAATCTGGATGCCAAGCGGGCGCAGGCGATGTATCTGACGGGCTACGCGGTGGCTTACGGCGGCGTTGGCCTTCCCGCAGCGTGGCTGGGGGCAGGGCCCTGGGCCTTGATCGCAGCATTCGGTGTGCACAGCCTGTTCGGGCTGGTGGTCGGTTGCTGGATCACGCGCTGCCCTTTGCGCCCGAGCCTGCGAGGCGATGGGGGGCTGCGCAGTTTCGGTTTGAAGGTGACCCTGGCCAACATGGCGAACTGGGCAACCGAGAACGTGGACCGCATGCTGGTGTCGCGCTTCTGGGGCAGTGCCTCCCTTGGCGCCTATGGCGCGGCGGCCAACCTGTCGCGCGCCCCGGCGGGTTTTCTGCTCGGTTCGCTGCAGTCGGTGGCTTTTGCGTCAGCGGCACGTCTGCAGGACTCTCGGGACAAGCTGGCGGGCGTCTTTCTCGGGATGGTGGCTGGCGTCAGTCTGTTCACCTGGCCGATCTTTGTGGCCATGTCGGTACACGCGGATCTCATCATCGGCTTGCTCTACGGGCACCGCTGGGCTGAAGCCGGGCCGCTCTTCGCGATCTTCAGCCTGGCCCTGCTGCCGATGACGCTGCTTGGCGTGGCTGGGCCGCTGTTGTGGGCCATCAATGCCGTGGGCACCGACCTGCAAGGCCAATTGCTCACCGCCGCGATGCTTTTGTCCGGCCTCTGGCTTCTCTCTACCTTGCCTTTGCATCAGGCCGCCTGGGTGGTAGTGCCTGCCTACCTGGCCCGAAGCCTTTGGCAGGTGGGCCGGTTGGCGCGCGCCCTCGGTGTCTCGCTGGGGCAGGTGCTGAAGGCATTGCGCGGTGGTGCCTTGCTGATGGGGCTGGCAGCGTTGCTCGCCTGGCAGGCGCAGCGCCTGGTGCTGCCTTGGGCGGTGCTGCTGGTGACCGTGCTTGTCGGCTTGCCGATCTGGCTGGTGCTGCTGCGCTGGCAGGCGCGCTTCCTGATGGGGCCGCTGGCCGGCCTGCTGCAAGAGCACGCCACGCGTGTGCCTGCGCTGCAGCGGCTGTGCCGGCTGTTGAAGCTGGAGGCTGCATGCTGAAGCTGTGCCTGCCTTGGGTGCAAGGCCGCGGCGCGGGTCTCGGCAATGAGCTGGTGCCTTGGTGCCGTGCCTTCCTGGCCGCGCAGGTGCTGGGTGCCCGCTGCCTGCCACCGGCGTTCGGCCTGAACCAGCGCAACTACGGCCGGCATTTCGGTACCTCCCGCCTCGATTGGCTCGGTCACCGCGCGTTGCGGGCGGTGCTGCCGCATGTGGAGTTCACCGAGGCGGATTACCGCGCTCATGGCGGTGGCGATGTCGTGCAGGCCCTGCATCGCTTTGGCGAAGCCCGGGCGCTGCCTGCCCGGTCGACCTGGCTGCTGACCACCCAAGGCATGTGGGGCGGCATGGCGCATCTCAACGCCGCGCGGGACTTCGCACTCAGCACGCTCTACCGCAGCCGCTTTGCCGCGCGCAATCTGGTGGCGGTTGGCCAACGCCTGGACCCTTCGCTGCCCGTCGTGGGCATTCACGTTCGAATGGGGGACTTCGGCGCGCCAGTGTCTCCCGATGCCTACCGTGGACGTTTCAACATCAGCCTTCCGCCGGAGTGGTATCGGGAAGTGGCCTTGAGCATTCACGACCAGATGGCGGGACAAGTGCAGTTCCTCATCGTGTCCGACGCACCAATGGCGCGACTGCAAGGGCTTGCCAAGGGACTGCGGTGCGCCTTCACGGCTGACATTGCCGACTCCGATTGCTCCGACCTGCTCGCCCTGGCGCGTTGTGATCTGCTGGTGTGCGCCGTGTCCTCTTACAGCGTGTGGGCGGCATTCCTGACCGATGCGCCCTACCTCTGGTACGGCCCCAATCTCACTTTGCATGACGGTGGCTGGGGCTCCATCTGGGGGCATGAGTCCGTGCAGTTGGAGCCGGGGTCGCCTACGTTGAGCGCCCTTGGGCAGGCGAGTGCCACCGGCCCGATGGCGCCTGCGCGTGCCTGGGCTGTGCCGGGTGATGGCGTGGTGCCTCGTGCAGCTATCGACATGGCCAGAGATCGACACGCCCGACACGTCACCGACCTGGTTCGGTATGGCGTGGTGCAGGCATCTGTCCTTGGGAGCACCGCACATGACTGAACCGCAAGCCGCAGGAGGCGCCGTGAAGGTGGCCATGATCGTGCCCTACTTCGGGCGCCGCCCCCCGTACTTCGATGTCTTTCTGAAGTCGCTGGAGCGCATCCGACATTTCCATTGGCATCTGCTGACGGACTGCATCGACCTGCCCTGGCCCAGCGAACAGGTCACGGTTCACCGCTCCACGTTGGCGGACTGCCGCCGGGCCATCGAGCGTGCGGTCGGGCAGCCGATCACGCTGGACAAGCCTTACAAGCTCTGCGACTACCGCCCCGTCTACGGCCTGGCTTTCCCCGAGTTGCTGGAGGGTTGCAGCCATTGGGGCTATGGCGACCTCGACCTGCTGATGGGCGACGTGGACGGCTTCTTCGAGCGATTCCTGAAGCTGGGGCAGGAGAAGTTCCTGATCCGCGGGCACTGCTCGGTCTTTCCCAACACACCGCGCATGTTGGAGCTTTTTCGGCACGCCACACCGGAGGTCGATTTCGCCCATGTGGCCGGCACCAACGAGGCCTGCTTCTTCGACGAATGGGGCGGCATGGCCAAGATCTACCGGGCTGCAGGCGTTTCCGTCTACAACGATCCCATCATGGCCGACATCTACAAGGACCGTGCCCACCTGAGCCTGACCGAGAAGCAGTTGGACCACACACGCCAGGCCTTCTTCTGGCACGAGGGCCGTATCCGGCGCTTCTTCGTGGACGAGCGCGGGCAGCTTCAGGATGACGAGTTCTGCTACATCCACCTGCAAAAGCGCGCGATGGTGGAGCCCGCCTGGCCAGCAGACAGCCTTCGGGCCGCAAATTGCATTGCAATTCAGCCGGATCGGTTCGAGCTTGTGCCGGCGTTGACGAGCGAGGCGATTCAGCGTGCGCTGCAGGCCAATGCAGCCTCGGCATTGAACGACTTCGCGCTGATCGCCCGCAAGGCCCGCAAGAAGGCACGGGCGTGGCTGCACGCGTAATCGCCGGGTGACGAGATGTCGATGACTCGCCCCTTGCATGTCTGCGTGACAGGCCATATTGCCGGCGACGATGTGCGCCCCTACCTGCACGACCCCACCGGGCCGGTTCCTGGCGGGTACTTTGGCGCGCCGTTGATGGGTGTGCTGATCGGTGCATTGCTCCAGAAGGGTTGCCGCGTCACCGGTGTGACCACCGACGCTGCGCTCCCGCCTGACAACCCCGATATCGTGCTCGAAGGGCCGAACTTCCGGTTTGTCGTGGTTCCGTGCCGTCGGCGCGCCTGGCGTCCCAATGGTTGGCATCTCGGCCGCGCCGTGGATGTGTTCGCGTTGGAGCGGCGACGCCTTCGTCGCGCTATCGCGGCCGCCGATGCCGACATCATTCATGCGCACTGGAGCTACGAGTTCGCACTTGCCGCCATTGGTCAGCGCGCCCCGCATCTGATCACTTGCCACGACTCCCCGCGAGCTGTGCTGCGCTACATGCGTAACGTGTACCGGGGCATTCGCTACCTGATGGCGATGCGGGTTTTCAAGACAGGCCGTCACTTCACAGCCGTCTCTCGCTATTTGGCAGATGAAGTGCAACCGCACATCGCGGGTTCAGTGGAGGTCGTACCGAACCCGGTGGCACATGACGCCTTGAGGCTCGGGCGGCCTCGACAGCTTGGCGCCTCACGCCGCATGGCAATGGTGTGCAATGGCTGGGGGCTGTTGAAGAATCCACAGCCGGCCATGCGGGCTTTTGCCGAGTGGCGCGGCAATGCTCCGCAGGCGGAGCTGCATATGTTCGGATCCGGGTTCGAGCCGCAAGGGCCGGCATCGAGATGGGCCGCAGACCAGGGCATTGCTGCGGGCATGGTTTTCCATGGAGTGCTTGGTCACACCGAACTGCTTGCGGCGCTGGCTGGTATGGATGCTTTGGTTCACCCGGCGCTTGAGGAGTCTTTTGGCGTCGTTCTCGCGGAAGCGATGGCCCTGGGGCTCCCGGTCGTGGGGGGGCGCAACAGCGGCGCTGTTCCTTGGGTTTTGGGGCAAGAACCGGAGACTCGAGCGGCAGTCGCTGGAGTGCTCGTCGATGTGCGGATGCCGGAAGACTTGGTGCGCGGATTCGCGGAAGCATTTGGGCCGCGCTACGAAACGCTCTCGCGGAGCGGGTTCGATCGGGCGCGCACGCTGTTTTCCGCAGACGCGGTTGCGGGTACCTACCTGGACCTCTACGCTGAATGCCTGTCTAGGGCAAAAGGCAAGGAACTGTTGATGACCAACTTGGGGTAATTGGATGCAAGCCTTGTTCTGGTTATTGCAGGCGGTGCCGTATGTACTGGCGTTTTCGTTGGCGATCCTCGTCATCGTCATCGTGCAGGTCGGAGGGCGGCATTTCGGATTCGGCCTCGGTCTCATCGCACTGACGGCGTGGATGGATACCGCTTCACAGTCGGCGCCCCTGTTTCAAGCGGGTGTGCTGCTCTATGTGGCCGACGTCCCCTTCATCTTGCTAGGGCTGATCACGCTGTGGCGATGGATTGCTGCGCGTGATTTGCCCTGGCGGCATCCTGGCTGGGCCTTGTATGTGGGTGTCTTCTTTTTCAACCTCGCCTGGGGCTTGGCGACTCAGGGCACTTCTGCGGGCGTGCAGGCCCGCAATGATTACTACGCGATCGTCGCTGCCAGCTACTTGATGAGCTTCCCGGTCGGTGCCCGTGAGGTTCGTCTGCTGATCCGCGCCTTCATGTGGCTTGGGGCGGGTCTGCTGGCGCTGGTGACCTACCGGTGGGTCGTGTACTACACACCCATCACGGATCTGCTGCCACCGGGCGGCGTCTACAACATCGACGGTCCGATACGCGTGGTGAGTTCAGCCAGCGCGCTACTGCTGGCGCAGTGCCTGTTGATCGGGGTGTACTTCGGGGGCTTGTCGGGTGCCGCAGCCGGGCTGCGGCTGCTGGCGCCGATTCTGCTGGCCTATGTTGTTGCCCTGCAGCACCGTTCCGTCTGGTTGGCAGGGCTGATTGGTGTCGTGGTGAGCATGTTGTTGGCCAGAGCGGGCAACTTGCGGCTGTGGCAGCAGATCGCAGCCGTGACGACGTTGGCGGCCTTGGTGGTCGGCGGTGTCGCCTTCAGCGGTCGGCTGGGCGAGAGCGTGACCAACTCGGCGGAGCGTGCCGTGGCTGGCCAGGGCACGGTGGCAGCCCGGTTCGACAACTGGCGCGTCACCTTGAGCGACTGGAAGAACGACGGGGTCAAGGCCGTTGTACTGGGTAGGGGCTACGGCGGCGATGTCACGCGTATCGTCAACTCCGGAGGGCGACAAACACGCATCACCTACGGCGCGCACAACAACTACGTGACGCAGCTGGTGGGCGTGGGGCTGGTGGGCTTTGCGGGTCTGCTGTGGGCCTTGGCCAGTGCCGTCAAGGGCTTGGTGAGGGTCATGCGGCGGCAGGACGAGAACTCGCCGGGCGCAGCGCTGTTGCTCGTCTTGCTGGCTGTCCAGGCGGCTTACTACATTGCTTATTCGGTGGATTTCATGCAAAGCGTTTTGTTGGGGGTTTCCTTGAGTCTTGCTGCGCTGGGGCGCCCCGCGCCTGCCGCGAGGCCCGCCTTGTTCCGGCCGGCTTCGCCCGCAGCGTGATGATGGAGGAACGGCACATGTCTGCAACAGGACTGCGGCCGCGCCTGTGCGCACTGCTGACCTGCTTCAACCGCGCCGACAAGACCCTCGCCAGCCTGGCTGCGCTTGAGGTGTCGGCCGCTCGCGCGGGCGTGGCGCTGTCGGCCGTGCTGGTGGACGACGGCAGCAATGACGGTACGGCCGAGCAGGTGCGCCAGCGTTTTCCGTGGGTGACGGTGGAAGTGAACCGCGGCACGCCGCTGTTCTGGTGTCGTGGCATGCACCGCGCCATGGAGCTCGGGCTGCAGACGCCGGCCGACTACCTGCTGCTGCTCAATGACGACACCATGCTCTACGAGCAGGCCCTGGCCGTGATGTTCAGCTGCCTGCCCGCCGCCAGCCCGTCGGCCGGCGTGATCGTGGTGGGCAGCACGCAGGACGCGGCCACCGGGCGGCACAGCTACGGCGGCGAGCGGGTGCGTGCGCCCGGCCGCCCGCTGTCGTTCGTGCTGGTGCCGCCGACCGACCAATGCCAGGAGGTCGAGACCTTCAATGGCAATGTGGTGTTGCTGCCCCGGCCGGTGGTGCAGCAGGTGGGCCTGCTCGACCCGGCCTTCGAGCACGCCATGGGCGACATCGACTACGGCCTGCGTGCCCGGCGCCTCGGCGTGCGCCTGCTGTTGGCTCCCGGCTTTCAGGGGGCTTGCAGCAACAACCCGGTTAACGGAACTTTCAAGGATGTTTCTTTACCATTGAGCAAACGTTGGTTACACCTGATGGGGCGTAAGGGATTGCCTTGGCGCTCCTGGCTGGTGTTGACACGACGCCATGGGGGATGGCGCTGGCCCGCCTTCTTCGCATGGCCCTATGTCAAGGTATTGCTAGAGGGGGTGCGAGGCCTGAGTCGCGTCCGCTGAATTGCTTCGGGGGCGCGTCACGTGTGCGGAATCAATGGGGTGGTGCGCCTGCAAGGCAGGTCAGACGGCGTACCGCTCGAAGCGCTGATTCGGCGCATGAACGATGCCCTTGCACACCGCGGGCCAGACGGCGATGGCGTGTTCGTCGACGAGGCCCGTGTGGGCCTGGGCCACCGCCGGCTCTCCATCCTTGACCTGTCTGATGCGGGCAACCAGCCCATGTTCAACGAGGACCGCTCGCTGGCCCTCGTGTTCAACGGCGAGATCTACAACTACCTGGAGCTGATCCCGGAGCTGAAGGCCGCGGGTCATCTCTTTCGCTCGCAAAGCGACTCCGAGGTCATCCTGCACGCCTATGAGCAGTGGGGTCCCGAGTGCGTGCGGCGCTTCAACGGCATGTGGGCCTTTGCGTTGTGGGACCGCCGCGCGCAACAGCTGTTCGTCTCGCGTGACCGCTTCGGCGTCAAGCCCTTCTACTTTCATCGGTCGCCGCAGGCGTTCAGCTTCTCCAGCGAGCCCGCGGGCCTGAAGGCTGCCGGCTGCATGAACGGCCAGGCCAACCTCACCAAGCTGCACGCCTACCTGGCCTACGGCTATCGCATCTCTGACGGCGACACCTTTTTTGACGGTGTGCAAGAGCTGCTGCCTGGCCACAGCGGCCTGCTGGATGCGGCCGGGCAGTTCCGCAGCTGGCCGCACTGGGAGCTGCCGCCGCGGGGCAGCCAGGCCGCGCCGCCGCCCGCCGAGCGCGCCGAAGCCTACCGTGCCCTGCTGACTGACGCGGTGCGCCTGCGCTTCAGAAGCGATGTGCCGGTGGCGTTGCTGCAAAGCGGGGGGCTGGATTCGTCCGCCATCTGTGCCACCGTCAACGACGCGATCGACGCGGGTCATCTCGCGCAGACGGACGTCACGGCTTTCACCGCCGTCTACCCGGGCCAGCCGCAGGATGAAAGCGTGGCCGTCAAGGACCTGATGGCCACCTGCGGTCATGTGCGCTCGGTGCTGCTCACGCCGGGGGGCAAGAGTCTGAGCACCGGCATGGAGGACTTCGTGCGCCGCATGCAGGAGCCGGTGGCCAGTTCGACGTCTTTCGTGCACCAGCAACTGATGGCGGCCATTCGCCAGCAGGGCATCAAGGTGGTCATCAATGGGCAGGGGGCCGACGAGGCGCTGGCCGGCTACGGCCGCTACATCGTGGGCTACCGGCTGCTCGACCTGCTGCAGACCCGCCCTGCGGCTGCCCTCACCGAGGCCCGGGCCATGCAGCGCCTGATGGGCGTGGGCTTCACGCAGTTGGCCATGCAGACCGCCAAGGCCATGCTCGGCCGGCGCGCGGCCTCAGCCTACCGCGCGCGTTATGTGGAGCGGGCGTCGACCGTGCTGGATGGGGCCTTCCACGCCAGCCACCATGGCCGGCTGCCCGAGGTCACCATGCAGCGTGGTGGCGCCAATCTGCGTCACCATCTGCGCTCGCAGCTGCTGAATTTCGGCTTCAACCAGATCCTGCATTACGAAGACCAGTCGTCGATGAGCGAGTCGGTCGAGATCCGCTCGCCCTTCATCGACTACCGGTTGATGGAGTTTGCCTTCTCGCTGCCCGATGACGCGCTGTTCAGTGGCGGCATCACCAAGCGCGTGCTGCGCGAGGCCTTTGCCCAACGGCTGCCAGCCAGCATCCTGCACAACCACAACAAGATCGGCTTCGCCACGCCGTTCGACCGCTGGATGCGCGAGCCGTCCAGCCGCGCCATGGTCGAAGCCCTTGTGCACTCGCCTGAATTCCGCTCGCGCCGCATCTGGAACGCCGACTGTCTGGCCAAGACGCTGCTCGACCCCCATGCCGCGGCGCGGGGCTTCCCGGTTTGGCGCTTCATGAACGCCGAGATTTGGCTGCGTCAGCAGGGCATCGTCAACGCCTGAGGCTGCCTCGCGTCGCCTGATGCAGGCCCAGGCGAGCCGCCATCACGGGCGAATCAGCAGCGCGGCAGGCAGGGCGTTGAACGGGTCGTTCCAGTTGCCCCAGCCCGTCGTTACCGGGTTGCCGGTGGCGCCAGGGAAGGGCAGGCTGGTGACAGCCTTGTCGCGCAGCACCATGCCGGCGATGTTGGTGCTCGGCAGGATCTTGGCGGCGGGCAGCAGGCCGAGCTCGTGATAGTTTTCCAGCGGTTGGGTGGACTTCATGTAGTAGCTGCGAAAGCCGGTCATGGCATCGGCCTCCGGGGGCGTCTGCTTGGGCAGCCAGGGCTTGTGGTAGTACCACTTGATCGTGCCGTTGATCAGGCCGAGCTGGGTCTGCACGGTCAGGGCGAGCGTCTTGTCGGGTGCCGTACCGGTGCTTTCGCTGCCAAATAGCCCGTCGCGGGTCTTGAAGGCCGTGAGGGTCGTGTCGTTCTGGCGTGAGAGCAGCGTGGCCAGCAGCGCGGCGCTGGCCGTGTTGGCCGCGCTGTAGATGACGCCTTGTTGCGGGATGCAGTAGTCGCCATTGCGGGCGTACTCGCCCTGGCTGCCATCGGGCCAGACGCCGTACGTCAGCCACTCGTACACATAGCGCTTGGCACTGCTGATGAGCACGGCGTCACCCAGCACCAGGCCTGCCGCGCCGAAGGTGAGTGCGGTCGCGGCACGGCGGTTGTTGTAGAACTGCGAGAGCTCGGTCAGGCGCGGGCCCACCACGCCGTCGGCCTTGACGTAGGCATAGACCGGCGCTGCGCTGGCCATGTCGCTGCTGTCGACCTTGCAGTCGCCGTTGGTGTCGTAGCGCTTGGACCACCACGACACGATGCCGTTGGTGGCCGTGGCTACCCACAGCTTCTTGCTGTAGTCGCCCTTGAGGCGGTTGGGGAAGACATTGACCAGCGCCGCGTCCGTCTGCGTGGCCAGCATGTAGGCATTGCGGCGGATGAAGTTCTCGATCGTCACGCGGTCGGCGCTGGACAGGGCGCTGCGCACGAAGTCGTAGGTGGCCACATAGCGCAGCAACCAGCTGGCCTGGTAGTAGTAGCCGTCGGGGTTCCAGTTGTTGTTGTCGGTCAGGCACAGGCGAGCCGGGAAATCGACGGCGGGGTTCTTCACCTGCGCCAGCAGGTAGGTCTTGACCGCCGTGAACGCATTGCCGTCGGCGGTCATCAGGAACAGGAAGGCGGCATCGCGCGCACCGGTGCCCAGGCGCGCGAACTCGTCGGTGGCGCTGGTCGTCAGCGGGCCCTTGTCGCCGTTCTTGAGGAAGTCGGCCGCGTTCTGGTTGATGCGGTCCCAGTCGCCCGGCGAGCCCTTGGTGAAATCGTTCGCCTTCAGGAAGGGGCCGGCGGCCAGGCGCTGCTTCCAGACGGCCAGCTCTGCGTTGGTGTAGAACACGCCGCCCACCGAAGGCCGGGGTGCCGGTGTGGTGGTGGTGAGGCTGGCGGGGGCGGCGTACGACACCTTGCAGCTGCTGTTGGCCGTGCTGGTGGTAGTGGTGGCGGTGAGCACGTTGGTGGCCGGCGGCGTGGCGGCTGCCGCGGCCGTCAGCAGCGTGGTGCCGGGCGGGGCGGTGCTGGTGAGCAGGGTGGACTGCAGGCTGACGATGTCGGCCGAGGCCCCCAGGATGGTGCGGTCAGGGCTGGTGGTGATGGCGGTGGCCAGGGCGCGGCTTGGCGCCGGGCTCGGTGCCGGGCTGGGCGAGGGGCTTGGCGAGGGGCTGGTGCTCACCGACGCCTCTGCCGTGCTGGGCGTCGGCGCTGCGGGGGGCGCAGCGGTCACGACCGTCGCGATGCCGGCGGTGCTGTCGGTCTTGGTCGTGGGCGCCGGTGCAGGAGACGATGTCGTCACGGTTGCCGGTGCGGGCGGCGGCGTGGTGGCCTTGAGCGCGAGCGCCGTGGTGATGGTGCCTGCGCCCGCCGCCGAGGCGGAGGCCGACACGCTGTCGGCCGCACTGGCGGCGCTGGCCGGCATGCTGGCGGCGCCAGTGCTTGCGGCGGCTGGGGCGACCACGGCGCTGGCGGATTCAGACACGGGGGTGACGAGGGCCGAGGCAGAG
>JAIPCJ010000004.1 GCA_021738245.1 Methylotenera sp. | reverse complement strand
CATCCGCCACAGCCTGATCGCGGGCGACGTCGACTTCATCTTCGGCAACGCGGTGCTGGTCATCGAGGACAGCACCCTGCTCACCCGCGCCCACCGTCGCACCCCAGGCCACGGCGGCATCCTGCTGGCCCCCAGCACGGCACCTGACGTGGCCCAGGGCTTTCTGGTCACGCGCAGCCGGCTCGTCGGTGAGGCGGGGCTCGCCGCCGGCAGCACGGCCCTGGGCCGCGCCTGGGATGCGGGCGTGAAGGCCGGCACCTGGGCGGCCGGGGTCAGCCCGAACGGCGTCGCCATCGTGCGCGACAGCGAGATCGGCGCCCACATCGGCCCTTGGCAAGCCAGCACCTCACGCCGACCCTTCGACGCGGCCGTCAACCGCCTGGGCGAGTTCAACAACCGGCAGCCTTGAAGACCTTGTGGCCCCGCCGTTGCCGATCGTCTTGCTGATCGAATCAGCCCCCGTGCAGGTCCCTGTCGCGGCTGAGGGAGAATCCAGCCAACCCCATCCTGGAACAAGCGTCCGAAAGAATCAGAACGATGGATGAAGACATTGGCGATTCGAAACAGCCGGAGTCGGTAGCGGCGGTACTCAAGGTGTTCGCCATCCTGAATGCCCTGGGCGAGCGCAGCGACATCGGCATCACCGACCTCTCGGTGCGCCTGGCCATGCCCAAGGCGACGGTCTACCGCTTCTTGCAGACCATGAAGACCCTGGGCTATGTGCGCCAGGAAGCCGACAGCGAACGCTACGGCCTGGCCATGCGCATGTTCGAGATCGGTGCCAAGGCCCTGCCCTCGCCCGACCTCGTCGACCTGGCCCGCCACCCGATGCAGATGCTGGCGGACGCCACCGGCGAGACCGTCCACCTGGGCAGCCTCATCGACAGCGAGATCATCTACATCCACAAGGTCGACTCGCGGCACATGCTGGGCATGTACTCACGCGTGGGCCGCCGGGCGCCGCTGCACTGCACCGCCATCGGCAAGGTGCTGATGGCCTGGGAGCATCCCGAGCGCCGCGACCGCATCCTGGACGGCGCGGAATTCAAGCGCTTCCGCGACAAGACCATCACCGAACGCGGGGCCTTCCTGGCCGAACTCGCCCAGGTCAAGCAGCAAGGCTTCGGCGAAGACCGCGAGGAGTTCGACGACCACATCCGCTGCCTGGGTGTGCCGATCTTCGACCGACTCGGTCAGCCGATCGCGGGCATGAGCGTTTCGTTCCCGACCTTCCGCTTCGACGAAGCCAAGGCGCCCGAGGTGGTGCGCCAGTTGCAGGCCGCCAGCCGCGACATCTCGGCCAAGCTCGGCTGCACCCGGTTCCCGCTGGACGCTGCGGCTTAAGGCGCGCCGCCGGGCTGTCACACCTGGGACGCCCGGCCGGGTCGCCGGGATGCTTCAATGCCGGCTGTCGTTTTCACAGGCAGCCGCCATGAGCACCACCAATCACCAGATCGTCCTCGCCTCGCGCCCCACGGGCGAGGTCAAGCCCGACAACTTCCGCCTCGTTGAAGTGGCCCTGGCGCCGCTGGCCGAAGGCCAGGTCCGGGTGCGCAACCACTATCTGAGCCTGGACCCGTACATGCGCGGCCGCATGAACGACAGCAAGAGCTATGCGGCTTCGCAGGCGCTCGACGAGGTCATGATCGGCGGCACGGTCGGAGAGGTCGTCGAGTCCAAGAACACCAACTTCGCCGTGGGCGACAAGGTCGTCGGGATGGGCGGCTGGCAGGAGTACGTCACTGTCGACGCCACTCAGCGCGGCGTGCTGAGCAAGGTCGACACCACCCACATCCCGCTGTCGGCCTACCTCGGCGCGGTCGGCATGCCGGGCGTGACCGCCTGGTACGGCCTGGTCAAGATCATCAACCCCAAGGCGGGCGAGACGGTCGTCGTCAGTGCCGCCAGCGGCGCGGTGGGCTCGGCCGTCGGCCAGCTGGCCAAGGCGCGCGGCGCCCGCGCCGTGGGCATTGCCGGCGGCGCTGACAAGTGCCGTTATGTGGTGGAGGAGCTCGGCTTCGACGCCTGCATCGACTACAAGCAGCATGCCGACGTGAAGTCCCTGTCGGCTGCCCTCAAGGCCGCCTGCCCGAACGGCATCGACGGCTACTTCGAAAACGTCGGCGGCATGATCCTGGACGCCGTGCTGCTGCGCGCGAACGCCTTCAGCCGCGTCGCCATGTGCGGCATGATCTCCGGCTACGACGGCCAGCCCATCCCGATGGCCGCGCCCCAGCTCATCCTGGTCAACCGCATGAAGGTCGAGGGCTTCATCGTGTCGGAGCACATGGAGATCTGGCCCGAGGCGCTGAAGGAACTCGGCACCCTGGTCGCCACCGGCAAGCTCAAGTACCGCGAGACCGTGGCGCAAGGCCTGGCCAGCGCGCCCGAAGCCTTCATGGGCCTGCTCAAGGGCAAGAACTTCGGCAAGCAACTCGTCAAGCTCGTCTGAGCGATGCACTGGCACTGCCTGCCCTTCGGCGAACTCGGGGTGCAGCGTCTGTACGACCTGCTGGCCCTGCGCTCCGAGGTGTTCGTGGTGGAGCAGCAATGCGTCTTTCTCGACATCGACGGCCTGGACCGGCACACCTGGCATCTGCTGGGTGAGGCCGATGACGGCCAGCTTCAGGCCTATGCCCGGCTGATCCCGCCGGGCCTCAAAGGCGAAGATGCCCTGATCGGCCGCGTGGTCACCGCGCCGGCCGCTCGCGGCAGCGGTGCCGGCCGCGCGTTGATGACCGAGGCCGTGGCCCGCTGCCTGGCGCTGTGGCCCCACCAAGGCATCACCCTGCACGCACAAGCCCACCTGGAACATTTCTACGCCGGCTTCGGCTTTCAGCCCGTCGGCCCGACCTACATCGAAGACGGCATTCCGCACATCGAGATGCGGCGCCCACAAGGAGACAAGACATGACCCCCAAGACCGCCGTCATCACCGGCGCCGGCTCCGGCTTCGGCCTGGAGACCGCCCGCATCGCTGCCCGGCGCGGCATGAACCTCGTGCTCGTCGATGTGCAGGCCGATGCGCTGGAGAAGGCCGCGGCCGAGTTCACCCACGTGCAGGTGCTGGCTCGTGTCGTGGACGTGGCCAAGGCCGAGCCCATGGAGGCCCTGGCGCGCGACGTTCAGGCCCGCTTCGGCGCACCGCATTTCGTTTTCAACAACGCAGGCGTCGGCTCCGGCGGCCTCATCTGGGAGAACAGTGTCAGCGACTGGGAATGGGTGCTGGGCGTCAACCTGATGGGCGTCGTGCACGGCGTGCGGCTGTTCACGCCCATAATGCTGGCCGCCGCCAAGGCTGACCCGGCCTACCACGGCCACATCGTCAACACCGCGTCCATGGCCGGCATGCTGAACCCGCCCAACATGGGCGTGTACAACGTGTCCAAGCATGCGGTGGTGTCGCTGTCGGAGACGCTCTACCAGGACCTGTCGCTCGTGACCGACCAGGTCCACGCCTCGGTGCTCTGCCCCTTCTTCGTGCCCACCGGCATCAGCCAGAGTCACCGCAACCGCCCGAGCGAGTTCGCCGCGGCCAAGCCCACCAAGAGCCAGCTGATCTCGCAGGCGCAGACCGACAAGGCCGTGTCCTCCGGCAAGCTCACCGCGGCCGACGTGGCTGCGATGGTGTTCGACGCCATCGACCACAACAAGTTCTACATCTTCAGCCATCCGCAGGCCCTGGCCGGCGTGCAGACCCGGCTGGAGGATGTAATGCTGCTGCGCAACCCGACAGACGCCTTTGCCGACAAGCCCGAGATCGGCGCTGCGCTCCGCGCCAAGCTGCGGGCCGACTGAGCCGCCTTCCCACTGCACATCCAGCGCCTCTGCGGAGGCGCTTTCTTTTTGTTGCCTGCGCAGGGCTTGCGCGCGGCCCCGCTTTGTCTCACAATGAGACAAAAAAGGACGCCCCATGATCTCCCGCTTCAGCCTCCAGTCACGGCCAACCGCCGACAGCGACGTCGTGCGCCACCACGACGACCTGCAGTTCCTCAGCTTCCCCGGCGGCGAGCGCCATGTGCGCCTGCCCGCCAGCGCCCTCGACGGCAGCGACCGCTGCTGGACCCTCACCGCCCACCTCTATTCGGCCGAGGGCGTGATGGACCTGCTACTGCTGACCGACGCCCTTCGTCGCGCCGCACCCGCCGGCGCCGAGCTGCATCTCGTCATGCCCTACGTGCCCTATGCCCGCCAGGACCGTGTCGCGCTGGCTGGCGAGCCCCTCTCGGCAGCCGTGTTCTGCCGCCTCGTCAACAGCCTGAAATTTGTGTCGGTGACGATTGCCGACCCGCACAGCGACGTGGTCCCCGCGCTGCTCGAACGGGTACGCGTGCAACCGGCCGCCGACGCCGTGCGTCAGCTGTGCGCCCAGGCTCTGGGCAATCTGCCCGGCCTGGCGCTGGTGGCGCCCGATGCGGGCGCGCGCAAGCGGGTCGAGCAGGTGGGCAAGGCCCTCGGCCTGCCGGTGGCCTATGCCGGCAAGACGCGCGACCCGGTCACCGGCCGCCTCTCCGGCGCCGAGGTGCAGGGCGACGTGCCCGACCTGCCCCTGCTCATCGTCGACGACATCTGCGACGGCGGCGGCACCTTCGTCGCCCTGGCCCAGGTGCTGCGTGAGCGCACGCGCCAGCCGCTGTACCTCTACGTCACACATGGCCTGTTCACCAAGGGCTTGGCGCCGCTGCAGGCCCACTTCGACGGCATCTTTGCCGCCCACTGCGCCAACCCTGACCTCGCCGCTGCGACTGCCCTGACCAGCCGCCGCGCCTGAACACCCGACCCTCAAGGAGCCACCATGAAGCTGAACCCGCTCAACCTGATCGACTTCTACAAGTCGGGCCACGTCTTCCAGTACCCCGCCGGCACCGAGAAGGTCTACAGCAACTTCACGCCGCGTTCGGACCGCCTCGCGCCGGTGCTGCGCACCGGGCCGGCCACCTTCGACGGCAAGGTGGTGTTCTTCGGCCTTCAGGGTTTCATCCTCGACGTCCTGATCGACGCCTTCAACACTGAGTTCTTCCGCCTCCCCAAGGCTCAGGCGGTGGGCCGCTACCGCCGCCGCATGGACAACGCCCTCGGCCGGGGCGCGGTGCCGGTCGACCACATCGAGGCCCTTCACGACCTGGGCTACCTGCCCCTGCACATCAAGGCCCTGCCCGAGGGTTCGCTGGTGGACATCAAGGTGCCGCCGTTCACCGTCACCGAGACGCTGCCGCAATTCTTCTGGCTGACCAACTACATCGAGACCGTGCTGAGCAACGCCAACTGGAAGCCGATGACCGTGGCCACCTTGGCCTACCAGTACCGGCGCCTGCTCGAGGCGTATGGCGACATGACCGGCGGCGACCCGCTGTTCATCGACTGGCAGGCGCACGACTTCTCCGCCCGCGGCATGGCCGGCCCGGAGGACGCGGCCCGCAGCGGCGCCGGCCACCTGCTGAGCTTCACCGGCACCGACACGGTCAACGCCATCGACTACCTCGAAGACTTCTACGGCGCCAACAGCGACACCGAGATGATCGGCGGCTCCATCCCCGCCACCGAGCACAGCGTGATGAGCATGGGCGGCCAGCTCGATGAACTCGGCACCTTCCGCCGCCTGATCACTGAGGTCTACCCGGCGGGCCTGGTCAGCATCGTCAGCGACACCTGGGACTTCTGGCAGGTCATCACCGACTACGCGGTGCAACTCAAGGCCGAGATCCTGGCCCGCCAGCCCAACGCCCTGGGCCAGGCCAAGGTGGTGTTCCGCCCCGACTCGGGCGACCCGGTGCTCATCCTCACCGGCTACCTCGACGACGAACTGGTGAGCGACGCCCAAGGCCAGCCCCGGCGCGACGCCGACGGCCTGTACGAAGTGCGCGAAGGCGGCCGCCGCATCACCGACGCCGAGCGGCGTGGCGCGGTGCAATGCCTGTGGGATGTGTTCGGCGGCACCACCACGAGCAAGGGTTTCAAGGTGCTGCACGAGCGTGTCGGCCTCATCTACGGCGACTCCATCACGCTGCAGCGCGCCGACGCGATCCTGCGCCGGCTGATGACCAAGGGCTTCGCGTCGACCAACGTGGTGCTCGGCGTGGGCAGCTTCAGCTACCAGTTCATCACCCGCGACAGCTTCGGCATGGCGATGAAGGCGACGGCTGGCGTGGTGAACGGTGAATTGCGCGAACTGTCCAAGGACCCCAAGACCGACGGCGGCACCAAGAAGTCGGCCGTGGGTCTGCTGCGGGTGGAACGCGAAGACGGTCGCTACGTGCTCTACGACCGCCAGACGCCCGAGCAGGAGGCAGGCGGCTTGCTGCAGACGGTGTTCAAGAACGGCGAGCTGCTGCGCCGGCAGACGCTGGCCGAGATCCGCGCCCGGCTGCGCCGCGGCGGCTGAACGCCACCGAGGAGCTTGGCATGACGTTCCAGAACCCCATCCTTACCGTCGACGTGGTCATCCTGACGCTGGCCGAAGGTCAGCTCCAGGTGGCGCTGATGCCCCGCACCGAGGCCCCCTTCGCGGGCCGCGCCATGCTGCCAGGCGGCTTCGTGCACGGCGACCCGGCCACGGGCAAGGTCGACAAATCCACCACCCAGGCGGCGCTGCGCATCCTCAAGCACAAGCTCGGCTTCACGCCGCGGCATCTGGAGCAGGTCTACACCGAGTCAGGCCCGACGCGCGACCCGCGCGGCTGGTCGGCCAGCGTCATCCACCTCGCCCTGCATGAATACGCGGTGGTCGAGACGCTGGTGGCGGCTGGTCGGGTCAGCCTGCATCCGGTGCACCCCACGCCGCGGCTGCCACCGCTGGCCTTCGATCACCGCCATTTGATCGACATCGCCCTCGGCCGCCTCAAGGCCAAGGCGGCCTACTCCACCCTGCTGGCGCATCTGCTGCCGCCGGTGTTCCGCCTGTCAGACCTGCGCCAGGCCTACGAACTCGTCTGCGGCACCACGGAGAACAAGGCCAACTTCCGCCGCAAGATGCTGGCCGCCGACGCCCTGGAACCGGCAGACCTGCTGATCGGCTCCGGCGGCCGCCCGGCCGAGGGCTACCGGCTGCGGGGGGGCCTCACCCTGATCGAGGGTCTGATCAGCGGCGCCTGAGCAGGGCGCCCCACGGGGGCTCGCACAGGGTTCACGACAGGCCCCGAAAGGCGCAGAAATGGGATACTGAACTTTCCACGGAACGACAGGCCACAAAAAATGAAACTGTCTTCCAATAACGAGAGACAGTCCATCATGAGCCGACCGATCCTGATGCGCCACACGCTGAGCTACGGCAGCGCCAACCTGCTGGGCAGCGGCGCCCTGGCGATTGCAGCCGCTTGGCTGCTGTACTTCTACACGACGTTCTGCGGGCTGACGGTGGTGGAGGCGGCGGCCATCTTCTCGCTGGCCAGCATCCTGGATGCGATCAGCAACCCCATCATGGGGTACATCAGCGACAACTTCTACAACACCCGGCTGGGCCGGAAGTTCGGGCGGCGGCGCTTCTTCATCTTGATCGGCATCCCGCTGGTGCTGCTGTACCCGCTGATGTGGATCGAGGGCTTCGGCTTCTGGTACTACCTGACCATGTACGCGCTGTTCGAGCTCGTCTACACGTCCATCATGGTGCCGTACGAGACCCTGGCCACCGAGATGACCGATGACTTCGCCGTGCGCTCCAAGCTCACGGGTTCGAAAGCGATGTTCGGCAAGGTGGCGAACTTCCTGGCCGCGTTCATCCCGGCCCAGCTGTTCCTGATCTACAGCAAGGAGTCGCCCACGCCCTTCCTGCTGACCGGCATCATCTACGCGCTCATCATGTGCGCGGCTATGGCGGCGCTGTACTTCTCGTCGTGGGAGCGGCCGGCGCATGAGGTGGTGCAGGAGCGCGCGGGCAGCCTGCTGCAGGCCCTCAAGAAGCTGGGCGCCGACATGATCTCGACCTTCCACCTGAAGATCTTCCGCAAGCACCTGGGCATGTACCTGCTGGGGTTCGGGGCGGAGTGGCTGTTCGCGTCCATCTTCACCTACCTGATCGTGTTCTGCCTCGGCCAGGACAAGGCGGTGGTGGGCTACCTCAACAGCTTCAGCTCGGTGATGCAGCTGATCTCCACCATGGCCTTCATCGGCCTGTGCATCAAGTTCGGCTTCGCCCGGCCCTACCGCATCGCACTGCTGATCGTCTGCGGCAGCGTGCTGGCCTACACGGCGCTGTACTACCTGGGCTGGGACAAGCAGACCACCGTGATCGTGCTGTTCGCCATCACGGCCGTGTTCGGCCTGGGCACCGGCGGCGTGTACTACATCCCCTGGACGGTCTACACCTTCCTGGCCGACGTCGACGAGGTGCTGACCGGGCGCCGCCGCGAGGGCATTTACGCGGGCGCGATGACCTTCGCCGGCAAGATCACCCGCTCGGCGATCGTGTTCGCCATGGGCTGGGTGCTGGGCCAGTACGGCTTCGTGTCCGGCCAGGCCACCCAGCCCGAGAGCGCCCTCAACGCCATCCTCGGCATCTTCACGCTGGGCGTCATCGGCCTGGCGCTGGGCGGTGTGTATTACACCTACCAGATGAAGCTGGACCGCAAGAACCACGCGATCCTGCTGAAGGAGATCGCCCGCATCAAGGCCGGCGGCCGCATCGCCGATGCCCCCGCCGAGGCGCGCGCCGTGGCCGAGGAGCTGACCGGCTGGAAGTACGAGCAATGCTGGGGCAACAACCACCTCGCCCCCGCCGGGCCGGAGGCTCCCGCCCGGGCCTGACGCGGGAGAGCCGAGGCCTCGCCAGCGCCGCAGCGAGGCGGCGACGGGCGGGCGTCAGGGCCTTCCTAGAATCGGGCATGTCTCTCCCTGAAGTTCTCACGCCCGGCGTCGCCATCATCGGCGGCGGGCCCGCCGGCCTGATGGCCGCCGAGGTGCTGGCCGCTGCCGGTCATGCCGTCACCGTCTTCGATGCCAAACCCAGCGTCGGCCGCAAGTTCCTGCTGGCCGGCAAAGGGGGCCTCAACCTCACCCATTCCGAAGCCTTCGCCCCCTTCGTCGGCCGCTTCGGCGACCGCGCCGCCCAAATCGAACCCCTGCTGCGCGGCTTCGATGCGGAGGCCCTGCGCGCCTGGGCCGCAGGCCTCGGCATCGAAACCTTCATCGGCACCTCGGGCCGCGTCTTTCCCACCGACCTCAAGGCCGCACCCCTGCTGCGCGCCTGGCTGCATCGACTGCGCGCGGCGGGTGTGCGCTTCTCGATGCGCCATCGCTGGACGGGCTGGAGCGCCGACGGCCTCCTGCGCTTCGACACGCCCGAGGGCGAGCGGCTCGCCGCGCCGCGCGCCACGCTGCTGGCACTGGGCGGCGCCTCCTGGCCGCAGCTGGGGTCGGATGGCGCCTGGGCGCCCTGGCTTGCCGAACGCGGCGTGGACGTCGCCCCGCTGCAGCCCGCCAACTGCGGCTTCGACGTCGGCCGCACCGCGGCCCACCCGGATGCGCCGGGCTGGAGCGAGCGCTTTGCCACCGAGTTCGCCGGCCAGCCGGTCAAGCCCGCGGCCCTGGCGACCGAAGGCTTCGAGCGCCGGGCGGGCGAGTTCGTCATCACCGCCAGCGGCATCGAGGGCTCGCTGGTGTATGCCGCCAGCCGCGCCCTGCGCGAACAGATCCACCAGCACGGCCAGGCCACGCTGCAGCTGGACCTGCTGCCCCAACTCAGCGCCGAGCGCGTGCTCGCCGAAGTGAAGCATCCGCGTGGCAGCCGCTCGCTGTCGTCGCACTTGAAGAGCCGGCTGCACCTCAACCCGCTCAAGCTCGGCCTGCTGCACGAGCTGCTCACCCGCGAGCAGATGCTGGATGCCGCCACGCTCGCTGCCGCCCTGAAGCAGCTCCCGCTGACCCTGCACGCCACCCGCCCCGTGGCCGAGGCCATCAGCACCGCCGGCGGCGTGCGCTTCGAGGCGCTGACCGACGAGCTCATGCTTCGCGCCCTGCCCGGCGTGTTCGTCGCCGGCGAGATGCTTGACTGGGAGGCGCCCACCGGCGGGTATCTGCTCACCGCCTCCCTGGCCAGCGGCCGGGCCGCGGCGCAGGGGATGTCCCGCTGGTTGACTGCCTGAGGCCTGCTGCGCGGGTCACATTCGGTTGCAAACGCGGCTGGCCGCGTCCCCTGGTCCGGCCTCGTGGCGAGGCGAACGCGCGACGGCCGCCTTCCTAGACTGGCGCGTCATTTCAAACGCTGCCCGTCCATGCGCCTGCCCTCCGCTTCCGCCCTGGCTCTGAGCCTGCTGGGCCTGACCCTGCCTGCTGCTGCACAAACCACCCTGCCCGGCCTGACGCTGGGCACGCCCGATCCCTCGTCTTTCTACGGCGCGCTGCTGAATCAGTGGTACGTCGCCGCGGCGCAGGCCAGTGCCGGCACCGTGATCGACGGCCTGCCCACGCAAGCCGGCAGCTTCACGATGTTCCCGGCGCCGAACGCGCTGTCGGCCCGCGTCGAGTCCAGCCAAATGCAGGGCGGCAAGTCGGCGGCCGCACTCGGCAAGCTGACGGCCACCTCGCTCGGCGCGTCTGCCACGGCCATCGCGCCGCTGGACCCGACCGCCACCGGCATGGCGTCCGTCGGCTACTCGATGTTGTCTTACTGGGGTGTGCTGGACCAGGACGTCAGCGTGCGCTTCAGCCTGCCGTTGGAGGGCCGGCTGACCACCACCGGCAGTCTCGCCACCGGCCCCGATGCCAGTCTCGCGGGCGTCGTCGCCTGGGCCTACGGCTCCGAGGTGAACCCCACCAGCGCCAGCCAGGCGGCGCTGTTCGCCAAGGCCGGCATCGACGTGAATGCCGAGGGTGAGACCCTGCTGCGGCAGCTCGCCACGGTGCAGCCCAGCAGCCAGACGCATCTCGACGTCTTCGGCGGCCAGGCCGACACCTCGCGCACCTGGGTGGACGTGAAGCACACGCTGGACGTCACGGCCCAGGGCACCCGCATCGACTGCACCACGCCGGTGCCAGCACCGCTCACGCCGATCTGCGGCCGCTACTTCTACTTCATGAACGTCGCGCTGTTCACGGGCGCGCAGAACGGCGCCTCGGCCGACTTCTCGCACACGCTGAACGTCGCCAGCTACAGCGTCAACGGCGGGCCGGCCCAGGCCTTCAATGCCGTGTCGGCCGTGCCCGAGCCCACGTCCGGCCTGCTGCTCGCCCTCGGTCTGACCGGCCTAGCGGCCCTGCGCTGGCAGCGCCGCGCCCGGCGCTGAGACTGCCCCGGGCCGCCTCACCGGGCCAATCGCCCGGCGCTGCGCATGGGCCGCGCCGTGTGGGGAATCGAGTCAGACCCTGACCCGCTGCCGGCGAGGTGGGCCCTAGACTCCGCCACCGCTTCACCTCCTGCAAGGCGACCCACCTCCGATGCGACGGCGTGACCTGCTGCTCTCGATGCTGGCCCTGCCAGCGGCCGCAGGCATGGCACAGACCCGCACCGTGGTCATCGGCGCCGAGGACGACTGGTACCCCTACTCGGCGGAAGTGAACGGCCGCCCGGAAGGCATCACCGTCGAACTCGTGACGGCCGCGTTCCGCGCAGTGGGCGTGGACGTGCGGCTGGAGTCTCTGCCCTACGTGCGCTGCATGGCCCAGACGCGCACCGGCAGCCTGGTGGCCTGCTTCAACACCACGCGCACCGTTCAGATCGAGAACGACTACGCCTGGCCGGCCCGGCCGATGTTCGAGGAGCGATTCCTGATCTGGGCGCCCGCCGATGCGCCGACACCCCGCGCCGGTGGCTTGCAGGTGCGCGACCTCGAAGGCCAGCCGGTGGCCGTGACTCGCGGCTACGAGTACGGCAGCGAGTTCGACGGCAATACGCGCATCCCGCGCGTGGTCACCAGCCACGACGAGAACAACTTCCGCCTGCTGCTGCGTGGCCGGGCGGCGTACACATTGGCTCCGGACATCAACGCCCGGCTGCTGTTCAAGCGGCAGCCCGACCTCGCCGGCAAGTTCAAGGTGGTGGGCCAGCTCAGCGCATTCGGCATCTACACCGCGTTCTCGCGGCGCCATCCGCAGGCAGCCGAGATGCTCGCGGCCTTCGACGACGGCATGAAGATCATCCAGGCCAACGGCACGGCCCGAGCCATCCACGAGCGCTGGCGCCAGCGCGCCGCGCCCTGAGGCTGCCTAGCGGCCGCGTCTGCTTTGGCAGAATGCGGGCCTCGCGTAACAACCAGGGCGCCGTCAGGAGGCGCCCTTTGTGTTTGTGGACCCCATCGTTTCCCAGATTGCCGCCGAACTGAAGGTTCGGCCCGCCCAGGTGCAAGCCGCCGTCGACCTGCTGGACGGCGGGGCCACCGTGCCCTTCATCGCCCGCTATCGCAAGGAGGCCACGGACGGCCTGGACGACATCCAGCTGCGCGAACTCGACGCCCGTCTGGCCTACCTGCGCGAACTGGCGGAGCGCCGCGAAGCGGTGCTCAAGAGCATTGCCGAGCAAGGCAAGCTGACGCCCGAACTCGAGGCCGCCATCCGCACCGCGCCCACCAAGCAGGAGCTGGAAGACCTCTACCTGCCCTACAAGCCCAAGCGCCGCACCAAGGGCATGATCGCCCGCGAGGCCGGTCTGGAACCGCTCGCGGACCAGCTCTTCGCCGACCCGACCCTCGTGCCCATGGACGAGGCGGCCAAGTTCATCAACGCCGACGCCGGCTTTGCCGACGCCTTTGCCGTGCTCGACGGCGTGCGCGACCTGCTCAGCGAACGCTGGGCCGAGGACGCGGTGCTGGTGGGCAAGCTGCGTGAATGGCTGTGGGACGTGGGTCTGTTCCAGAGCAAGCTCATGGAGGGCAAGAGCCCCGACACGCCCGAGCACGCCAAGTTCCGCGACTACTTCGACTACGCCGAATCGATCAAGACGGTGCCTTCGCACCGGGCGCTGGCCGTGTTCCGCGGACGCACGCTGGAGCTGCTGGACGCCAAGCTGGTGCTCGACGAGGAGCCCGTCGCCGGCAAGCCGGGCCTGGCTGAAGGCCGCATCGCCGCCCACCTCGGCTGGCGCCATGCCAATCGCCCGGCCGACGAGCTGATTCGCAAGGCCGTCGGCTGGACGTGGAAGGTCAAGCTCTCGCTCAGTCTGGAGCGCGATCTCTTTGCGCGGCTGCGTGAGTCCGCCGAGGCCACGGCGATCAAGGTGTTCGCCGAAAACCTGCGCGACCTGCTGCTGGCCGCGCCGGCAGGCAAGCGCGTCGTCATGGGGCTGGACCCGGGCATCCGCACCGGCGTGAAGGTGGCCGTCGTGTCCGACACCGGCCGCGTGCTGGACACCGCCACCGTCTACCCGCACGAACCCCGGCGCGACTGGGACGGCGCGCTGCACACGCTCGCCAAGCTCTGCGCCACACATGGCGTGAACCTGATCGCCATCGGCAACGGCACCGCCAGCCGCGAGACCGACAAGCTCGCGGGCGAGCTGATCAAGAAGCTCCAGCAGCTCGATACGAACGTGAAGATCGAGCGGGTCGTCGTCAGTGAAGCCGGCGCTTCGGTCTACTCGGCCTCCGAATTCGCCTCCAAGGAGCTGCCCGACCTGGACGTGAGCCTGCGCGGTGCCGTGTCCATCGCCCGCCGCCTGCAGGACCCGCTGGCCGAGCTCGTCAAGATCGACCCCAAGAGCATCGGCGTGGGCCAGTACCAGCACGACGTCAACCAGAGCGAGATGGCCCGGGCGCTGGACGCCGTCGTCGAGGACTGCGTGAACAAGGTCGGCGTGGACCTGAACACCGCCTCCAGCGCGCTGCTGGCCCGCGTCTCGGGCCTGTCGGCCTCGGTGGCCGCCAGCATCGTGCGCTGGCGCGATGCCCACGGCGCGTTCAAGAACCGCCAGCAGCTGCTGGACGTCACCGGCCTGGGCCCCAAGACCTTCGAGCAGGCGGCCGGCTTCCTGCGCATCCGCGGCGGCGAGAACCCGCTGGACTTCTCCGGCGTGCACCCCGAGACCTACCCGCTGGTCGAGAAGGCACTGGCCTTGCTCAAGCGTCCGGCCGAGGAGGTCATCGGCCGCAGCGAAGTGCTGCGCACGCTCAAGCCCGAGCTGCTGGCCGACGAGAAGTTCGGCCTCATCACGGTCAAGGACGTGCTGGCCGAGCTGGAGAAACCCGGCCGCGACCCGCGCCCGGACTTCAAGGTGGCCCGCTTCAACGAGGGCGTGGAAGACGTCAAGGACCTCCAGCCCGGCATGGTGCTGGAAGGCACGGTGAGCAACGTGGCGCAGTTCGGTGCCTTCGTGGACCTGGGCGTGCACCAGGACGGCCTCATCCACGTGAGCCAGCTGTCCAACAAGTTCGTCAACGATGCCCGTGAGGTGGTCAAGACCGGCGACATCGTGAAGGTCAAGGTGCTGGAGGTCGACCTCGCTCGCCAGCGCATCTCGCTGACGATGAAGCTCGACGCACAGGCCCCGCGTGGCCCGAAAGCCGACAACGCCTTCCGACCTGCGAGCCGCCAGGAACGCGGCCCGCGCGAGACCCAGCCCACCGGCGGCAATGCGATGGCGGCCGCCTTCGCCAAGCTCAAACGCTGAAGCCGCCCGAGCGTTTGGAGGGTCTCCGGAGGCTGACCTTCGTCATTGCAACAATTCTTTGCCAACATCGCGCCCCGTGCCCGCGGGGCGTCGATTGACACCCCGGTTCCTGCCAACGGTCGCAGCGATGCTGCCGCCCGACAACGCTGCCGCTAACGTGCGCGCCGCCTCGACACCCTCGGAGACCTGCTTGAAAACGCCCGCCCTCGCCTCGCTCCTGCTGCTCTGCCCGGCACTCGTGCTGGCCCAGCAGGAGGTCGATCGCGCCACGACGACCGCCACGCCCACGCCCAACACCAACCAGCTGGAGCGCGTGTCGGTCACCCGCCAGCAGACCGACACCGACCTGCGCCGCCGCGAGCCGGTGGCCAAGCAGCTCTACGGCCGCGAAGAGCTCGACAAGTATGGCGACACCCAGCTGAGCGACGTGCTCAAGCGCCTGCCGGGCATCAACGTCTCGGGCGGCCAGCTGCGCATGCGCGGCCTGGGTGGCGCTTACACACAGATCCTGGTCAACGGCGAGCCGGCGCCTCCGGGCTTCAGTCTGGACAACCTCAACCCCGCCCAGGTCGAACGCCTGGAAGTGAGCAAGGCGCCCACGGCCGACCAGACCGCCCAGGCCATCGCCGGCACGCTCAACATCATCCTGAAGGATGCGCCGCGCATCGTGCAGAAGGACCTGCGCATCGGCGTGGCCTATGCCAACGAGAAGCCCATCGTGAACGGCGGCTTCACCTACGGCAACCGCACGGTGGGCGGCCTGGGCTTCGTGCTGCCGATCAACGTTTTCCAGTGGGACAACCGCAACGAGACCGACGGCGAGCGGCTGCGCGACACCGGTGCCACGCGACTGAGCAGCTCAGGCGCCGACCGCTCGCACGGCCGCGGCGTGAACGTGTCACCGCGGCTGAACTGGAAGCTGGGCGATGACGAGACCCTCTCGCTGCAGGGCTTCTTCATCACCAACCGCTTCTTCAACGACGGCAACAACACCACCGAGGTGCTGGCCTCCAACGCCAGCAGCGTGCTGCCGCAAAGCGTGCTCGACGAGACGCACAACCGCGGCACCTTCTCGGCCCAGCGCGTCAACCTGCAATACAACAACCGCTTCGGCGAAGACCGCCGCGTCGAGCTGCGCGCCGGCGCAGGCCGCGGCGGTGCGGACTTCAAGTTCGACTTCCTGGGCCGCGACAAGAACGGTGTGCAGACCGTGACGCGCACCACCACGGGCGACAACAGCAACCGCAATGCGACGCTGTCGGGCAAGTACAGCCAGTACGCCGGCGAGGCCCACACGGTGACCACCGGCGCCGAGATCGAGCGCCGCACCCGTGACGAAACCCGCCGCACGGTCGAGAACGGCGTGGATCTGCTGCCCGGCATCGAAGGCCAGCCTTTCGACGCCACCATCACCCGCACCGCCGCCTATGTGCAGGACGAGTGGGAGATCAACAAGCAGTGGTCGGCCTACTTCGGCGTGCGCCATGAGCAGATCAAGACGGTCAGCAACGGCGTCGGCAGCGAGTTCAACAGCACCAGCAAGGTCACCACGCCGCTGCTGCACCTGAACTTCAAGCCCGACCCGAAGGCCCGCGACCTCATCCGTGCCAGCCTCACCCGCACCTACAAGGCGGCTGACGTGCAGCAACTGATCGCGCGCCCGACCATCAACACCGACTACCCGGCCACCGGCGCCAACGCGCGCACCAACACCCAAACCGCGCCCGACCGCATCGGCAACCCCGACCTCAAGCCCGAGCTGGCCACCGGCCTGGACATCGCCTGGGAGAACTACCTCCCGGCCGGCGGCCTGATTTCGGTAGGCGTGTTCCACCGCCGCATCACGGGCCTGGTGCGCAACTCGCTGGTGCTGGAGCAAAACGTCAGCTGGGCCAGCGTGCCGCGCTGGGTGGCCAAGCCCATCAACCTGAGCAAGGCCACGACCGAAGGCCTGGAGTTCGAGATCAAGGGCCGCGCGTCGGAGCTCTTCCCGAGCCTGTTCGAGCCGGCCACCGCACTCAGCATGCGGGCCTCGCTGAACCTCTACCGCTCGCGCGTGGCTGATATCCCCGGCCCGGACAACCGCCTGGAGGGCCAGCAGCCCTGGCAGTTCAACTTCGGCGCCGACTATCGCCTGAAGAGCCTGCCCGTGAACATGGGCTTCAGCGCCCAGATCGCGCCGAAGTTCAATGTGCAGCAGACCGCGCTGCAGAGCCAGGAAACCCTGCCCGCCCGCTCGCTTGACGCCTTCGTCGCGGCGCAGCTCAGCAAGCAGGACGGCGTGCGCTTCTCGGTGAACGGCCTGTTCCAGCCCAAGCAAGGCACGCGCGTGGCCATCATCAATGGCGACTACAACCTGAGCGAACGCAAGCCCGTGGCCTGGTGGTCGGTGAACTGGGAGCACAAGTTCTGATGACGCGGGCGATGCAGGTCTACGCCGGACCGGCCGCCCGCGCGCGGCTGGCTGGGCGCGGCCTGCGCGCCGAGGACATCGGGCTCATTCCGGCCGCGGCGGGCGGGCCGAAAGGTCTGGCGCTGAACGGACTGGATCGGCATCTGTTCGGCGACTGGCTGGCGCGCAGCTCGCACAAGGTGCATCTGGTCGGCGCCAGCATCGGCGCCTGGCGCATGGCCACCGCCGCTCTGGCGCATCGCGGCGTGGCACATGCCTTCGAGGTGATGGCTGAGGCCTACGTCACCCAGGAATACGACGTGCTGCCGGGCGAGAAGCGCCCGCGCCCGGAAGGCGTGAGCCGGCGCTTCGGCGAGATCCTGGCGGAGATCTTCGAGGGCCGCGAGGCCGAGGTGCTGGCGCACCCACGCTGGCGGCTGCACATCGTCACCTCGCGGGGCCAGCACAAGGGGCTGGGCCTGCTCGCGCGCGAGGGCCGGCTGCGCACGCCGCTGGGCTACCTGGGCGCGTTCGCGGCCAATGCCGTCTCGCGTCCACTGCTCGGGCGCTTCCTGGAGCGGGTGATCTTCTCGGACCCGCGCGACCGCCTGCCGCTGACGCTGAACGACTTCACCAGCCGCGAGGTGCACCTGTCCCGCGCCAACCTGCGCGGCGCGCTGCTGGCGAGCTGCTCCATCCCCTTCTGGCTTCAGGCCCAGCACGACCTCCCCGGCGCGCCACGCGGCGCGTATTGGGACGGCGGCATCACCGACTACCACCTGCACCTGGACTACCGCGCCCTGCAGGCCGGCGGCGCGCCGTTGGTGCTGTACCCGCATTTCCAGCGCCAGGTGGTGCCCGGCTGGCTCGACAAGGCGCTCAAGCACCGCCACCGCGCGACCGCCTTCCTCGACAACGTGGTGCTGCTATGCCCGTCGCCCGAATGGATTGCCGCACTGCCGGGAGGCAAGCTGCCCGACCGCAATGACTTCATCCACCTCGATGCCGAGGAGCGCCGCCGCCGCTGGCGCATCGCCGTCGCCGAGAGCCAGCGCCTGGCGGAAGATTTCGCCGAGCTCGCTTCGCGTGACAGCCTTCAGGCGCTGAGCCTTTAGAATCGACGCTCCCCCCCTCACAAGAGCGAGAAAGGCACCCTGGTTATGACACCGCGAACTACGACCACCTTCACCGGTACCTAGTCGGCCGCGGCTCGTCACGCCTGCCTTCGGGCAAGAACAAAGCGCGGCAAGTGGCCGCGCTTTTTGTTTTCTGCCCCACGAACGGAGCACCCATGATCTCGATTCAACTCCCCGACGGCTCGCGCCGTGAGTACCCCGCCCCGCTGACGGTCGGCGACGTCGCCGCCAGCATCGGTGCAGGCCTGGCCAAGGCGGCGCTGGGTGGCAAGGTGGACGGCAAGCTCGTCGATCTCAGCCACGTCATCGACAAGGACGCCAGCCTGGCCATCGTCACCGACAAGGATGCCGACGGCCTGGACATGATCCGCCACTCGACCGCTCACCTGCTGGCCTACGCCGTCAAGGAGCTCTACCCCGACGCCCAGGTCACCATCGGCCCGGTCATTGACAACGGCTTCTATTACGACTTCTCCTACAAGCGCCCCTTCACGCCCGAAGACTTGGCCGCCATCGAGTCCAAGATGACCGAGCTCGCCAAGAAGGACGAAAAGGTCGTGCGCCGCGTGCTGCCGCGTGACGAAGCCGTGGCCCACTTCAAGGCCCTGGGCGAGCACTACAAGGCCGAGATCATCGGCAGCATCCCGGCCGGCGAAGACGTGTCGCTTTACGCCGAAGGCAAGTTCGAAGACCTCTGCCGCGGCCCCCACGTGCCATCCACCGGCAAGCTCAAACACTTCAAGCTCATGAAGGTGGCCGGCGCCTACTGGCGCGGCGACCACCGCAACGAGATGCTGCAGCGCGTCTACGGCACGGCCTGGGCCAGCAAGGACGACCTGCAGAAGTACCTGACGCTGCTGGAAGAAGCCGAGAAGCGCGACCACCGAAAGCTCGGCAAGGAACTCGACCTCTTCCACATCGACGAGCACGCCCCGGGCGTCGTCTTCTGGCACCCCAAGGGCTGGACGGTGTGGCAGGAGGTGGAGCAGTACATGCGCCGGGTCTACCGCGACAACGGCTACCTGGAGGTCAAGGGTCCGCAGATCCTGGACAAGGGCCTGTGGGAGAAGACCGGCCACTGGGACAAGTACCGCGAGAACATGTTCGTGACCGAGTCGGAGAAGCGCGACTACGCGCTCAAGCCGATGAACTGCCCGGGCCACATCCTGATCTTCAAGCAGGGCGTGAAGAGCTACCGCGACCTGCCGCTGCGCTACGGCGAATTCGGTCAATGCCACCGCAACGAGCCCTCGGGCGGCCTGCACGGCATCATGCGCGTGCGCGGCTTCACGCAGGATGACGGCCACATCTTCTGCACCGAAGACCAGATCCAGGGTGAGGTGACGGCCTTCACGACGCTGCTGCAGAAGGTCTACAAGGACTTCGGCTTCACCGACATCATCTACAAGCTGTCGACGCGCCCCGAAAAGCGCATCGGCACCGAAGAAAGCTGGGACAAGGCCGAAGCCGCGCTCGCCGAGGGCCTGAAGGCCTCGGGCTGCGACTTCACCTACCTGCCGGGCGAAGGTGCGTTCTACGGCCCCAAGATCGAATACACCCTGAAAGACGCGCTCGGCCGCGAATGGCAGTGCGGCACCATCCAGGTCGACCCCAACCTGCCGGAACGCCTGGACGCCGACTTCGTCGACGAGAACGGCGAGCACAAGCGCCCGCTGATGCTGCACCGCGCCATCGTCGGCAGCCTGGAACGCTTCATCGGCATCCTGATCGAGCAGCACGCCGGCGCGCTGCCCACCTGGCTGGCCCCAACGCAGGTCGTGGTGGCCAATATCACGGACGCCCAGGCCGATTACGTGGCTGAAATTGTGAAATCGCTGCAAAAACAAGGGCTTAGGGCCTCGGCTGATTTGCGCAACGAGAAGATCACCTATAAAATCCGTCAGCATTCCATGCAAAAGCTGCCGTACATCCTCGTCGTTGGTGACAAGGAAAAGGCGAATGGCAGCGTTGCGGTCCGCGCCCGTGGCAACCAGGATCTCGGCGTGATGCCTCTGCAGGACTTCCTCGACAGGATCTCCGCAGACATCACCCACAAGGTCTGACGAGCTCTCCGGGCGCGATTTGTTTTGTCTGGGCTCCTCGCCTTGGGGCCCGTTGAAAGGTCCACACCATCGCTACGTTTGCCGACCGTCGTGCGATTCCGGAGCGCAAGCACCGGTTGAACCGCGAAATCATGGCTCCCGAAGTCCGCCTGAACGGCCCCGAGAACGAACCCATCGGGATCGTCAGCATCCAGGAAGCCCTGCGCATGGCGGGCGATCTGGATGTGGATCTGGTCGAGATCTCCGCCACTGCCAATCCGCCGGTCTGCCGGCTGATGGACTACGGCAAGTTCAAGTACCAGGAGCAAAAGCGCGCCGCCGAAGCCAAGGCCAAGCAGAAGATCATCGAAATCAAGGAAGTCAAATTCCGCCCGGGCACGGACGAAGGCGACTACCAGATCAAGATGCGCAATCTGCGCCGCTTCATCGCCGAAGACGGCGACAAGGGCAAAGTGACGCTGCGCTACCGGGGCCGCGAGATCACCCACCAGGAAATCGGCATGCGCCTCCTGGAGCGGATCCGCGACGAACTGGCCGATGTGGCGGTGGTCGAGAACATGCCGAAGCTCGAAGGTCGGCAGATGATCATGGTCCTGGCGCCCAAGAAGCGCTGAGACCTTTGCAGGTTCAACTGGTCGGTTTGGTCGCCGGCCAGTTCACAAGTCTCCTGAGGCCAACAAGCGTGACGGGCTCTTTCGTCACCGCCCCAGGGACACACTTAAAAGGAGCATTCACATGCCCAAGATGAAGACCAAGAGCAGCGCGAAAAAGCGTTTTCGCGTTCGTCCGGGTGGCACCGTCAAGCGCGGTCAGGCGTTCAAGCGCCACATCCTGACCAAGAAGACCACGAAGAACAAGCGTCAGCTTCGCGGCGCTGTGAACGTGCACGAAACCAACATGGGCCACATGGCTCAAATGTTGCCTTTCGCCGGTCTGTAATCCCACCAACGACTAAAGGAGAAACACATGCCTCGCGTCAAACGTGGTGTTACCGCTCGCGCCCGTCACAAGAAGGTCCTGGCCCTGGCCAAGGGCTTCCGCGGTCGTCGTAAGAACGTCTTCCGCATCGCCAAGCAGGCGGTGATGAAGGCGGGCCAATACGCCTACCGTGACCGCCGCACCAAGAAGCGCGTCTTCCGTCAGCTCTGGATTGCCCGTATCAACGCCGCCTCGCGTGGCCTGGGCCTGTCCTACAGCAAGTTCGTGGCGGGTCTGAAGAAGGCCCAGATCGAGATCGACCGCAAGGTCCTCGCTGATCTGGCCGTCAACGACCCGGCTGGTTTCGCCAGCATCTTCGCCAAGGTGAAGGCCGCGCTCGCCTGATTGCGAACCGTCCCGACTCGTCGGGATACGCAAACTTTTGAGGGCCGGCCCACTGGGTCGGCCCTTCTTCATTTCCGAATTCCCGAATGTCTGATCTCGACGCTTTGCTGCAGGCGGCCCAAGCTGACTTTGCCGCCGCCCCGACGCCCGCTGAACTCGAAAACGCCAAGGCCAAGTACATCGGCAAGACGGGCCGCGTGACCGAGTTGATGAAGGGCCTCGGCGCCTTGAGCATCGAGGAAAAAAAGACCCGCGGTGCCGAGATCAACCAATGCAAGGTGGCCATCGAGGCCGCGCTGACCGCCCGCCGCGACGCCCTGGCCGCCGCCGAGCTCGAGAAGCAGCTCAAGGCTGAAGCCCTGGACGTGACCCTGCCCGGCCGCCAGCGCGGTACCGGCGGGCTGCACCCCATCACCCGCGCCATGGAGCGCATCGAGGCCATCTTCTCGTCGATGGGCTTCGACGTCGCCGACGGCCCCGAGATCGAGACCGACTGGTACAGCTTCTCGGCCCTGAACAACCCCGAGAACCACCCCGCGCGCTCGATGCAGGACACGTTCTACGTCGACATGAAGGACGAGAACGGCGCCTGGCTCAACCTGCGCCCGCACACCAGCCCGATGCAGATCCGCTACGCACAGGCCCACGCCAAGCGCTACGCCGGTCAGGACACGATGCCGGAGATCCGCGTCATTGCCCCGGGCCGCACCTACCGCGTGGACAGCGACGCCACGCACTCGCCCATGTTCCACCAGGTCGAAGGCCTGTGGGTGGGCGAGAACATCTCGTTCAAGGACCTGAAGGCGGTCTATCTCAACTTCATCACCGCCTTCTTCGAGACCGACCAGCTGCAGCTGCGCTTCCGCCCCAGCTACTTCCCTTTCACCGAGCCCAGTGCCGAGATCGACATCATGTTCGACAGCGGCCCGCTCAAGGGGCGCTGGCTGGAGGTTTCGGGCTCGGGTCAGGTGCATCCGCAGGTCATCCGCAACATGGGCCTCGACCCCGAGCGCTACATCGGCTTCGCCTTCGGCTCCGGCATCGATCGCCTGGCCATGCTGCGCTATGGCGTCAATGACCTGCGCGCCTTCTTCGACGGCGATCTGCGTTTCCTCGCCCAGTTCAAGTAATCCGACAAGAACAAGACCATGCAATTCCCCGAGTCCTGGCTGCGCGAGTTCTGCAATCCGCCGCTGTCCACCGCCCAACTGGCTGAACTGCTCACCATGTCCGGCATGGAAGTGGAAGAGCTGCGCCCTGTCGCGCCGCCCTTCCACGGCATCGTGGTGGCCGAGATCCTCGAAGCCACGCAGCACCCCAACGCCGACAAGCTGCGCGTCTGCAAGGTCAACGCCGGTGGCCCTGAGCCGCTTCAGATCGTCTGCGGCGCCCCCAACGCCCGCGCCGGCATCAAGGTGCCGCTCGCAACCGTCGGCGCCGAACTGCCCCCTGGCGAAGATGGCAAGCCCTTCAAGATCGGCGTCGGCAAGCTGCGTGGCGTCGAGAGCTTCGGCATGCTGTGCTCGGCCCGCGAGCTGAAATTGAGCGAGGACCATGGCGGCCTGCTTGAGCTGACCGCCGACGCTCTGGTCGGCGAAGACATCCGCAAGCACCTCGCGCTGGACGACACCCTCTTCACGCTCAAGCTCACGCCCAACCTGGGCCACTGCCTGTCGGTCTACGGCATCGCCCGCGAAGTCGCTGCGCTGACGGGCGCGCCGCTGCTCAAGGCGGAGTTCCCGCCCGTCAAGCCCACGACCGACGCCAAGCTGCCCGCCCGCATCGAAGCCACCGACCTCTGCGGCCGCTTCTCGGGCCGCATCATCCAGGGCATCGACACGAAGGCGGCAACCCCGGCCTGGATGGTGCAGCGCCTGGAGCGCTGCGGCCAGCGCTCGGTCACGGCGCTCGTGGACATCTCCAACTACGTGATGTTCGAGTACGGCCGCCCGTCGCACATCTTCGACCTCGACAAGATCAGCGGCGAGCTCGTGGTGCGCTGGGGCAAGCCGGGCGAACAGCTCAAGCTGCTCAACGGCAACACCATCTCGGTCGACGAGAAGGTCGGCGTCATCGCCGATGCGCGCGAAGTCGAGTCTCTCGCCGGCATCATGGGCGGCGATCACACCGCCGTGTCCGACGACACCCGCAACGTCTACGTCGAAGCCGCCTTCTGGTGGCCCGAGGCCGTCATGGGCCGCGGGCGCCGCTACAACTTCTCCACCGACGCCGGCCACCGCTTCGAGCGCGGCGTCGATCCGGCCCAGACCGTCGAGCACATCGAGCGCATCACCCAGCTCATCCTGGACATCTGCGGCACGCCCGAGACCCAGGTCGGCCCGATGGACGACCAGTCGCCCAACCTGCCCGTACGCCAACCGGTGGCCTTGCGTGTCGCCCGCGCCGCCAAGGTCATTGGCATGCCGGTCACGCAAGCTGACTGCGAGCGCGTGTTCACCCGCCTGGGGCTGCCCTTCACCGCCACTGACGGCGTGATCACGGTGACCCCGCCCAGCTGGCGATTCGACCTGCTGATCGAAGAAGACCTCATCGAGGAAGTCATCCGGGTGATGGGCTACCCAACCCTGCCCTCGACAGCGCCGCTGGCGCCCATCGTGGGCCGCACGCGCACCGAGAGCCGCTCGGGCCAGCATGCACTGCGCCGCGCCGTGGCGGCGCGCGATTACTACGAGACGATCAATTTCAGCTTCGTCGAAGAGCGCTGGGAACGCGACCTAGCCGGCGAGACGAATCCCATCAAGCTGCTCAACCCCATCGCGGCCCCGTTGGCGGTGATGCGCACCAGCCTGATCGGCAGCCTTTTGCAGGTGCTGCGCCACAACCAGGCGCGCCGCGCGACGCGCGTGCGGGTCTTTGAACTCGGCCGGGTCTTCAAGCGCGCTGCAGAGGTGGCGAGTGGCCCGCTGGCCGTGGCTGGCATTGCCCAGCCGCTGCGCCTGGGTGGCCTGGCCTGGGGCCCGGCTGACCAGCAGCAATGGAGCCAGCGCGACCGCGCCGTCGACTTCTTCGACGTCAAGGGTGACCTGGAGGCTCTGTTCGCGCCGCAATCGCTGAGCTTCGAGGCTGCGGTGCATCCCGCGCTTCACCCCGGGCGCAGCGCCCGGGTCCTGCTCAACGGTGCGCCCGTCGGTGTCATCGGCGAACTGCATCCGCGCTGGCGTCAGTCGTATGAGATCAGTGGCGGTGCGCCCGTCGTGTTCGAACTTGACCTGGACGCCTCGCTGAGCCGCACCCTGCCCCACGGCCAACCGCTGCCTCGCCAGCAAGCGGTGCAGCGCGATCTGGCGCTCGTGGTGAAGGACGGCATCAGCCACGACGCGCTGATGAGTGCCATCACGACGGCTGGCGGCCCGCTGCTGCGCTCGGCCCGATTGTTCGACGTCTTCAAACCGACCGCAGGCAGCGCGACGGACCTGCAGGCCGATGAGCGCAGCCTGGCCGTGCGGCTGGAACTGCTCGATGACGAGGCCACCCTGACGGATGAGCGCATCGATGCGGTCGTCACCGCCATCGTCGCGGCCACCGGCCAACAACTGGGCGCCCGCCTGCGCGGCTGACCGGAGGATTCATGGACGCGAATGACACCAAGAAGGACGCCGCTGCCGTGGTCATCGGCAGCCTCGAGACGCCCACGCTGACGAAAGCTGAGCTTGCCGAACTGCTGTTCGACAAGCTCGGGCTCAACAAGCGCGAATCCAAGGACATGGTCGAAGCCTTCTTCGACATCCTGCACGACAGCCTCGTCAAGGGCCAGGACGTGAAGCTTTCCGGCTTCGGCAACTTCAACATCCGCCGCAAGGCACCCCGCCCAGGGCGCAATCCACGCACGGGTGAATCCATCCCCATCAAGGCCCGCAACGTGGTCACCTTTCACGCGAGCCACAAACTCAAGGGGCAGGTGCAAGGCGACGCGCCTGCGGGCGATGACTTCGAGTAGAGTCTGCCTTCCCCTCGCGAACTTATTGATTTGCAATGGAAAAGGCGCTTCCCGCCATCCCCGCCAAACGCTACTTCACCATTGGTGAGGTCAGCGAGCTTTGCGGCGTGAAGCCCTATGTGCTGCGCTACTGGGAGCAGGAGTTCACGCAACTCAAACCCATGAAGCGGCGCGGCAACCGCCGCTACTACCAGCACCACGAAGTCCTACTGATCCGCCGCATCCGAGACCTGCTGTACGACCAGGGGTTCACGATCAGCGGCGCCCGGAACCAGCTCAACGAGACGCCATCATCGGCCGCCTCGCTGGCGCAAAGCTTCCGAGAGGAAGCGGGCCAGGCCGCACGCGAGGCGGATGAACTGGATGACCTTGAGGACGACGACGCCCACATCGCCGCTCACGCGGGCGCGCCGATTGCTGCCCAAGTGGCGGCCAAGGCGCCCGCGGCTCATGCGCAGCCTCTCAAGGCCGCCGAAGCCTCACTGACGCTGCCGGTGATGGTGCTCGACCCGGTGACCTCGCTGGATCAGGTCCGGGCCGAGCTGCTGGCCATCCGCGCCAGCCTCATCAACTGACTTTCTCAGCAAAAAGGCCCGCGAAGCTCTGGAGTGGCCCGATTTGTGGGTTATACTGCTTGGCTCAGTCGGGGCGTAGCGCAGCCTGGTAGCGCACTTGCATGGGGTGCAAGGGGTCGCGAGTTCGAATCCCGCCGTCCCGACCATTTATTGAGTAGATCAACAGGTCACGTCGAAAGGCGTGACCTGTTTTTCGTTGGGGAATCGCAGTTTGCGCGGGGCACGGAGCGCGACCGCCGCCGACGTTCCAAGGCGAACTGCTTGCGCCGCGCGCGACGCCCCTCTAGCCACCAACTTGCAGGCAAGAAAAAAGCACTTAGGCCGCTTGGCGCTAAGTGCTTCATTCATCAAGGAAATTTGGTGGGCCCTGTAGGATTCGAACCTACGACCAACGGATTAAGAGTCAGTTTTATCCTGCTCTAGCCAGCGCGTTACCGCCACAAAAACCGCGCTTTGCTTGGTATTCATTGGGATAGACCGCGCTTCCTTTGATACGGAATTTGCCTACACGGTCGCCTACATGCAGAATGGCCCGGCCAGAAGGCAAGCGGGCCCGCAAGGTGGTGGAACACCTGGCGAGCCCTAAACACCATCCGCTGATTAGGAGCGAATCATGTCTATCGCCAATTGTGCCCCCGCCTCGGAAACCCACACCCCCCTCGATCGTCGGGTTATTTTTACGCCCTTCACCTGGCACCACCGCGCGCAGACCCTCAGCCCGGTGAGCGTTGACGGCGGCCGCGTCGCCGAATTCGCCGGCGGTGTGCGCGACGTCAGCGCCGGTGTGCGCACGGTCATGCAGATCATCGAGCGCGACGACATCGAAGCGGACAACGACGACGGCCAGGGCAACCCCACCCCGGCATTGCTGGGGGTGCAGCACAAAGCCGATCTGCTGCGGCTGTGCACCTGGGCGCTCGACCGCCTGGAGGCCGACAGCAACCGCATGGTGGACTACCTCGACAACGCCCAACCCATCACCCGGGGTGCCCATTGCCCAAGCTGACCAAGAAGCTGACCGACACCGTCGCCCGGTCAATCCCCCTGCCCTCCGACGGCTACGAAATCCACTGGTGCCGCGACACCCCGGGCCTCGGCCTGCGCGTGTCTGCGACCGGTGATCGCGCCTACGTGGCCGAGCGCCGGGTCAACGGCAAGACGATACGCCGCACCCTGGGCAAGGCTGCAGGCGCGAAGGCGATCTCAGCCGACACCGCGCGCAGTCTGCAGATCACGATCTCGAGCGAGCTGCAATCGGGCGTCGACCGCGCCGAAGTGAAGCGCGAGCAGCGCCAGCAGGAGAAGGAGGAAGCGACCACCCTGGCCGATGCCGTCAAGGCCTACGTGAAGGGCAAGCGGCGGGGCAAGGACGGCCTCCCCCTAAAGGCGCGCACGAAGGCCGATTACGAGGCCATGGTGGCGCCTGGCGGCACGAGCAAGAGCGGCAAACCGTTTGCCGACGGCGCGCTGTACAGCCTCGCTGCGAAGTCGATCTACAAGATCAGCGCGGACGACATGCGCAAGGTGCACGCCGCGGCCCAAGCCCGCGGCGAGCGGCAAGCGAGCTACGCCATGCAGGTGCTGCGCGCCGTGCTGAACTGGCACGGGGTTGCCGTGGAGGATTCGCCGCTGGCCAAGACGACGGCCGGCAAGGACCGCATCATCCTGGCCCCCACCACAGGCAACCCGACACCCATTCCACCGGAGAAGCTGGGCGCCTGGTGGCGCGCAGCCACCGCACGCGCGGGCGCACCCTCGGCCGATGGGTGCCGCTTCATCCTGCTCACCGGCTGCAGGCCTGGTGAGGTGTTCGGATCGGAGCACGAGGAGGGGCTGCTGGTGGCGCACGTCGACCAGGCCGGCGGCCGCGTCACCCTGCCCGACACCAAGAACCGACGCGATCACACCATCGCGCTGTCCACCCAGGCGGCGGCCATCCTCGCCACCCACTGCGCGGGCAAGAAGGCCAAGGAGAAGGTGTTCGATGTGTCGGACCCGGGCCGCATGCTGGAGGCGATCAACGCCGAGGCCAAGGTGGAAGGCATCACGCCGCACAAGCTACGCCACACCTTCGCCTCGGTTGCCGAGGAGCTGGTGTCAGGCTATGCGCTCAAACGCATGCTGAACCACGCTAACAGCGGCGACGACGTGACCGGCGCCCACTACGTCGGGAAGTCCGAGGCCCAGCTGCGCCGCGCGTGGCAGACCGTCGCGGACTTCATCGAGGACACTGGATCTGCGAACGCCTGAGCAAGTTATGCGCACGGTCTGTATTGCGCTCGCTTTGGTATCTCGCTGAGAATGCAGCACAAGGCGCCGATGGCGCCACACCCGACCCGCAGGGCAAAGCGGGCGCGCAAGGCGACTCCTGGCGTTCGGCCACCGCAATTTCGGCCCGTCGGTACTACCTTGAACAACGCGGAAGTGCAGCCCGTGCATGGGCTAGGTGCGGTGGCGACTCCAAGGAGTTCGCCATGCCCACCGCAGGCACACCGACGACCTTTCAGAAACTGGCTCTCACAGAGCATGAGATGGCCGAAGCCCTCGGCCTGTCTGTCCACACGCTCCGCAAGGATCGCCAGCGGCAGCGCCGCATCCCGTTCTTCAAGCTTGGCAGCGCCGTCCGCTACAACGTAGACCGCGTGCGCGAGGCCCTCGCCAAGTTCGAGGAAGGCGGTGCAGCATGAGCGGCCGCCCCTGCGAGCTGCGCAAGCTGCAGGCCCTGTGGGATCCGCGCACGCCCATCCCCCAGCACCAGAACACGCTGCCCAAGATCGCCGCGGCCCTTCAGCCCTACGCCGACGCTGCGCAGGCCGGAGATGCGGCCATCGAGCGCGCGAAGCAGTTCGCCACCTTGCGGGCCCGCGCCGCGATGGCTGGTGTTGAGCTTTACGCTACCGAGGAGCTCCTGGGCGGAATGCTCTACCTGGGTGTCAAGTGGGCTCAGCGTTACCTCTTCCGCAGCCTGCCGGAAGTCGCCGCATGGCTCGACCGCATCGACGGGGGCCGGCCATGAGCGCGGAAGAGCTGTTCAAGGCTCTGCGCGCGAAGGCCGAGGCCGCGGGGCTCAGCCTGGTGCGCACCGACCCGGCCGACGGGTACGTGCGCTACTTCGTCATCCGCCGGCTGACGGTGCGCGAGCTGCACAACCTCGACGACCTGGAAGCCCTGGCAAACCACCTGCAGCAGGGGCGCTAGCCGTGTCGCGCGTAGTGTGGTTCAACGCGCGCGGAAATCGCATTGGTGAAGGCCACCAGCGCGCCAAGCTCAGCGACGCCGACGTGGACCTGATCTATGCCCTACGCGAAGAAGGCATGAGCCTGGGCCGCATTGCGGAGAAGTTCGAGTGCGCCAAGAGCACCGTTCGCGACATCTGCACCGGTCGGATTCGTGGCCAGGCCTGCGTCCGCATCAAGCGCCTGCCCGACGCCCCGGCACCGAACAAGAAAGCACACCATGAGCACCACCAACTGGACACCCCGGCCGGGTGAGCCGTGCCCACCTGAGCGCTACACCCAGTCCGGGCCGCATGCGTTCGTCGACGAGGACGAACTGGCCCGGCGCCGCGCCGTGTGGCACACGCAGCAGGCCGCACCCCCGCCCGAGAAAGACGAAGCCCCCGAGGCGGCAACCGCGGGGGCTTCTGAGGGGACCGACGAAAGCACAACGAGCGAAGCGGATGGTGAGGCCCCAGCCCACCGATATCCGCACGGCCCGGCGCCGGATCAGTACGCTATCGATTGGGCGTTTGATCAAGACGCAGGCGGGCCCGGCCCGAAGCTGGTGCTTGTGGCCCTGGCTCGCCACTGCTTCAAGCCCGGCGACACCCTCGCTTGGCCAACCGCCGAGACCATCGGCCGGCTGGCAGATATGCGCCGCACGGCCGTTCTCGACAACCTCAGTAGGCTAGAAGCCCTCGGGCTGATCCAGGACACCGGCACGCGCAAGGGTCGCACCGGTCGTGTGATCGTCTGGCGCCTCGGGAACAGTCCGGAATCCGTACGATTCAATGGTGCGGATTCCGGCCCGTTCAATCATCCGGATTCCGCACCTTTAGGGGGTAAATGGTCCGGAATCCGGCAGGAAATGGTCCGGAATCCGGACCCAGAATACCCCCCGAAGGGGGGCGGGGGAGGCGCCGCTAGCGCGGCCGCTGGCGCGGCCGCTGCGGCGCCCCGCGTTGATCTGCCGCAAGGCCTCGATCCCGCCTTGTTTGCGCATTGGACGGATGGCCAGTCCGGGCCCGCCGTGCAAAGGTTGATCGCTCACGCCCGGGTGCTGGCCCAGGGTGGGCACGACCTCAATGCGCTGTGCAGGCAGGCCATCGAGGAGCGCTGGAAGCTCTGGCCCAAGGCCCGAGGGGGACGAACGAAGCCGGCACGGCCAAAAAGCGCGGCGCAGCCGGTTGGCGCGGATGACTGGAGCATGCCGCCATGACGGCCGCGCCTCTGGATGACCTGGCCGCTCGAATCTCTGCATCGATGGACGCCCAGCGGCGTGCCGCCGAGCAGCAGCGCAAGGAGCAGGCGCTTGAGAAGGTGCGCAAGGAGCACGAGGCGAGACTGCGCGCGCATGCCGCCACGTGGGCAACCTGCGGGGTGCCTGGGCGCTACAACTCGTGCACGTTCGACAACTTCAAGGCGGAGACCGAGCTGCAGCGGGCCGCGCTGAAGGCCTGCGAGCGCTTTCCCTTCCTCAGTGACGAGGAGGGAGCCAGCACTGCGCGCAACCTCTGGCTGCTGGGCCCGGTGGGGCGCGGCAAGACGCACCTGGCTTGCGCCGTGCTCCGAGCGCAGCACAGGGATGGTGAGTCCGTGGTGTTCACTACGCCGCGCGACATGATCCGCGACCTGCGCAGCTCCTGGGGGGAGCGCGGATCGGGCGCCAAGGAGCAGGAGGCGCTAGCCCGCTACACGGATTGCTACGCGCTCGTGATAGACGACGTGGGGACGTCCTTCGGCAAGGGGTCAGAGCTGGTGCAGTTGTTCGATGTGATCAACGAGCGGGACGCGTATGACTTGCACACCATCATCACGAGCAACCTATCACCGCGGCAGTTGCTGAACGTCTTGGGCGAACGGATCTTCAGCCGGCTGCGCGATCGGGCCCTGGTGCTGGTGCTTGACGGCGAGGACCACCGCCAGCCGATCGGGTGATGCAACGCATCGCGCGGGCGTGCGCGCGCGTATAGGCAAGGCGCAACTTCTGCACGCATCGCCCGCGTGTGCGCGCGAGGCCCGATGGTTGACAGTGCCCGACACATCGCCTGCGTGTGCGCGTGCGTACGCGCGATATAGGCCGTGCGGTTGACGACGCCGAGCGCGCGCACCATGCGCGCTATGCCGCGCCGCTCCAAGTTCTCACCCGCCGCTCAGGCTCGCTTCTGCGAGGCTCTAGCCGCGCTGTGCGTGGTGGGAAAAGCCTGCGAGGCCGCCGGCGTCTCGCGGCAGACGGCCTATGACCACCGCGCCAAGAACCCGGAGTTTGCGAAGGCCTGGGACGATGCGCTCGAAGCCGGCATCGACGAACTTGAGGGCGAGGCCTTCCGCCGCGCTGTCGTGGGCGTGGACGTTCCGCTGGTGCACAAAGGGCAATTCACCTACCTCCGCGACCTTACCGCCATCAATCCGAAGAGCGGCAAGCCTTTCCCGCCCGACCAGGCCCCGCTGCTGCTGGACGCCGCCGGCCAGCCTTGCGTGGCCACGGTGAAGGGGTACAGCGACCAATTGCTGATCTTTCTGCTGCGTGCGCACCGTCCCGAGAAGTACCGCGAGACCCGCCGGGTGGAGTTGTCGCCCTTCGCCAAACTGAGCGACGCCGAGCTGGACGCGGAGCTGGCCCAGGTGGAGGAGAGCCTGCAAGCCGGGCGCGCTCGGATAGTCGCCATCATGGGCGTTGCAGCAGAGCGCAAGGCCTCAGATGACGGCAGCGACCTTGCCTGATCGGACTGCAAATCCGCCGGGCGCGCCAATGGCGCAAGGTGCGCAAAGTTCGCATGTAGGCACGGGTGAACGCGCATGAGTCCCACTCCGACCCTGACCCACGACCAGATCACCGAGCTGCTCCACCGGGTAGACGGGTGTGATTGCCTGCTGCCCTGGCACAAGCGCGCTTTGTCCTCGCTGCTGATCCAGGCCCAGCTCCCGCCTGCGCTGCAGTTCCGCCCGCTGCCCGGTGGTGGCTGGCTCACCGATGCGGGCGTGTGGCGCTGTGACGGCGCGGGCGCCTGGGTGTTGCACCTCGTTGCCCACAACCCGGGCAGGTGGCTGGAGCTGCGGCAGGGCCAGACGTTGCGCGCGTGGCGCCAGGCCACGGCCCGAGCGCGTGACAGCCTCATCCACACCGATCCGAAGCTAGCTGCCCTGCTAGCGCCTGCCGACAGCGAGAACGGCCCCGGCGTGCGCTTTGAGATGCGCAACGGCCGGGTGCATGTGCGATGGCGTCCACCGCCGGGCCGCGCCGTCGCTGTCGGCGTGCCCTTGTAGTGCCCTTCTGGTGCCGGGCGCTCCTGCTGGGCACGATGCCCGAAAGGAGTGACCCATGGACATCATCGACGCCCACAAAAAGCGCATCACCGATATCGACGAGGAGATCCAGCGCATTGACGCCGAGATCCACCAACTCGGCGCCGCGCGTCCCGGCAACCCCACCGGTGGCGCTGCGGAAGCGGCCCGGCACGCCCGTTCGCGCCGTCAAGCCATGGAGGACGAGCGGGACGACCTGCTGGGTGACCTCACGGCGATCCATGCCTTGGAAACCAGCCAAGCCCGGAAGGCGCAACGCCTGCACGCACGCAAGACCATGCAGGCCGCGCTTGACACCCGGGAACACCGGCGCCAGCTGGTTGCGGCCCTTGAGCAGGCCGGCGAACTCTTCCTGAGGGCGCTCGACGAGGTGATCACGCTCGGCAATGCAACGCAAGCCGCCGTGCGGGAATCCGCAGAGCTGGCTACGCCCTTCCACACACACCTGCTCGGTGATCCCTGGCACAACGGCCTGTTGCGCCAGCGGCAGCTTCTGATTGAGACGACGTACCCGCACGCCTCGGGGGTTGAGGGCCCCGACATGCAGCATGCGCTGGCGCACTTCGTCATGAAAGTGGCGATGCGATCCGGTAACCCGAGCAATATCGCCATCCCTGCAGCCGGCTGGGTGTTTGATCACGAGACGCTCACGCCTGGATCGTTCGATCTGCTGTTCCAGCAGGCCGCCGAGCGCGCGCACGGGCGACTGGAGCACAACTCCTCTCGCATCGAACTCTGCCTGAAGGAGCCGCACGAGCTCGCCGAGATCGCAGGCGGTAAGCATGGGTGACGAATCCCGCAGCCTGGCCGAGATGGGCGCCGCGCTCTACGGTGGTGAGCCCCCGCCCGCGCACGTTCCGCCCACCGAGCCGGTGGGCCGCACCGGCGAGCAGATCGCCTCGGCCATGTACGACAAGCCCGAGCTGCCACCGGAGGAACTGCCGCCCGAGGTGAAGGCCCTGCGCGAGGCCGAGCCAGCGCGCCAGATCTACAGCGACACCACGCAGTACAAGGCCGCAGGCATCGACAAGGCCCTGGCCGACCTGGGCATCGAGGGCCAGGCGGCCGAGGCTGAGCACCGCACGTGGGCCGGCGTGTTTGCAGACCTTGACCTGAATGCGCAGGACGCTGCGCACGTTGTCGGCTTGGCCACGATGGACGAGCCCAGCGCCGAGACCATGCAGGTATGGCCGGACGAGGCCAAGACCGCGCTGCAGGACGAATACGGCCCCGACGGGTGGGAGCAGGCCCTGGCCGACGCGCGCCGCCTGGTGGGCCGAGATCCCCGCCTGAAGGACTTCCTCAACCGCACCGGCCTGGGCAATCACCCGGACGTGGTGCGCATCGCTGCACGGCAGGCACGCGCCGCCATCGCAAGCGGAAAACTCAAACGGACCTAAGGACCTAATCATGTGGATCGACGGACTTCTCCAACTCTCCAGCGCGCAGGCGGTGACGGCATCGGCCGTATCCGCCAACTGCATCGACCTGAACATGGCGCGTGACCTCAGCGCGGGTGAGCCGCTCTATGTCGTCATCACGGTGGATCAGACCGTCACCGCAGCCGGTGCGGCCACGGTGAACTTTCAGGCCATCAGCGGCAGCGGGGTGGGTGGCGGCGTGATCAATGCCGGCGTCACCGTGCTGGCGCAAACCGGTGCCATCCCGAAGGCTGACCTGACCTATGCCCGCCGGCCCATCGTGCTGCTGGTGCCGCGCCATGTGCTCACCGCGCAGAACTTCGGCCAGCGATACCTGGGCCTGCAGTACACGGTGACCAATGGCCCGCTGACCGCCGGCCAGTTCACCGCGAACGTGGTGAACAGCCCGCAAGACCTCGACAAGCTGCACGGCAGCGGCTTCGGCGTGGCGTGATGTGCCAGCCCCTGATGCCTTGCGGCAGTCGCAAGGGGCAACCCATCGCCGCGCAGCCGTCGGCCTTCCTGCTTTGGTGGGTGAGCCAGGACGGCCTGCGCTACCTCTACCCCGAGACCGTGCACGCCATGCTGGCCGAGCTGCGGCGCCGCTTCGCCGAGGGTGAGCGCATCGAGGGCGAACTGCTGCCCGACTACTGCGACCTGGCCTGACGACCAAGGAAGACACCATGCCCCGTGTACCACTCTCCACTGGCCCGCAGCTCACCACGCAGGCCCAGCCCGGCGGGTACATCCCGCAAGTCGACACCGGGGCGACCGGCCGCGCCGTCGGCCAAGCCCTGGACCGCGCCAGCGATGTGGCCGACAAGATCGCGCAGCGCGATGACGAGATCGCCACCAGCCAGGTGGACGCCAAGCTGGCCGGCGACTGGATGGCCAAGGACGCCGAGCTGCGCACCAAGTACCAGGGCGCCAACGTCGACCAGTACCAGGCCGAGGCGGCCAAGTGGTGGCAGGACGCCCCGACGACCTACGGCCAGGCCCTCAGCACCCGCGGCAAAACGATGCTGAGCCAGGTGCTCGGGCGCCGGCAGAGCGTGGCCCTCGGCACTGTCGCGCAGCACGTCAACAACGAAAAGGAGCGCACTGCCGACGATGCGGCATCGGCCAACATCCAGACGTCGATTCAGTTCGGCGTGACCTCGGGCGACGTGGCCGGCGCCGCGGCCCGGGTGCGCCAGCTGACCGCCGAGGTGGCCGCGCGCAAGGGCTGGACCACCGAGCAGTTGCTGGCCGAGCAGGGCAAGAGCCTTTCGCAGCTTCACCTGGCGCAGATCAGCAAGCTCGCCGAGACCAACGCGGCAGCAGCGCAGACCTATTACGACGCCAACAAGGCCGAGGTGGGATTCGCGCAGCAGCCGCGCGTGGAACAGATCCTCAAGGGCGCGACGGACAACCAGTTTGCGGTGCAGTTCGCTGCCAGCGTGGCGGCCAAGCCGCTCGCCGAGCAGATCACCGCGGCGGCTGACATCAAAGACCCCGAGCGCCGCGAGAAGGCCATAACGCAGCTCAAGACCAATCACGGGCTGGTGCTGGCGGCCAAGCAGGAGGAGGAGCGCAAGTTCTCCGACCAGGCTTGGCAGCTGGTGGGCCAGGGCAAGAAGGTGCCCGAGGCGGTGCTGACGGGCATGGATGGCCGCGAGCGCGTGCAGCTCCAGGACCATCTGCGCCAGCGCGCCGAGCACCTGGCCATGCTGGGCGCAAAGCCGGTGCCGACTGACCCCACCACCCACGCGAAGCTCTGGGAAATGCTGGTGCGAGACCCGCAGGCATTCGCCCAGGAGCGGCTGCAGGCCTACAGCATGAAGCTGAGCCAGACCGACCTGGAGCAGCTCTACACCAAGCAGCGGGAAATCCTTGACCCCAAGCAGAGCGCAGACGGCGTGACTTGGCTGCGCCGCATCGAGGACCGCTGGAACCTGCTCGGCATCGATAAGGACGACAAGAAGAAGGGCACGTTCTCCGAGGCCGCGAACCGCGAGCGCGAGACCTTCAAGCAGCGCACGGGCAAGTACCCCACGCCCGACGAGGAGACCAAGATCCTTGACCGGCTGATGCTGCCGGGCCAGTCGAGCTGGTTCAACGACAACGCGAAGAGCTACGCCGAGAGCGTGGTGACCGGCCGCAAGTTCGTGCCCGACATCAGCAGCACCGACCGCGCCGAGCTGGTGAAGCGCTTCAAGGCCCGCGGCGTGGCCGCACCGACTGACGCACAGATCACGCAGGCGTACAAGGCCTGGAAGGGCATCGAATGATCACCATCGACGACGCAGTAGCCGGTGCCATCGGCACCCAGCCCGAGAAGGCCAAGCGCGACCTGATCGACGACGCCGTCGGCCAGGTGCTGCAGGGCGAAAAGGCGCAACAGCGCTTGACGCTGCAGGCTGCAGCCCGTACGAACCCCGAACAGGCCAGCGAGGCGGCCAGGTTGGCGCGCCGCTACCCGGCACCGGAGGAGGTGATCCTGCGCAACCTGCAGGACGTGCGCGTCCAGGCCGCTGTTGATGATGCCGACGCCAAGCTGGCCACCGCGCCGAAGCTGGCCGGGTTCCTGCGCGCCAAGCCCTTCGCGGCTGCGCAGTCGCATGACGACATCGACAGCCTGAGCCTCTACGAGACCCTGGCCAACAGCTTCCGCCGCGGCATCCCGGGGCTGAAGCAGAACTTCAGCGCGACCGCGCTGCGCGCCAACGCCAACGCGCTGGCCGACCTGGACCGGGTGGAGGCGACGCTGGCCGCCGGCGGCCGAGTGCTCGACTCCGCAGACCCTGCGGGCGTGCAGTACATGACGCCAGAGCAGCGCGCCCAGTACCGGGCGAGCCTCGGGCAGGCGGCAGGCGGCCAGGCGGCAAGCATCGCCACGCTGCAGGCAGAGAAGGCCCTGTATCCCTCGCCCGCAGTGACTCAGCAGGTGATGCAGGCCAAGACCTTCGGCGAGGCTGTCTCTGCGTTCGTCACCGACCCGGTGAAGTTCATCGCCAGCATCGGCCCGGAGAGCCTGGTGCAGAACGCGCCGGGCCTGGCCGCTGGTGCTGTGGTGCCGGGCGGCCCGATCATGAAGGCCAGCACCATGGGTGCCGGCAGCTTCGTGACCGACTACGGCAGCAGCCTGCTGGAGGCACTGGGCAAGGAGGGTGTAGACCTCAACGACCCCGAGGCGCTGGCCAAGGCCGCGAAGGACACCCGGCTGATGCAGCGGGTAGCCGCGCAGGCCATGGCGCACGCCACCATCGTGGGCACCGTGGACGCCGCATCGGGCGGCCTGGCCAGCCGGCTGGCGCTGCCCGGCAAGGTGCTGACCAAGGCGCCGGTGGCGCGCGAGCTGGCGAACCTCGCCACGCAGACGCCCATCCAGGGCGCATTCGGCGGCCTGGGTGAGGCCGGCGGCCAGATCGCAGCCGGCCAGGAGCTGGACCCCGGGAACATCCTGGCCGAGATCGTGGGCGAGGCTTTCCACGCACCCGCCGAGGTGGCCACCATCGCAGGCGGCACGGTGCGCGAGCGCATGGCCCAGGCCAAGCAAGCGAAGGCCGACGCCGCCGAGGCCGCGCAACTGCTGGAAGCGGCCAAGGCCAGCAAGCTGCGCCAGCGTGACCCGCAGACCTTCGCGGAGTTCGCCAACGCAGCGGCCGACGACGCCGAGGTGTTCATTGACGCCAAGACGTTCGCGCAGTCGGTACCGCCCGAGAAGCTGGCCGCGCTGCCCAAGGAGATCACCGAGCAACTGGCCGACGCACAGACCGCCGGCGGTGACATCGCCATCAAGGTGGGCGACCTGGCTGCGCACCTGGCCGACGTGCCCGAGCTGGTGCAGCACATCCGCAAGACGCCCGAGGCCATGAGCCAGGCCGAGGCCCAAGCCTTCAACCCGGACGACGAGCTGCGCGCCGAGGTGGACCGCCTGTTTCCTCCCGAGCCCGCGCTGGAGCCGCGCGCCGAGGCAGTGGCCCAGGCCCGACAGTCGGTGGCCGATGCGCTGGCCAAGGTGGGCCGGTTCACGCCCCAGGCCAATGCCCAGTACGCCGAGCTGCTGTCGGCGTTCATTGCCACATCCGCCGAGCGCAACAACCTGACGCCGGCCGAGATTCAGGGTCTGGTGCCGCGCATCGTGTCGCAGCTCGACACAGCACGGCCCGGCAGCGTGTTCGACCAGGCCAGCGGCGAGGCACGCGGCCTCTACGCGCCCGACAGCAAGACCATTGCTCTGTTGAAGGGCGCCGACCTGTCAACGCCGCTTCACGAGAGCGGGCATTTCTTTCTGGACACGGCCATCACCCAGGCGAGCCGCAGCGAAGCGCCGACGCAGATGCGGCAGGACATGCAGACGCTGCTCGACTGGTTCGGCGTTAAGGATCTGGCCACGTGGCAGGACATGACGCTGGAGCAGCAGCGCGAACATCACGAGAAGTTCGCCCGCGGCTTCGAGGCTTACCTGATGGAGGGCAAGGCGCCCACCACCGAGCTGGCCAAGGTGTTCGCCCGCTTCCGCGGCTGGCTGGTGGCGCTGTATCGCAAGCTCACCGCGCTGGATGTGGAACTCACCCCCGAGGTGCGCGCGGTGATGGACCGCATGCTGGCGACGGATGAGCAGATTGCAGCGACCGCAGCACGCCGCGGCGGGGCCCCGCTCTTCACCTCGGCCGAGGCCGCCGGCATGACGCCCGAGGAGTTCGCCACCTACCAGGCCCAGGGCCAGCAGGCGATCGAGGACGCGGTGGCGTCACTGCAGGGCGCCAGCATCCGGGATCTGCAGTACATCGCCAACAGCAAGGCCCGCGCGCTGCGCAAGCTCGACCGCGAGGCCCAGGCCAAGCGCGCAGCCATCGAGGAGCAGGTGGCGGCCGAGGTGAACGCCCTCCCGATCTACCAGGCCTGGCGCGATCTGGCCCGCGGCAAGACCGAGGACGGCCAGCCGGTGCGCCTGTCGCTGCCCGAGATCAAGGAGACGCATCCCGAGCTGGTGGAGCGCCTGCCGCACGGCGTGGCGACCAACGACCCCAACGCGATGCCGGCCGATCTGGTGGCCGAGGCCTATGGGCTCAGCTCGGGTGACGAGCTGGTGAAGCTCCTCGCCACTCTCGACAAGCCGGCCGACGTGATCGAGGCCCGCACCGATCAGCTCATGTTGGAGCGCCACGGTGAGCTCTACGACCCCGCCGCGCTGGAGCGCGCCGCGCATGCCGCCATCGCGAACGACGCGCGGGCCCGGGTGCTGAGCACCGAGGCCAATGCGCTGGCCCGCGCCGTCGGTGGCGTGCAGATCGCCAACCGCGCCGCGCGCGAGTTCGCCGAGGCCGCTATCGCCCGCCGCAAGGTGCGCGAGCTGCGCCCGGGGCAGTTCACCGCGGCCGAGGCCCGTGCGGGCCGCCAGGCCGCCGCAGCGTTCAAGAAAGGCGACCTGGCCACCGCAGCCAGCGCGAAGCGAGAGCAGACCCTGCAGCACATGCTGGCCAAGACCACGGCCGCCACGCTGGCCGAGGTGGAGCGCGCCGTCGACTACCTGGGCAAGTTCGACAGCGCGGCCACGCGCAAGGCCATTGGGCCCGAGTACGCCGACCAGATCGACCAACTGCTGGAGCGGGTGGACCTGCGCACCGGCCAGAGCCTCAAGGCCATCGACAAGCGCAAGAGCCTCGCCGCCTGGGTGGCATCGCAGGAGGAGCAAGGGTTTGCGCCGGCCGTCGACGAGCGGCTGCTGAACGAGGCCGCGCGTACCAGCTTCAAGGACATGACGGTGGAGGAGCTGCGCGGCCTACTCGATACCGTTCGCAATATCGAGCACCTCGGCCGGCTCAAGGAGCGGCTGCTCACCCAGCGCGACGCGCGCACGTTTGCCGAGACGGTGGAGACCATCGCCGGCAGCATCGTGGCCAACGGTGGCGCCAAGCGGCCCGTGGCCCTGGAGGGTGAGCGAGGCGTGAAGCCCTGGCTGGAGGGCATGGCCGCGGCTCACCGCAAGCTGAGCAGCCTGGTGCACCAGATGGACGGCGGCAAGGACGCCGGGCCGCTTTGGTCTGCCCTGGTGCGGCCGATGAACGACGCCGGCACGCGCGAGCAGGTGATGATCGAGAAGGCCACGCTGAAGCTGGCCGAGATCTACAAGCCGATCATGGCGCTGAAGGGCGGCACGACGGGCGCGAAGGTGTTCATCCCCGAGATCGGCGCCAGCCTCACCCGGGCCGGCCGCCTGTCGGTCGCGCTGAACTGGGGCAACGAGGGCAACCGCCAGCGCCTGCTCGACGGCGACCGCTGGACGCAGGCCCAGGTGGATGCCATCGTGCGCACGCTGTCGCCGGTGGAACTGCAGTTTGTGAACGACGTGCACGAGTACATCGACAGCTTCTGGCCCGAGATCCAGGCCCAGCAGCTCCGCGTCTCGGGCGTGTCCGAGGACAAGGTGGAGGCCTCGCCCTGGGTGGCCACGGCCAGCGATGGCACGCAGGTGCCCATGCGAGGCGGGTACTACCCCGCCAAGTACGACACCGCGCGATCGGCCAAGGCCGAGAGCCACGACGCGGCCCAGGTGGCGAAGGACATGCTTTCCGGTGCCTACGTCCGCGCGACGACGCGCCGCGGCTTCACCAAGGCCCGCGCCGAGATGGTGAAGGACCGGCCGCTTCGCAAGGATCTGGGCGTGATCACCCAGCACGTCAATGAGGTGGTGCATAACCTGGCCTGGCAGGAGTGGCTGTCCGACGCCAACCGGCTGCTGGGAAACAAGCTGATCGACGGCGCCATCCGCGAGCACTACGGGCCCGCGGTGATCCGCACCCTGAAGGACGATCTGCAGGGCATCGCCACCGCCGACGTGGTAAGCGGCACGGCCATCGACCAAGCCCTCATGAAGCTGCGCGCCAACGTGAGCCGGGCGACCATGGGCCTGTCGTTCACCACCGCCCTGATGCAGCCCTTCGGCATCACCCAGAGCATGGTGCGCATCGGCGCGGCGCCGGTGCTGCGCGGCCTGGCCCGCTGGGGCGGTGACGCGGCGCGCATGGAAAGCTCCATGACGTGGATCAGCGAGAAGTCCGATTTCATGCGGCTGCGCGCGAAGACCTTTAACCGCGAGCTGCGCGAGATCGCCGGCCGGGTGCAGGGCCAGAGCAAGACGAGCCAGGTGATTGACGCCGGCCTGTTCTATCTCACGACGAAGTGCCAGCAGATTGCCGACGTGCCCACCTGGATCGGGCGCTACGAGCAGGCGCTGGCACAGGGCATGGACGAGGCCACGGCGGTGGCCCAGGCTGACCAGGCGGTGATCAGCAGCCAGGGCGGCGGGCAGACCAAGGATCTGGCCGAGATCCAGCGCAAGCACCCGATGCTCACCCAGTTTTACAGCTACTTCAGCGTGACGCTGAACCTCACCGCCGAGCGCACCGCGGCCACCGACTTCCGCAACCCCAAGGCGGTGGCCGGCTGGCTGGCGGACATGGCGCTGCTGTCGGTGATCCCTGCGATCGTGCCGGCGGCCCTCACCGAGCTGCTGCGCGGTGGTGGCTCAGACGACCCCGAGAAGTGGGCCAAGAAGGTGCTGGAGTGGCAGGCGGGCTATCTGCTGGGCCTGGTGGTGGGCGTGCGCGAGCTGTCCGGGCTGGTGGGCGGCTACCCCTACGCCGGCCCGCCGGTGGGCCGCATCGTGACCGACGTGGGCAAGGCGGCGCAGCAGATCCACCAGGGCGAGGTGGACGAGCCCGCGGTGGCCGCGGTGGTGCGGCTGCTGGGCGATGTGTTCGGCATCCCCTCGGCCCAGGCTGTGCGCTCCTACAAGGGCTGGGTGGCCTGGAGCGAGGGCAATGCGCCTATCTCGGCGGTGCTGATGGGGCCGCCGCCGAAGGAGTGATCCTTAGGGCTTGGCGGGAGGCGCTGCAACAACCAGGCTTACGCGCGTGCCTTCGAAGATCTTTGCGTAGCCGTAGTTCGCGCAGTCAACTTGGTACATGGCGCGCAGCAGCCCAACCTTGCGCCACAAAGGATCGTCTTGGCCAAGATTGGTAACGTGGAGTCCGAGGCTTGCCGCTTCGCTGGCGTCGATCACAGAGCCGTGCGAGTGGTACTTATCACGCGTCGCGATCTTGTTGACGAGCGCCGTGATTTCGTCCGGCGCGGTGCCCTTGAGCATGCCGGTGGACAGCAAGTCTGAAGCCAGCTTCTGAGTTTGCTTGCGGGCGGTTTCCGCCACCTGAAGGTCGATGACCGACATGGTGCCCGGAGGTGCGTTCAGCACAAACTCAACCGGCACGCCATTGATAGACGGGTCGATGGGGCCGAGTTCAGACTCCATACCCATGACGATGGTCTTGCCGCACATAGCGATGACCGTGCCGTTACTCTTGGCTCGCCGAGGCACGATAACGCGGAGATCACTAGTAGCCGCCCGAAGCACAGCACAGATTTTCTCAGTAGCGTCGGTAAGCCCGCCGTTCGTCTCCAGCAGCAAATCCACCGGCCCACCCTTCGGGCAAGCGTTCAGCAGCTCAGCGACATAGACATCGTCGTTACCGTCCAGCTGCGCGCCTGCCACGTTGCAGTCAGCGAAGTAGACGACCAGGGAGCGGCTGGTGTCGGCCTCAATGTCCTTGATCAGGAGCTGCCGAAGGTACCTGTCTTTGTGGGTTACCCAGAAGAGCGGCGATTGCGCAGGGAGATCAGTGCCTCGGGGGAAGCAGTTACTCACCGGCCGCGTCCTGCACGGAGTCCTCAAAGACCCTACGGCCATCCGCGAGACGCTGGCTTGCACGCTCAAGTGCCTTGTACTGGTCGGCTGCAGGTGCGAAGCGCACAACCTCGCGCACCAACGGCTCGGCCGGCTGACGCGTGCCGAAAACGCTCATAGGGCGCTCTCCAGCCACAGTGCCGGAGGCGAAGAAAACTGATCCGTGCGTTGCCATGTTTCTCTCCGTACGGCCTGTCCTTGGCCGACCCGGGGTCTACGCCCCAGCTGATGCAATGATTTTGAGGGCCGCTGCGCTGCAACACAAGCGTGATGATGTAGGCCGACTTCTGAATGTGGTTTGTGGCGCCACGCATACACCGGCGCCTACAGACGATCAGGAATGAAAAAAGCACTTAGGCCTGCTTGGCGCTAAGTGCTTGATTCACAAGAGAAAACTTGGTGGGCCCTGTAGGATTCGAACCTACGACCAACGGATTAAGAGTCCGCTGCTCTACCAACTGAGCTAAGAGCCCTTGATTCAGCCAGAGTATCTTGCTGAGCCAATTATTATAGCGCCTTTTCAGACGCCGGATCAAGTTTCAAGAAACAAGATCCAAATTCTGGTGGGATGTGCAGGATTCGAACCTGCGACCAACGGATTAAAAGTCCGCTGCTCTACCGACTGAGCTAACATCCCGCGTCAAGCAGAGCCTGCCATTATAGGCAGTATTTCTGAAGCCGCGCAAGCTTTCTTGAGAATTTGTTGGCTTGTTCAGCGCCCAATGGCGCGGGCCAGGTGAAGCCGCTGCCATTCGGCCGCGGCACAGAAGCCAAAGGTCGCTGTCACGGCCACGCTCGACCCGTAGCCGTGGCAGTTCAGGCTGCCGTCCACCTCGCAGGCCTCACCCTCCGTCTGCAGCGGCAAATGCACCGGCTCGCGTGAGTAAACGCAGGCCACCCCCATGCGGCCCGACCGAGGTGCCGCATGGTGCTTGCGCAGCCGCTGACGCAGGGCCGCCAGCAACGGATCGTGGGTGGTTTCGCTCAGGTCGTCGACCTGCACGCGATGCGGCTCGCGTTTGCCGCCGGCGGCGCCGACGGTCACGAACGGGATGCCCTGCTCCCGCGACCAAGCCGCCAGAACAGCCTTGGCCCGCACCTGGTCGCAGCAGTCGATCAGGCCATCGACACGCTCTTCGCCCAACAGCGCGGGCCAGTTGCCCGGCTCCACGAATTCTTCGATGACCCGCACGGCACAACCCGGATGGATGTCGGCAATGCGCAGGCGCAATGCTTCCGCCTTGGCCATGCCGACGGTCGATCCCAAGGCTTGGATCTGGCGGTTGATGTTGGATTCGGAAACCTGATCGAGGTCGATCAGCGTCAGGGCCGCCACGCCACTGCGGGCCAGGGCCTCGACGGCCCAAGAGCCGACGCCGCCCAGCCCCACCACCGCGACGTGCGCGCGGCGCAGATGGCCGTAGGCCGCGTCACCATGCAGGCGACGCAGACCTCCGAAGCGGCGCTCCAGATCAGCGTCTTGCTGATCCAGCATCACTTGATCGCGCGCAGGCGTTCCTTGGCGGCTTGCGCGGCCTCGGTCGAGGGGTAGGCCTTGATCAGGTCTTCCAGGCTGCGACGGGCCGACTTGTTGTCCTTCAACTCGATCTGGCAGTTGGCCAGCGCGAGCAGAGCCTCGGCAGCCCGCGGGTGATCGGGGTTGCCAGCGATGAAGGCTTTGAAGGTCGCGATGGCGTCCTTGTAGTCGCGCTTGCCGTACTGGGCGTTGCCCAGCCAGAAGCGCACCGAGTCGGTGTAGCCGCTGGCCGAGTAGCGCTTCAGGAAGGCGTTGAGCGCTGCTACCGCATCCGCGAACTCGCCGCGGCGCACCAGGCCGATAGCCGCCTCGTACTGGTTGCGTTCATCCGGGCTGACCTGGAACTCGCGTCCGTCGAGGCTGACCTTCTGCGGTTCCAGCGGCTTCAAGCGCGCTTCCACGGACTGCGACTGATCGGTCAGCTTGCGCTGCGTATCGGCCAGGTCGCGGGCCAGTTGCTCGTTTTGCCCACGCAGCTTCGCGATCTCGCCACGCAGCGCATCGATCTGGCCGTTGAGGTCGAGCAGGCTGCGGCGCAGCGGCTGCAGTTGCTCCTGGATGAGCGCATTGAGCTGATCGGCACGCTGCTTGGCAGCGTCCTCGTTGGCCTGGACCTTGTTGCGCAGCTCAAGAATCGCCTTGCGGGCCTCATCGTCTTCGAAGAGGCCCGCCCGCGCGGGCTGCATGAAGGCCGCACCCACGGCCAGGGCCGTGAGCGTCAGTCGCAGAGCGCGCATGGGGATCACTTGTCCTTGAGCTCGACGCGACGGTTCTTGGCCCAGACTTCTTCACCCGTGCCCTGAGCGGCCGGACGCTCCTTGCCGAAGCTCACCGCCTCGACCTGGTTGGCGGCCACGCCCAGCAGCGTGAGCGACTTGGCCACGGCTTCGGCGCGACGCTGGCCCAGGGCCAGGTTGTACTCGCGGCCGCCGCGCTCGTCGGTGTGGCCTTCCAGGTTCAGGGCGGCCTTCTTGTTGGCGTTCAGGCGCTTGGCGTGCAGGTCGATCAGGGGACGGTACTCTTCCTTGACGACGTCGCTGTCGAAATCGAAGTAGACGACGCGCTTGTCCTGCACTTGCTGGGTGTACTGAGCGAACAGGTCCACCGTCGGCACGGCGGTCTGGGCAGGCTGTGCGGGCTGGGCCGGGGCCGTGACGGCGGGCTTGGCCTCAGCGGTCTTGACCGGCGCGGGATCATCCAACTTGACGTTGGAAGCGCAGCCGGCGAGCACGGCGGCAGCGGTCAGGGTGAGCGCAAAGCGGGTCAGGTTCATTCGAATGTTCTCCACAACGGACGGGGGCAGGAAAGAGTTTGGACTCACGTCACCATCGGCGGCGCGGGCGCTGCATTGTCCAACAACGTCCGCACTGTCAAGTTACTAGCGTGTAAAAGGGCCCCAGGTCGGTTCGCGAACCTCAACCAGGGTGACAAGAAGTGGCGTCTTGAATTTGCCGTCGAGCGTGGTGGTCATCAGGACCTCCTTGCCGCCCGCGCGCGTCGCATAGACGATCAGCCGACCGTTGGGCGAGAAGGCCGGGCTCTCGTCGTCGTTCGTCTCGCTGATCTGCTGCGACTGCCCGGTGCCGAGATCCATGACCGACAGTCGGAAGGCGCCGCCCGTGCGCGTGATGTAGGCCATCGTGCGGCCATCGGGACTGATGGCCGGGCTGATGTTGTAGTTGCCGCTGAAGGTCACGCGCTCAGCCGCGCCGCCACCGGCGGGCATGCGGTAGATCTGCGGGCCGCCGCCACGGTCGCTGACGAAGTAGATCTTGCTGCCGTCCGGCGCATAGCAGGCTTCGGTGTCGATGGCGCCACTCTGCGTCAGCCGGCGCAGACCCGAGCCGTCACGGTTGATGACGAAGAGCTGCGTGCCCCCCTCGCGCGACAGGCTCAGCGCCAACTGGCTACCGTCAGGCGACCACGCGGGCGCGCTGTTGGTGCCCTTGAAGTCGGCCAGCACGCGGCGCTGGCCGGTCTGCACGTCCTGGATGCGGACCGTGGCCTTGCGGCTTTCGAAGCTGACGTAGGCCAGCTCACGACCATTGGGCGCCCAGGCCGGCGAGATGATGGGCTCGGGGCTGGTCAGGGCGACCTTGGCGCCCTCGCCGTCCGCGTCGGCGACCACCAGGCTGTAGCGCGGGCCGGCCTTGGTGACGTAGGCCATGCGGGTGGCGAACACGCCCTTCTCGCCCGTCAGCTTCTCGTAGATGGTGTCGGCAATCCGGTGCGCTGCCAGGCGAGCATCGTCCGGATGGACGGCCTGTGCCTGCCCCACGAGTTCGCTGCCTTTGACGACGTCCCAGAGCTTGAAGCGGATGTCCAGCCGGCCATCTGCGAGGCGGGTGACGGAGCCCGCCGCGAGCGCATCGGCCTGCCGCGCACGCCAGTCGGCCCAGACGGGCGTGCTGGTCTCGCTCAGGCCAGCCGGCGTGTCCACGCTGCGGAACAAGCCGCTGCGCTCCAGGTCGGCCCGCACGATGGCGGCGATGGGTTGCGTCGAGGCCTTGGCGTCGTCGCGGAAGTCCACGATGCCGACCGGGATGCGCGAGCCCCCCACGCCGGAGATGTCGATGCGCACCTGGGCCAGGGCCGGCGCAGCGCCCAGCGCCATCAAGCTGGACAGGGCAGACAAGGTCACCAGACGGCGGCGCGAGAAGGTCGCCAGGGAGAACGCGGTAGGTTCGAGCATGGCGCGGCATTTTGCCGCACGCGGCCGAGATGTAACGTCAGACAAGGCCGCGTCGGCCACGGCAGCCCGCACGGCGGGCCGTTACAGCAGCACGATGTCGTAGTGCTCGGTCTGGTTGGTGGGCTCGGCCGTCAGCGAAATCGGCTTGCCGATGAAGTCCGACAGGCCCGCGAGATGCGCGCTCTCCTCGTCGAGCAGCATCTCCACCACGTTGGCCGCCGCCACCACGCGGAACTCGCGCGGCGAGAACTGCCGCGCCTCACGCAGGATCTCGCGCAGGATGTCGTAGCAGACCGACCGCGCCGTCTTCACCTGGCCACGCCCTTCGCAGGTTGGGCACGGTTCGCAAAGCATGCGCGACAGCGATTCGCGCGTGCGCTTGCGCGTCATCTCCACCAAGCCGAGTTGCGTGAAGCCGCCCACCGTCACCTTGGTGCGGTCGCGGCTGAGCTGCTTCTTGAACTCGCTCAGCACCGCGGCCTTGTGCTCTTCCTTGGTCATGTCGATGAAGTCGACAATGATGATCCCGCCGAGGTTGCGCAGACGCAGCTGCCGTGCAATCGCGCCGGCCGCCTCGAGGTTGGTCTTGAAGATGGTTTCGTCGAAGTTCTTGGCGCCCACGAAGCCGCCGGTGTTGACGTCGATGGTCGTCATCGCCTCGGTCTGGTCGAACACCAGCGAACCGCCGGACTTCAGCTCCACCTTGCGCGCCAGCGCCCGGGCGATTTCGGCATCGACGTTGCACAGATCGAAGATCGGACGCTCGCCTCGGTAGTGCTCCAGCTTGGCAGTGGCGGCTGGCATGAAGGTTTCGCCGAACTGCCGCAGCACGTCGTACTGCATCCGGGAGTCGATGCGGATGGCCCCGGTACGCTCGCTGGCCAGGTCACGCAGCACGCGCTCCACCAGGCTCAGATCCTGATGCAGCAGGTTGGCCGGCGGCGTGGTGAGGGCCTTGTCGCGGATCTGGTGCCAGGTCTTGCGCAGGTAGGCGATGTCTGCAGCGAGCTCCTCGTCGGTCGCATCCTCGGCGTTGGTGCGCAGGATGAAGCCACCGCCGCCGCCTTGTTCCTTGGTGCCGACCAGCGCCTGCATGCGCGCCCGCAGGGATTCGCGAGTTTCGGGAGAGCCGATCTTCTGGCTGATGCCGATGTGCTCATCCTGCGGCAGGTAAACCAGCATGCGACCTGCAATGCTGATCTGGCTGGACAGTCGCGCGCCCTTCGTGCCGATCGGATCCTTGATGACCTGCACGGTCAGGGGCTGGCCTTCGAACACCAGGCGCTCGATCGGGGTGGGCGGCGTGTCGTGGCCATGGCTGCGGCCGTGGCCGAACTGCGAGGCGGTGTGCAGGTCGGCCACGTGCAGAAAGGCGGCACGCTCCAGGCCGATGTCGATGAAGGCGCTCTGCATGCCGGGCAGCACGCGCACCACCTTGCCGAGATAGACGTTGCCCACCAGGCCCCGCTCCAACGTGCGCTCGATGTGCAGCTCCTGCACCGCGCCGTTCTCGACCACGGCCACGCGCGTCTCCTGCGGTGACCAGTTGATCAGGATGTCTTCCATCGCGAACCTTTGAATGCTGACGGTTGCGCACGGGCATGCGCGCAGGCGTCAGGACTCGACCGCGGCGGGGAGGCCCGCCAGCCGCTCAAACGTCGAGGCCAAATTTGGCCAACAGCGTCGCCGTCTCAAAGAGGGGCAACCCCATGATGCCCGAGTAGCTGCCTGAAATGTTCACGATCCAGGCCGCAGCCTGGCTCTGGATGGCATAAGCCCCTGCCTTGCCAAAGGGTTCCCGGCTGGCCACATAGCGCTCGATCTGCGCCGGCGTCAGCGCGGCGAACTCGACGGCGGACACCTGCAGCGCCTGCTCGCACCGCACACCATCCGACACCGCGACCGCCGTGATGACGCGATGCTGCCGGCCCGACATCAGCGCCAGCATGCGCGCCGCATCGGCGTCGTCGGCCGGCTTGCCCAGGATGAGTTGATCGACCGCCACGGTCGTGTCGGCGCACAGGATGACGCCAGGCGCCAGGCCGCGCGCCAGGCGTCGCGCCACGGCGGCATCGAGCTTGGCGCGAGTGACACGCACGCAATAGACCTCGGGCGCCTCGCCCGGCTGCACGGCCTCCAGGGCCTCCGCGTCCTCGTTGTCGCCAGGCAGCAGCAATTCAGGATGCAAGCCCAGCTGCCCGAGCAATTGCAGGCGGCGCGGGCTCTGGGAGGCGAGGTAGAGCAAGGGCGTCATTCGCGATGGTAGGGATGACCGGTGGTGACGGTCCATGCGCGGTACAGGCCCTCGGCCAGCAACACGCGGGCAAAGGCATGCGGCAATGTCAGGTCAGACAGGCGCAGGGTCTCGTCGGCCGTGGCCTTGAGGTCGGGGTGCAGGCCGTCAGGCCCGCCAATGATGAGTGCGGCGTCGCGGCCCTCCCCCATCCAGAGCTTGAGCCGCTCGGCCAACTGCACCGTCGTGCGGCGTTCACCGCGCTCGTCCAGGATGATGCGGCGCACGCCCTTTGGCAGGGCTGCCTCGATGCGCGCGGCCTCGGCGGCCATGAGCTGTTCGGCCGTCTTGCTGCCGCGCGTCTCGGCCTTGACCGCCTTCAGCTCCAGCCGAAGCTCGGGCGGGAAGCGCTTGGCGAAGTCGTCATAGGCCGTGTCGGCCCAGGCCGGCTGACGCTGGCCCACGGCCACCAGGAACAGCCGCATCAGCCCTTCTTGGCTGCGGTCTTCTTGGCGGCAGCCTTGGCCGGTGCCGCCTTCGCTGCCACCTTCTTGGCCGCCGCCTTCACCGGGGCCGCCTTCTTGGCAGCCGGCTTGGCTGCAGGCTTGGCGCTGGTCTTCTTGGCGGCCGGCTTGGCCGCGCCCACCTTGATGGTCTTGGCCACCGGCGTCTTGGCGCCCACCACGCGGCTCACGCCCTTCTTGGCGGGAGTGGCTTTCTTCGCGGCAGGGGCGGCCTTCTTGGCCGGGGTCTTCGCGGCGGCCTTGACCGGTGCCTTGGCCGCCGTCTTGGCTGCTGTCTTGGCGGGAGCCTTGGCCGGCGACTTCTTGACCGGCGCTTCGTCTTCCGACGCCTTGACCAGCTTCACCTCGCCGCTGCCGACCTTCAACTTGACGGGCTTGCCGCCCCAGATCTCTTCGAGTCGGTAGTAGTCGCGGATGGCGGGCTGCATCACGTGCACCACGGCCGCGCCGCAGTCCACGATGATCCATTCGCCATTGTCCTCGCCCTCGGTGCGCATGACCTGCATGCCGCGGCCCTTGACGGTCTCGCGCACGCTGGAGGCCAGGGCCTTGGTCTGCCGGTTGCTCGTGCCCGACGCCACGATGACGCGCTCGAAGAGCGGCGACAGATGCTCGGTGTTGAACACGACGATGTTCTGGGCCTTCACGTCTTCAAGACCATCGACGATGGCGCGTTGCAGCTTGCGGATGTCCATGCTTTACTTTTTCTCGTAGAGGCGGTGCGAGGCAATATAGCTCGCGACCTCGGCGCCCACCATGGGGCTGATGTCCTGGCCCTGCGCAACGGCGTCGCGCACGGCGGTGGACGAAATCGGGAGTTCGGGCAGCGCCAGCACACGAAGGCGGTGCGGCGGCAGGCCCGGCGGGGTGACAACGGCTTCACCGCCACGCGGCACCACCACCAGCGTGGCGAGCGAGACGACCGTCTCGACCTGATACCAGGTCGGCAGCCGGGCGTATTGATCCTGGCCGATGAGGAACATCAGTTCCGCGCCGGGATTCTCGCTGCTGAACTCGCGCAGCGTGTCCGCCGTGAAGCTGGGCCCACGGCGCTGCAGTTCGCGCTCATCGAGCCGGAACTGCGGCTCCGACGCGATCAGGCGGGCAATCATGGCCGCCCGGTGGGAACCGGCCGCCATGACCTGGTCGGGCTTCTGCCACTGCCGGCCCGCGGGCAGCCAGACGAGTTGATCCGGGCTCAGTGCGTCCCGCACGAATCGCGCGAAGGCCAGGTGCCCGAGATGCGGCGGGTCGAAGCTGCCGCCAAACAGAGCCAGTGTCAAAGCCACAGCCCCGTGGGCGTCTCGTTCACCCAGTCACGCGGACGCAGAAAGTCGGTATAGAGCCGCGCCTCGGGCGTGCCGGGTCCGGGCGCCCAGTCGTAGCGCCAGCTCACCTGGGGCGGCATGGACATCAGGATGGATTCCGTGCGACCGCCCGATTGCAGGCCAAACAAGGTGCCGCGGTCCCAGACCAGGTTGAACTCGACATAACGGCCGCGCCGGTAGGCCTGGAACTCGCGCTCACGCTCGCCGTAGGCATAGCCCTGGCGACGCTCGACGATGGGCAGGTAGGCCGACACAAAAGCGTCGCCCACCGACTGGATCAGCGCGAAGCCGCGGTCGAAACCGCCCTCGGCATAGTCGTCGAAGAAGATGCCACCTACGCCGCGGGGCTCGTTGCGGTGCTTCAGGAAGAAGTACTCGTCGCACCAGGCCTTGAACTTCGGGTGCAGGTCAGGCCCGTGCGGCGCCAGCGCGTCGCGGCAGACGCGGTGGAAGTGCTGGGCGTCGCGCTCGTAGCCGTAGTAGGGCGTGAGGTCCATGCCGCCGCCAAACCAGGTCACGGCCGGTGCGTTCTCCGGCAGGGCGGCGAACATCCGCACATTCATGTGCACCGTGGGCACGAAGGGGTTGTGCGGGTGGATGACCAGCGACACGCCCATGGCCTCGAACGGCGCGCCGGCCAGATCCGGGCGGTGCTGCGTGGCCGAGGGCGGCAGCACACGGCCCTTCACATGAGAGAAGTTGACACCACCCCGCTCGATGACGGCACCGCCCTCGATGAGCCGTGACAGGCCATCACCCTCCAGGCGGCCGCCGGGCTCGCGGCTCCAGCCGTCACGCAGGAAGGGGTTGCCATCAGCCGCTTCCAGCGCGGTGACGATGCGCTGTTGCAGGTCGAGCAGATAGTCGCGAACGGCTTGTGAATTCATGGGCGCGGACCTGGCGATGTGGCACGGGGCTGGATGGGGCTGGCGAGCGCCGGGCGCTTGCCGACCCGGGGGCCGAGATAGGCGGCAAAGGCGGCGAAATCGGCCGGCATGTCGCCCGTCAACTGCACGAAGCGGGTCAGGGACACCACCCGCTCGCGGAAATCAAAGTAGCACAGGCCCACCGGCACGCCGGCCTGCACCGCCACCTGGTAGGCCCCGGTGCGCCAGCCGGTGGTGAGCGACCGCGTGCCCTCGGGCGCCACGGCCAGCCAGAAGCGCTCACCGCGCGCGGCCGCGGCCTGCATCTGTTGCACGGTGTCGCCCACCATGCCATGCCGACTGCTGCGGTCCACCGCAACGCCGCCCAGATACCGTACCCAGCGGCCCAGCACCGGCACGCTGAACAGGCTGTCCTTGGCCCAGAAGCGCAGCTGCAGGCCCAGGGCCCACTTGGCCAGCAAGCCCACGACGAAGTCCCAGTTGGAGGTGTGCGGGTAGACCAGGATCACGCCCTGCTCTGCCGGCAGCCCGGGCGAGTCCACCCGCCAGCCGAACAGGCGCAGCACCCCACGGGCCAGACGGCTTTGGCGGCCGTGAGGGTGCAGCGGCCCGGTCAGGACGGTGGGCGTGAGGCTCAACGCTTGATGGCCCGGTGGCCGATGTCGGATCGGTATTGGCGCCCGGCGAACTGGATGCCCGCCACCACGTCGTAGGCCCGCTGGGCCGCGGTGCGGACCGATTCGCCCAGTGCCGTCACGCACAGCACACGACCGCCGCTGGTCACCAGCTGGCCATCGGCCATGGCCGTGCCCGCATGGAAGACCATGGCCTCGTCGTCGTCGCCCGGCAGGCCGCTGATGGCATCGCCCTTGCGCGGCTGCAGCGGGTAGCCCTCCGCCGCCAGCACCACGCCCAGCGCGACGCGTCGGTCCCACTGCAGTTCGACCTGGTCGAGCGTGCCGTCGGTGGCATGCATCAGCAGCTCGAAGAGATCGCTCTTGAGCCGCATCATGATGGGCTGGGTCTCGGGGTCGCCCATGCGGGTGTTGAACTCGACGGTGCGCGGCTGGCCGTGCTCGTCGATCATCAGGCCGGCATACAGGAAGCCCGTGAAGGGATGGCCGTCTTTGGCCATGCCGGCGATGGTGGGCTGGATGATCTCGTGCATCACCTTGGCATGCACGTTGGGCGTCACCACCGGCGCGGGCGAGTAGGCCCCCATGCCACCCGTGTTCGGGCCGGCATCGCCGTCCAGCAGGCGCTTGTGGTCCTGGCTGGTGGCCAGGGACACGACGTGCTTGCCGTCGCACACGACGATGAAGCTGGCCTCTTCGCCGGCCAGGAAGTCCTCGATGACCACGCGCGCACCGCCCGCGTTGTGGGTCACGCCGAGCTTGTTGTCTTCCAGGATCCAGGTGATGGCTTCGTGCGCCTCGGCCAGCGTCATCGCCACGACCACGCCCTTGCCCGCCGCCAGGCCGTCCGCCTTGATAACGATGGGCGCGCCGCGACCGTCGACATAGGCATGCGCTGCGGCGGCGTCGGAGAAGGTTTCGTAGGCCGCGGTCGGGATGCCGTGGCGCTTCATGAAGTCCTTGGCGAAGGCCTTGGAGCTTTCGAGCTGCGCGGCCGCCTGGGTGGGGCCGAAGATGCGCAGACCGCGCGCGCGGAACTCATCGACCACACCGGCCGCCAACGCGGCCTCGGGGCCGACCACGGTCAGCGTGATCTTCTGGGCGATGGCGAACTCCGCCAGCGCCTTCACGTCGGTCACGCCGATGGGCACGGTCTGCAGGCGCTCATCGCGCGCGGTGCCACCGTTGCCGGGCGCGACGAACACCTGGCTCACGCGCTCTGCTTGCGCCAGCTTCCAGGCCAGGGCATGTTCACGGCCGCCATTGCCGATGACAAGGACTCGCATCAGTTGAGCTCGGCGTTGTGGTAGACCGCCTGGACGTCGTCCAGGTCTTCGATGACGTCCAGCAGCTTTTGCATCCGCTCGGCATCCTCGCCGGTAAGTTCGATGGTGTTCTCGGCACGCATGGTCACCTCGGCGAGCTCAGGCACCAGGCCCGCCGCCTCCAGTGCGGCCTTGACGACTTCATAGTCGGCCGGAGCCGTCAGCACCTCGATGGCGCCATCGTCACCGGTGATGACGTCCTCGGCACCGGCGTCCAGGGCCACTTCCATGACCTTGTCTTCCGAGGTGCCCGGCGCGAACAGGAACTGGCCGCAATGCTTGAACTGGAAGGCCACCGAGCCGTCGGTGCCCATGTTGCCGCCGTACTTGCTGAAGGCGTGGCGCACTTCAGCCACGGTGCGCACGCGGTTGTCCGTCATGGTGTCGAGCATGATGGCCGCGCCGCCGATGCCGTAGCCTTCGTAGCGGATTTCCTCGTAGGTCAGGCCATCGATGTTGCCGCTGGCCTTGTCGATGTTGTATTTGATGCGGTCGGCCGGCATGTTGGCGGCCTTGGCCTTGTCCACCGCCAGGCGCAGGCGGGGGTTGTCCTTGATGTCGGGGCCGCCCTGGCGCGCGGCGACCGTGATCTCACGGATGATGCGAGTCCAGATCTTGCCGCGCTTCTCGTCCTGGCGACCTTTGCGATGCTGGATGTTGGCCCATTTGGAATGACCGGCCATGTGTGGCTCCTGGGGGACTGCCGTTGCAGCAGACCGTTTATCGTTGATTAGCCATTGATTTTAGAGGACGCCTCATGACTGACCCCATCCTGCTGGCCCGGCACGGCGAGACCGAGTGCTTCCTGCTGCCTGCGCTGGCCAATCGCCATGGCCTCATCACCGGCGCCACGGGCACCGGCAAGACCATCAGCCTGCAAAAGCTCGCCGAGAGCTTCTCGAAGATCGGCGTGCCGGTCTTCATGGCCGACGTGAAGGGCGACCTGACCGGCATCAGCCAGCCGGGCAACCCCAGCGACAAACTCTTGGCCACGCTGAAGGACCGCGGCCTGGACGCGCCCGAAAAGGTCGCCTGCCCCACGACGCTGTGGGATGTCTTCGGCGAGCAGGGCCACCCGGTGCGTGCCACGGTGTCGGACATGGGGCCGCTGCTGCTGTCGCGCATGCTGGCGCTCAACGAGACCCAGGCCGGCGTGCTGCAGATGGTGTTCAAGATCGCCGACGACAACGGCCTGCTCGTGCTGGACCTGAAAGACCTGCGCGCCATGCTGCAGTACGTGGGTGACAACGCGAGTCAGTTCACCACGCAGTACGGCAATGTGTCAGCGGCGAGCGTGGGCGCCATCCAGCGCGGCCTGCTGCAGATCGAGGCGCAGGGTGGCGACAAGTTCTTCGGCGAGCCCATGCTCAACATCGCCGACTTCATGCAGACCGAAGGCGGCTTGGGCGTCATCAACGTGCTGGCGGCCGACAAGCTGATGAATGCGCCCAGGCTGTACGCCACCTTCCTGCTGTGGATGCTGTCGGAACTGTTCGAGACGCTCCCGGAAGTGGGCGACCTGGACAAACCCAAACTGGTGTTCTTCTTCGACGAGGCCCACCTGCTGTTCAAGGACGCACCTGACGCCTTGGTCGAGCGCATTGAGCTGGTCGTGCGCCTGGTGCGCTCCAAGGGCGTCGGCGTGTATTTCGTGACCCAGAACCCGCTCGACATCCCGGATGCGGTGCTGGGCCAGCTCGGCAACCGGGTGCAGCATGCGCTGCGCGCCTTCACCCCGCGCGACCAGAAGGCGGTGAAGAGCGCCGCGGAAACGATGCGCGCCAAGCCGGGGCTGGACATCGCCGCCGCCATCACCGAGCTGGCCGTGGGCGAGGCGCTGGTCAGCCTGCTCGACGAGAAAGGCCGGCCGAGCGTCACCGAGCGGGTTTTTGTGCTCCCACCCGGCAGCCAGATCGGCCCGATCACCCCGGCACAGCGCCAGCAGCTGATCGCCAACTCCCTGGTTGCGGGCGTCTACGAGAAGCAGCTCGACCGCGAGTCTGCCTACGAAAAGCTGACCGGCCAGGCGGCTGGCGGCGCCAAGGCGCCCGCACCGACCGGTGGCGGCATGGCGGCAGAGGCAGGTCAGGTGTTCAAAGGCGGCAGCGCGCCGGCGCCAGCCCCTGCGGAAGGTGGCGGCGGGCTCATGGATGGCCTGAAAGACGTGCTCTTCGGCACCACCGGCCCGCGGGGCGGGCGCCATCCCGGTCTGGCCGAGACGGCGGCCAAATCGGCCGTGCGCAGCATCGGCTCGGCCGTGGGCCGTGAAATCATTCGTGGCGTATTGGGCAGCATTCTGGGTGGAAGCAACAGCCGACGTCGCTAAGGCGTCGACGCGCCTGCGCCGTTCATGCAGACTCCGTGAGCCCGCTCGACAGGGCAACACACGGGGGACAAGGCATGAATGCATTGAAGCAACTGCGCATTGGTAGCCGTTTAGGGATCGCATTCACCGCGGTGCTGGCGCTGATGGTGATCGTGGCTGCGGTGGGGGTCGTCGGGATCTTCCGCGTCGCTGCCGGGCTGGAGACGGTCTACCGCGACCGCACCGTGCCGCTGGCGCAGCTGGGCGAGCTGAACAACCTGTCCACGCGCAACCGCCTCATCATTGTCGAGATGCTGCGCTCGCCGGGCTTCGACGAGATCAAGCGGCGCAGCGACGAACTGAACGCCAACATCAAGCGCGGCCAGACCGTGCTGGACGAGTATCTGGCCAGCAAGCTGACCGATAGCGAGCGTGAGCTGGCCCAGCGCTTCGTCACGGCGCGCAAGGCCTTCATCGAGGAGGGTCTGCTGCCTGTCAGCACGGCGCTGTCCACCGGCGGCATGAGCACGGCACTGCAGATCTACGAAGAAAAGACCCTGCCGCTCGGCACCAAGGCGCGCGACCTGGCAGACCAGCTGGTCAAACTGCAGATCGACGAAGCCGCTGCCGAATTCCAGCGCGCCGAAACCACCCGCACGGTGGCCGCGGGCACCACGGTGGCACTGACCCTCGCGGCCCTGCTGCTCGGTGGCGGAATGGCCTGGCTGATCACGCGCTCCATCACCGAGCCGGTACGGCGCGCCGTCGGGTTTGCGCAGGCCGTGGCCGGCGGCGACCTGACCGTGTCCATCAACGCCGACGGCCGCGACGAGATCGCCGCGCTGCTCTCGGCTCTGGGCGAGATGAACGACGGCCTGGTCAGGATCGTGCAGCAGGTGCGCCACGGCGCCGACTCCATCCTGACCGGTGCCGGCGAGATCGCCAGCGGCAATGCCGACCTGTCCCAGCGCACCGAAGAACAGGCCGCCAACCTGGAGGAAACCGCCGCCTCCATGGAGCAGATGAATGCCACGGTGCGCCAGAACGCCGACACCGCGCAGACCGCCACGCAGCTCGCGCAATCGGCCAGCACGGTCGCCGTACGCGGCGGCGAGGTGGTGCAGAAGGTCATCAGCACGATGGGCGACATCTCGGCCAGCTCGCGCAAGATCGCCGACATCATCGGCACCATCGACGGCATCGCGTTTCAGACCAACATCCTCGCGCTGAACGCTGCGGTGGAAGCCGCCCGTGCCGGTGAACAAGGCCGCGGCTTCGCGGTCGTGGCGGGCGAGGTGCGCGCCCTGGCGCAGCGCAGCGCCCAGGCCGCCCGCGAGATCAAGGGCCTGATCGGCCAGAGCGTGGACGACGTGGAAGCCGGCTCGCGTCTGGTGGGCGAAGCAGGCAGCACCATGACCGAGATCGTCAGCCAGGTGAAGCGCGTGGCTGACCTCATCGGCGAGATGGGCTCGGCCACCCAGGAGCAGACCACCGGCATCGGCCAGGTCAGCGAAGCGGTGGCGCAGCTGGACCGCGTCACCCAGCAGAACGCGGCGCTGGTGGAAGAAGCGGCTGCGGCGGCCGACAGCCTGCGCGGCCAGGCCCAGCGCATGAACGAGGTCGTCGGCGTCTTCAAGCTGGGCCGTGAGCACTGACGTCACCTGGCAGCGGCTCTTTCGCGCGAAATCAGACACCGCTGACTGACGGCCCGGCGGCCACGCCGTACAAGCGTCTTCCAGCAACAGGTTCCGGGAGGTTCGCATGGAGGACGCAACTCTGTGGTGGCACGCACTGTGCGCGATTGCCGGCGCCAACCTGGTGGCGTGGACCGTGTCCACCGCCTGGCTGCACCGCAACCGCCCTGACGGCACCACCTGGCCCCACCAGCGGCTGCAGCTGCTGCTGTCGGCGCTGTATGTGCTGGGCTGCGGCTACCGCTCGTTGCTGCCGGTGTTCGACGTGCCACGGGTGGTGATGGTCGACTCCTTCGCGTCGAGCGTGCTCGTGGGCCGCACCGTGGCGACGCTGGCCGAACTCAGCTTCGCCGCGCAGTGGGCCCTGCTGCTGCGTGCCTGCGCCCTCGCCCACCACCGCCGCCCGGTGCTGTGGCTGGCGCATGCGGTGCTGCCGCTCATCGTGATCGCCGAGGTCAACTCCTGGTATGCCGTGCTCACCACGCGCAACATCGGCCATGTGGTGGAGGAGTCTCTCTGGGGGACCGTGGCCGTGATCAGCGTGCTGGGCATGGCGATGCTGTGGCGTGATGCGTCGGCGCGCGGGCGGCGCTGGCTGGGGTTGGCCATCGCCGCCGGCAGCCTCTATGCCGTCTACATGTTCGCGGTCGACGTGCCGATGTACTGGGCCCGCTGGCAGGCCGACCAGGCCGCCGGCCGCCTGTATCCAACGCTGGCCGCCGGGCTGGCCGACGCGGGCAGCCGCTGGCAGGTGTCACACGACTGGGCGCACTGGCACAGCGAGGTGGTGTGGATGACGCTGTACTTCAGCGTGGCGGTGTGGATCAGCATCGGGCTTGCGCATGTGCGGCTGCCGCTGCGGGGCCACCCGCCGGCTCCGTAAAATCGCGCCACCTTTGCCGGGCCGGGTCTCTCCGGCGCGGTCCTCCGCTTCCAACAGCCCCCCGATGAGCCACAACTCCCCAGCCGCGGCGCCGGCCACCAATTTCCTGCGCCAGCGCATCGAGCACGACCTCGAGACCGGCGCCTTCGCCGGCCGCCACTTCGCCGGCACGCCGGGCGATGCGGCCCACCATGCCGGCGCACCGCTGGACGAAGCCCGCATCCGCACCCGCTTCCCGCCCGAGCCCAATGGCTATCTGCACATCGGCCACGCCAAGAGCATCTGCCTGAACTTCGGCCTGGCGCGAGACTACGGCGGCGCCTGCCACCTGCGCTTTGACGACACCAACCCCGAGAAGGAGGAGCTGGAGTACGTCAACGCCATCAAGGAGATGGTGCAGTGGCTGGGCTGGAGCTGGGGTGACAACCTCTACGAGGCCAGCAGCTACTTCGACTTCATGTACGCCGCGGCCGAAGCGCTCGTGAACGCGGGCCTGGCCTATGTGGACGAGCAGTCGGCCGAAGAGATGCGCGTGAACCGCGGCGACTTCGGCAAGCCTGGCGTGAACAGCCCCTTCCGCGACCGCAGCCCGGCCGAGAACCTGGCACGCCTGCGCGAGATGCGCGACGGCAAGCACCCCGACGGCGCCATGGTGCTGCGGGCCAAGATCGACATGGCCTCGCCCAACATCAACCTGCGCGACCCGACGCTCTACCGCATCAAGCATGCCGAGCATCACGCCACGGGCGACAAGTGGTGCATCTACCCGATGTACACCTTCGCGCACCCGATCGAGGACGCGCTGGAGCGCATCACCCACAGCATCTGCACGCTGGAGTTCGAAGACCAGCGGCCCTTCTACGACTGGCTGCTCAACCACCTGGCCGACCTCGGCCTGCTGGCCCGGCCACTGCCGCAGCAGATCGAGTTCGGCCGCCTGAATCTGAACTACGTGGTCACCAGCAAGCGCAAGCTGCGCCAGCTGGTGGAAGAAAAGCACGTGAGCGGCTGGGACGACCCGCGCATGCCCACGCTGGTGGGCCTGCGCCGCCGTGGCTTCACGCCCGCCAGCCTGCGCGCCATGGTGGAGGCCACCGGCGCGAGCAAGCAAAACGCCTGGATCGACGACACCGTACTCGACCAGGCCCTGCGCGCCGACCTCGAACCGCAGGCGCCGCGCGCCTTCGCGGTGCTGCAGCCGCTCAAGCTCAAGCTGACCAACTTCGCCGAGGTGTTCGGCAGCCTCGATCACCGTGAGCCCTGCGAGGTGGCCGCGCATCCGCACAAGCCGGAGCTGGGCCTGCGCCGGTTCTCGCTCGGCCCCGAGCTGTGGATCGAAGCGGAGGACTTCATGGAGGTGCCCGCCAAGGGCTACTTCCGGCTCTTCCCCGGCAACAAGGTTCGGCTGAAGGCGGGCTACGTCATCGAATGCACCGGCGCCGAGAAGGATGCCAACGGCGACGTGACGGCCGTGCTGGCCACGCTGGTGCCGGACACCAAGAGCGGCACACCGGGCGCCGACAGCGTCAAGGTCAAGGGCGTCATCGGCTGGGTGGGTGCCCATGAGGCGGTGGCGGCTGAGGTGCGGCTGTACGAGCGACTGTTTGCCGAGCCCCAGCCGGATGCGGGCGGGCGGGACTTCATCGAGTTCCTGAACCCGAACTCCCTGCGCGTGGTGCAGGCCTTTGTGGAGCCGTCGCTCGCCCATGCGCCGGCCGAAGCACGCTGGCAGTTTGAGCGGCATGGCTATTTCGTGACGGACCGCATCGACCACCGCGCCGACAAGCCGGTCTTCAACAAGATCACGGGCCTGAAGGACAGCTTCGCCAAATGAGCGGCGACTTGCCGGCTTGGCTGCCTCAGGCCGGCATGCGGTCGTCGCCGAAGGCGGCCAGCGCACGCTGGTAGAGGCGTTGGATGGCGCCCTCACGCTGCAGGGCCTCGACGGCCTGGCTCAGGCGCTCGATCAGCCCGGGCGTGGCCCGACTGCGCGACAGATGCAGCCAGAACGTCTGCTGCTCGACCACCACCGGCGCGGCAAAGGCCTGCATCGGCAGGCCCAGCCCGCGCGCCGCGCCGAACAGGCCGAGGTTGCTGCCCTAGGCGGCATCGACGCGCCGGCCCATCAGCATCTGGATGGCGTGCTCGTTGTTGTTCACGCCCTGCAGTTGCAGCCCAGACACTTGCGACAGTCGCTCGGGCACGGGGAAGCTGCGTGCGACCGCTAGCGTGCGGTGAGACAACGCCTCCAGCCGCCGCACCGGCGAGTCATGCCGACTCACCACGACCGTGGGCAGCTGCAGCACCGGTGCCACCTGATGGGCGACCTGGCGGAGCTCGTCATTGGTGAAGCGCAGCACGATGTCGGCCGTGCCGTTCTGCAAGCTCAGCACCGTGCGGGCATAGGGCACCACATGGTTCTCGGCCGGCAGGCCCGCGCGCTGGGCGATGAGCAGACCGATCTCGTACATCAGCCCGCTCGGCCCTTGCGGCCCGAGGCGACCGAAGGGCTCGGACTGGATGGTTTCGATGTGCAGTGGCGCTTCGGCTGCGGGGCTTGTCAGAGGCAGGCAGGAGAGAAAGCTGGCGCCGCACAGCCGGCGTCGCAGGGCCGATGCCGGCTGTCGGGCCGCTTCCGCCGATTCCGCCAGTTCAGCCGCATCACCCGCTTGAGCCGGCGACGCAGCCGCACCGCTGTCTCCAGTCGTTCTTTGCATGCAACGATTCGAGCACGGCCCCGACGCCTTTCGCTTGACTTGTGACAAGCGCGCGACGCCGGCTTCAGACTCGGTTCGGGCCGCTGCGCAACACGACCGGGTTGGCGTAGTCCCGGCCCACCACGGCGCGCGCGAAGAGGTAGTTCTGCCGCGCTCGCTCGCTGAGGGCATCCAGCCGGACGCCCCCCTGGGCATCACACGGAAAGGCCAGCGCGCGCCCCGACTGGAACAGGGATTCGAACCGCAGTTCGTAGTCGTCACAGGTCGGGATGGCAGCGCGTGAGTTCATGGGGCACCTCGTCGTGCCACCACAGTAGGCGCCGCCCGCGGTCATCACCCGGGAAAAGTTCGCACCGCCGGCCACACACCCCGGGCTTGGGCGGGCTGACCGCCAACATGTCACGGCCGGCGCAGCAGATCCAGGTGAAAGGGACGGTCGTTCATTTCGACCACGGCGGGCGTCGGCACGCTCAGCGTCATCAACCGGCGCTGCGGCAGGTTCAGCAGCGCGAGCGAGGTCTGCAGATGCTGGCGCAGCAGCGCCTGCAGAGAGCCGTCGGCGAACGCCATCCGCAAGCCGCGGCCCACACGGTCGATGGCCGCCTGGTTGCCCGGATGCGTGTACAGGTACTGCGGCAGGTCATAGGCCAGCAGCAGGCTGTCATCCAGCGCCAGCCCCTTCAGCCCGGCGTGGGCCCGCGCCTCTTCGCCCACCTCCAGCACGCTGCGGCAGAACATGTCGGCACGGCCCAGCGCGATCATCTGGAACAGCGCCTCGTAGGTGGCGATCTCGGACACCGTGAAGCCGTTGGCGCGCAGGATGTCGGCATCGGCCCAGCCGCGCCCCTGCACGTGCTTCAGACGGGCCACCGCACTCAGCGTCGTGGCCTCGCGCACCAGGGCCCGGCGCTCGGCGTTCACGAAACACACCCGATAGCGGTTCACGCCGAGATGGATGGGAAACAGCACCGGCACCAACCCCGCCGCACGGCCTGCATCCGGGCCGGTCGCCACAAGGAAGTTGGGCACCGACTGCTGCGCGGCTTCGAGCAGCGCGCGCCGCTTGTTCATCGGCGGCGAGACCTGCAACCGGTAGCCGCCGTCGGTCGCGCGGGTCTTGTCCAGGGCCAGCTGCACCGCATCGCGGATGTAGGCGTTGCGAAGATCCGTCTCGCTGTCGGGCGAGCGCAGCGTGAGCACCAGCCCTTGCGCGTGCGCCGGAGCAGCCGCCCCGGCAAGCAGGGCGGCCCCGGCCTGAACGATGTGGCGACGGTGGGGCATGGGGCGGGCGCAAAGACGCAGGCCAATGTAGTGCGGCCACCCCGGCGTCGCCAGGGGAAGAGTTCACCGCGAATCGGCGCCGGCTGCTAACGGCCCGTGTTATCGCCAGTGTCCGCCAGGTCCGCCAGGCGCCGCACCTTCACCTTGCGCCCCTTGAGCTTGCCCAGCGACAGGCGGCGCACAGCCTCCCTGGCGATGCTGCGCTCCACGGCAACGTAGCTGTGGAAGTCGGTCACGTTGATCTTGCCCACCTGCGCCGCGGTGAAGCCAGCCTCGCCGGTCAAGGCGCCCAGGATGTCGCCCGGGCGGATCTTTTCCTTGCGGCCCCCGAGGATCTGCAAGGTGTCCATGGCCGGCAGCAAGGGGCCGCCGGCGGCGTCCTGCAAGCTGGCCAACGGCTGCCAGATGAACGGTGCGCCCTGCAGCTGCTCGATGCGGCCCACACGGCCCATTTCGTCGAGGCTCGCCAGGCTCAAGGCCAGACCCTCGGCGCCCGCGCGGCCGGTGCGGCCGATGCGGTGCACGTGCTGCTCGACGTCGGCGCTGATGTCCACGTTGATGACGCAGGCCAGGTTGGCGATGTCCAGCCCCCGCGCCGCCACGTCGGTCGCCACCAGCACCGACGCGCTGCGGTTGGCGAACTGGATCAGCACCTGGTCGCGGTCGCGCTGCTCCAGGTCGCCATGCAGGGCCAGCGCCACGAGGCCCTGTGCGGCCAGCACCGCCTGCAGATCGCGGCACTGCTGCTTGGTATTGCAGAAGGCGATGGTGGATTCGGGCCGATAGGCGCGCAGCAGGCGCGGCACCGCGTCCAGCCGTTCGGCCTCCGTCACCTCAAAGGCGATCTGGCGGATGCTCGACGCAGCGGCACTGGTCGCGCCGGCCACCTTCACGGTTTGCGGCGCACGCATGAACTTCGCCGCGATCTCGGCCACGCCCTCGGGGAAGGTGGCCGAGAACAGCAGGGTCTGGCGAGCGGCCGGCGCCCGACGGGCAATCTGACGGATGTCCTCCACGAAGCCCATGTCGAGCATGCGGTCGGCCTCGTCCAGCACCAGCGTGTTCAACGCCGACAGATCCAGGCTGCCGCGCTCCAGGTGGTCGAGCAGCCGGCCCGGCGTGCCCACCGCAATGTGCGCGCCGAACGACAGGCTCTCCATCTGCGGCCGCATCGGGCTGCCGCCGCACAGGCTCAGCACCTTGATGTTGTCAGCCGCGCGGGCCAGGCGGCGGATCTCCTGCGTGACCTGGTCGGCCAGCTCCCGCGTCGGGCACAGCACCAGGGCCTGCACCCGAGCCAGGCCGGCGTCCAGCCGGTGCAGCAGGGCCAGGGAGAAGGCCGCCGTCTTGCCCGAACCGGTGCGCGCCTCCCCGATGACGTCCTGCCCCGCCAGGGCCAGCGGCAGGCTGGCCGCCTGGATGGGCGTCATCCGGTGATAGCCGAGCTGGTCGAGATTGGCGAGCATCGCCGGGCTCAGCGGCAGGCGGGCAAAGGCGAGTTCAGGAGCGGAGGCGGGAACTTGGTTCATGCCGCATTGTCCAGGGTGTGACTTCCTGCGCAGATTCCGCCACCCAGACCCGCGGGCTTGCAATTGCTCACATCTGGCGACGGACGCTTGCCTAGCATGCCGACTGCTGTTGATTTGCCCATGCCGACCGTTCCGCCCCCGCCCCCCTCCTCCACCGCGCGCTCCGCCCAACCCCGGCTGCTCAGCGGTGCCGGTGGCAGCAGCGGCACCCGGCGCCCGGGCCAGACGGCAACCGGCTCCACCAGCGCCACCGCCACCCTGCCGCTGAAGCGCGCTCAGGCGCCCACCCCCCGTGCGGTGCCGACCGCGGCGCCTGCGCCGGCAGGCCTGCCGCGCTGGGCCAAAGGCGTGGTGATCGGCGGCGTGCTGCTGGCGATGGCCATGCCGCTCACGGTACTGATGTCTCGCTCGATGATCGTGCAGGAGGCACTGGCCGAGCAGAGCAGCTCCAAGGCCGCGATGGTCTGCACTGCCGGCGACGCCCGTGCCGTGGACGGCTCCAGCCTCATGGGCTGGCTGTTCGGCGGCTCCTACTTCAGCTGCGGCGAGTGGGAGACCCGCGAAGCCCGGGTCCAGCGCGAGCGGGACCAGGCACAGGCGAACTTCCTGGCCCGCGAACGCGCTCGCCAGGGCCTGCCGCCCTGATGGCCCAGGCCGGGCGCAAGCGGCCCGGCACCGGGCTTCGGCTGGGCGGCGTCAGCCGCCGGCGCGCTTGACCGTCCAGCCCTCGGGGCGCGCCTTCAGCCACGCCAGGACCTTGTCGAGATGATCGCCCTGGATCTCGATGACGCCGTCCTTCACCGTGCCGCTGCCGCAGCTGGCCTTGAGCTGCTTGCCCAGGGCCGTCAGGGCTGCGTCGTCCAGCGGCAGCCCGCGCACCACGGTCACGCCCTTGCCTTTGCGTCCGGCCGTCTCGCGGCTGACGCGCACGATGCCGTCACCCACGGGCCGGGCCGCCGCCTTGCAGGCGCATTGCGCCACGGGCTGGCCGCAACCCGCGCAGGCACGGCCGAAATCAGTGGAATAGACCAGCGTCATGCGCTGGACTGTACTGGGCGCTCGGTCAGCGCGAGCGGCGACGCAGCGCCGTCAACACGGCCGCGCCGCCGAGCCACAGCAGCGCCGTGGCTGGCTCGGGCACGGCGCTGATCTGGGTCACGAAGTAGGCGTGCCCGACACGGCCGGTCGACCAGTCGGCGTTGTAGGCCCAGATGGCGGTCGCGTCTGATGAGACGGGCGAGAACGCGCCCCAGATCTGCAGTCCCGGCAGGTTCTGGCCCATGGACACAGGCGTCGACAGCGGGCTGGAAAACCCGACTTCGGACACCTGCCAGTGGGTGGTGTCGGTGGTCAGCGTGGTGAGTCCGTTGGCGAAGCGCAGCGTCTCGCCGCTGAGGCTGAGATCGGCCAGCAGCATGGCGGGGCCGCCGAACGCATTGTTGGCGTCGATCAGCAGGTAGACGCTCTGACCCGGCTGCAGGTTGAGGGTGGTGGTGCCAACGCTGCTCCAGCCCGAAGTCTTGTCGAAAGCCACCGGGCCCGGGCTGCTCAGGTCCGTCGAGATGAAGATCTTGAGGAAGTCGTCGGCCGTGCCGTTGAAGGTCAGCGTGTCAGCGGACGCGGTGCCGGCGAGGGCTGCAGCGGCCAGGACAAGGGTGCGGGCGAAGCGGGACATGGCGACCTCCAGGTGATGCGTGGGATGCTAGCCAGGAGTCGATACCGCGTCGCGCGCGGGCGTCACCGGCCAGGGTGACACCCGCCCCCCCGCACTTCGGGGGCCGTCAATGTCCGGTTTTCAGATGGCGCTCGAAAAAGGCGTCCATCGTGCGGTACAGGTGCAGCCGCGCGGCGCGGCCGGCAATGCCGTGGGCCTTGCCGGGGTAGATCTGCAGGTCAAACGTCTTGCCGGCGTTCTGCAGGGCCTCCACCAGCCGCAGCGTGTGCTCGAACAGCACGTTGTCGTCCGCCGTGCCGTGCACCAGCAGCAGCGGCTTGGACAGCAGGCCCGCGCGCGAAGGCAAGTGGGCGCTGGCGTAGTTGGGCGCCTGCCCGTTCGGGCCCGGCAGGCCCAGGTAGCGCTCGGTGTAGGCGGTGTCGTAGAGCGTCCAGTCGGTCACCGGCGCGACGGCCACGGCGGCAGCGAACGGCGTGTCGGCATCCAGCATGGCGCGGGCGCCCAGGAAGCCGCCATAGCTCCAGCCAAAGAAGCCGATG